>DAIUDO010000196.1:0-2058 GCA_036845585.1 Meiothermus sp. | reverse complement strand
TGGTCGCGTTCGCCCGCTACCGCTTCGACTCGCTTGCGCAACACATCCAGCTCAGCGGCGTACTGGTTGCGCTCGTTCTGGATGGCTACGATGCGGGCCTCGAGGTCGGCGGTGGGCAGGTTGCCCAGCCGCTGCCGAACAGACTCAAAAACACCAAGTTTCCTGTGCAGCTCAGCTTGCTCTTTTTGCTGGGTATCCAGGCGGGCGCGCAGGTTTTGTAGTTCGCTGGATAGCTGGTTTTTTTCGGCCTCGAGGCTGACGATGCGATTTTCGTAGGCCTCGCGAAGCTTCTGCTGGTCGACCTCGAGGTGCCCGTAGCGGGCTTGCAGGCCGCTGAACTCGTTCTTATAGCGCTCAATTTCGGCTTCCAGGGCAGCTATTTTGTCCTGGCTGGCTTCGAGGCTGTGGGTGTGGCTCTGCAAAGCCTGAAGCTCTTCGAGGGCAGCCCGATGCTCGGCGCGCAGCTTGGATAGTTCGGCTCTGTTGCTCTCGACCTCTGTCTGAAGGGCGGCGAAATGGGCCTCTAGCTCTTCGGGCTGCTTGCTGCCAAAGCGTTTGCGCAAACCCTCCAGAACGGCGGCCAGCCTGCTCATATTGACCAGCTTGCTGCTCAGGCTGGCTGCCTCGGTTTTTTGCTCATCGCGGTCCTGGCGCAGGGCTTCTACCTGACGGCTCAACACCGCCAGCTCCCCCTGGTAGTTCAGAACCTGTGTTGAGAGCCGGCTGCGCTCACTCTCGACCTGCTCGAAGCGCAACAGGAGCCCGTCGTAATCGGTTTTGAGACGGTTGCGCTCGGCCTCGAGGCTGCTCATCTGAGTCTTGAGGCTCTCGAGATCCCCGAGCTGTTGCTCCAGCTCCCGGATCTTCAGGGCGGCGTTATCCAGCTCCTTGCTGACCGTAGCAAAGTTGGCGTTCAGTACGTCAAAGTCTCGAACCATTACGCGCAGGCTGGCCAGCTCGGTTTGAGCCTCGGTCAGCTGGCTCTGTAGCCGAAGTACAGGGCGTCGCACAAGCCAGCTTAAAAGCCAGCTCAGGAGCCAGAAGACCAGCCCCCCCAACAGAAAACTACACCACTCAATCCATCCCATGAGCCCTCCATGCAACGGTATTTGGGCGAATGTGAAGAACTTTCCATGTTGCGGTCAGTTTAGCAAACCGGTGTGTAAGAAGTGCAAAGTTCGCTACGCATGGAGCCAGAATAAATGCCATCGATTGGGTTTGCAGTCTCTCCTGGAGAAGCTGTACCAGATTTGGTCAGTCCGGCGCCGAACAGCGGTGAACCAACCCGACCGAAGGAAGCATCCTGAGAGGATGTCGGGCAGGACTATCTTTTTATCGGATGCGGCCCCAGAAGATAGGGGGCATTTGCATGCAGTGTTTGGGTCGCATTAACGTTTAGGGTGAACTCCTCGGGTGGCTGGCGTAGCAGCGTGGGCTTGGCCGTTTAGCACAAGGCGTGTTGTAAGCACCTCATGTGTTGAACGCAGGATTGCAAACTGTCCTGGTGCAACGCTCAACCCAGTAGACTCCCCAAAAGCCAAGGGCCAGTTCCCGAATGGCGCTGCTCCGGTGTGCCCTATCCATGCACAGGAGTGCCCGGGTGCTGCCCGTTCCGATAGTGCATCTTCCACCCAGCAGCGTGGGCTCCGGTGCGGACGCAGCCTCACACAAACATCCCGCAGGGTACGGGCGTTTCCCGGACGGGTCCAGTTCATGAAAAACGGTGAAGCCGGCTCTGCCGCTTCAGCTACCCAGTACCTCGCTCAGGGTCTCGCCCAGAGCGTTGACCAACTCATCCACTTCGGACGAGGTGATGACCAGGGGTGGAGCCACGGCAAAGCCGGTGTCGTTGCAACGGACGATCACACCTTTCTGGCGGCTGACCTGCATCAGTTTTCCACCCAGACCCTTGCTGGCCTCGAAGGTTTTTTTGCTATGCTTGTCCTCCACCACTTCGACCAAGGCCATCAGGCCCTTGCCCCGCACGTTGCCCACGTGGGGGTGGGCCTCGAGCTGCTGCAAACCCCGCAAAAGCTGCTCGCCCCGCTCGGCGGCGTT
>DAIUDO010000195.1:0-3951 GCA_036845585.1 Meiothermus sp. | reverse complement strand
CCGCGAGCAGGGCTCGAACCTGCGACCACTCGATTAACAGTCGAGCGCTCTACCAACTGAGCTATCGCGGAACGAAGCGCTCTTGGCAGGTAAGAATATAACAGAGCATGGCCGACTTGGCAAGCGCTTTGCCAAACTTTTCGGGATTGAATAGAGTAGGAACTTGCTGAATAAGGCTTTTGGATTTAGGAGATGTAGCTATGGCAACCACACCGCTCGAGGGCCGCGTACCCCCCCATAACCTGGATGCCGAGGCCAGTGTGCTGGGCTCGGTGCTGCTGGACAGCGAGGTGCTAGACCGGCTCGAGGGCCTGCTGGCCGCTGATGCTTTTTACAAGGAAGCCCACCGCAAAATCTGGGAGGCCATGGTGGCGCTGCGGGCCCGGCGCGACCCGGTTGACCTGGTGACGCTCTCGGAGGAGCTGCGCCAGAACGGGGAGCTCGAGAACGTGGGAGGCCTCTCGTACCTGGTGGGCCTCTCGGAGCAGACCCCCACGGCGGCCTACGCCGACTACTACGGGCGCATTGTGGCCGAGAAGTGGACGCTGCGCAAGCTGATTGCCGCGGCGGGCGAGGCCATGAAGATGGCCTACGACGAGGAGGGGAGCCTCGAGGACATCCTCGATACTGCCGGGCGCAAGGTGCTCGAGGTCTCCACCCAGGGGGCCCGCTCTGAGTTCCAGAGCATGAAGGAGCTCGTACACGAGACCTTCGAACACATCCAGATGCTCTACGAGAACAAGGGCCAGGTAGACGGGGTCAAGAGCGGTTTCCGCGAACTCGACAGCATGATTGGGGGCCTGACTAGCGGCTCGCTCAACATCATTGCGGCCCGGCCCAGCATGGGCAAAACCAGCTTCGCCCTGACCATTGCGCAAAACGTGGCCTTGCGGGGCGAGGGCGCAGCGGTGGCCATCTTTTCGCTGGAGATGCCAGCGGTGCAGTTGGTTACCCGGATGCTCTGCTCCGAGGCCCGCATCGACATGAACCGCCTGCGGCAGGGCCAGCTTACCGACCGCGACTTCTCGCGCCTGGTGGACGTGGCGGGCCGCATCTCCGAGGCGGCCATCCTGATCGATGACACCTCCGACCTGACCCTGATGGAACTCCGGGCTCGAGCCCGCCGCCTGCACGCCCAGCACCGGCTGGGCCTGATCGTGATTGACTATCTGCAGCTCATGTCCGGCCCTGGGGGGGGCAAGAACGGCGGCGAGAACCGCCAGCAGGAGATTGCCCAGATCTCCCGCGGCCTCAAGGGCCTGGCCCGCGAGCTGGACGTGCCGGTGATCGCGCTTTCGCAGCTTTCGCGGGCGGTGGAGTCGCGTCCCAACAAGCGGCCCATGCTCTCCGACCTGAGGGAGTCAGGCTGCCTGACCGGCGATAGCCTGGTACAGATGGCGGATGGCTCGAGGCAGCCCATCCGCGGATTGGTTGGAAAAAGCGGTTTTGCAGTCCTGGCTTTAGACGAGGCCACACAAAAGCTGGTGCCTGCCAGGGTTAGCCGTGCCTTCTCGACGGGGGTGAAGCCGGTGTTTACCCTCACCACCCGGCTGGGGCGCAGCATTCGTGCCACGGCCAACCACAAGTTCCTCACTGCTCGAGGCTGGAAGCGGCTGGACGAACTGACCGTGGGGGATTACCTGGCCCTGCCAAGGCGGCTGGCTTCGCCCCAGCAACAGAGCCTCGGCGACGAGGAGTTGGCCCTGCTGGGCCACCTCATCGGCGATGGCTGTACCCTGCCCCGGCACAGCTTGCAGTACACCACACGCGACCCCGATCTGGCGCAAACTGTGGTTGATCTGGCCAGGGTGGTGTTTGGCGAATCCATCGCTCCCAAAATCAAGTCCGAGCGCGGATGGTTGCAGGTTTACCTCAGTGCGGCGCACCGGCTGGGCTGGGGCAAGCGCAACCCGGTGGCTGTGTGGCTCGAGGGTCTGGGGGTCTGGGGTTTACGTTCGCATGAAAAACGCATCCCCAGGCAGGTGTTTGCCCAGCCAGCCCCGGCGGTTGCCCGGTTTCTACGGCATCTGTGGTCTACCGATGGCTGTGTTGCCCTGCGCCAGGGCAAGGCCCCTTACCCTGCCGTGTACTACGCCAGTAGCAGCGAGGGCTTGGCGCAGGATGTGCAAACCCTGCTGCTGTATCTGGGTATCAACGCCAGGCTTAAGCGTGTACCGCAAAAAGGCAAGGGGCGGGATCAGTTCCACGTGGTGCTGAGCGGCCAGTCTGACCTGCTGCGTTTTGTGCGGGAGGTAGGGGCTGTGGGACGCTCAAAGCAAAGCGCGCTGGCCGTAGTGGAAGCCTATCTGACGGGCCGCCAGGAGAATACCAACCGCGATGTAATACCGCTCGAGCTGTGGCTTCAGCCAGCCAGAGCCAGCCTGGCCGTTATCGGCATGAGCCATCGCGAGCTGCACCGGGCTTTGGGGATGGCTTATTCCGGCGCGACCCTTTTCGGGCAGAACCTGAGCCGTGAACGCACCCGGCGCATGGCGGGCGCTTTGGGCTCGGAGGCGCTCGAGCGCCTGGCCGATAGCGATATTTACTGGGATACGGTGCGCTCCATCGAGGCCGCGGGCCAGGAGGAGGTTTTCGACCTTACGGTTCCCGGCCCACACAACTTCATAGCCAACAACATCATCGTGCACAACTCCATTGAGCAGGACGCCGACCTGGTGATGTTCATTTACCGCGACGAGTACTACAACCCCCACTCCGAAAAAGCTGGCATTGCCGAGATTATCGTGGGCAAGCAGCGCAACGGCCCCACCGGCACGGTGGAGCTACAGTTCCACGCCCAGCACGTGCGCTTCAACGACCTGGCCAAGGATGAGATTTGAACCGGCCTCGAGGCCGCCGCCGCTTAAACTGCAAAGGTGCGGTTGTTCTGGCTGATTTTGCTGCTGTTTGGGGGGGCTTTTGGGCTGATCCGCTATGTGCAAACCCGGCCCATCGAACGCCCGCCGGGGGTGCTGGTGGCCCGCGCACCCCTCCAGCAGCCGCTGGCACCCGCCGATGCGCCGCACCTGGAAAAGCCCGGTTACCGCTTTCAGCCAGTGGCCTCCTTTGAGCTCGAGGCCCGGGTGCTTTCCAAGCGCCTCTACCGCTACGATGCGGCCTCGGTCATTTCGCCGGTGGATCTGGCCCTGGGCTGGGGCCGCATGTCCGATACCGATGTGCTTCGGAAACTCAAAATCTGGCAGTCGGATCGCTTCTACTTCTACGCCTGGTTCCGCGAGCCCCCCATCCCGCTGGGCGAAATTGTTACAAACAGCGCCAACATGCACCTGATTCCCGCCAACCCCAACATTGAGCTGCGCTTAAAGCGGCTCAAACCCGGTCACCTGGTCTGGATCAAGGGGTACCTGGTTAACGTAACCGGCCCCAACGGCTTTTTCTGGCGCACCTCCACCGTTCGTACCGACACCGGCAACGGGGCCTGTGAGATCGTCTGGGTGGCGGATTTGATTGTGCGATAAAACCTCAATCATACACCATTTGCGGCGTGTGGATATGTTATTTACATAAGCCAAGGGCCGGTGTTATACTCCACGGATGGACAGGATTATCGTCCGCGGTGCCAAAGAGCACAACCTGAAGAACATTACCGTTGAACTGCCCCGGGGGCAGTTCATCGTCATTACGGGGGTCTCGGGCTCGGGCAAGAGCACCCTGGCCTTCGACACCATTTACGCCGAGGGGCAGCGGCGGTATGTGGAGTCTTTGTCGTCGTATGCGCGGCAGTTTCTGGGGGTGATGGAAAAGCCCGACGTGGAGAGCATCGAAGGGCTTTCACCGGCCATCTCCATCGACCAGAAAACCACCTCGCACAACCCGCGCTCCACAGTGGGCACCGTGACCGAGGTGCACGACTACCTGCGCCTGCTGTTTGCCCGCGTGGGCACGGCCTACTGCCCGCACTGCGGGCGGCCCATCGAGCGGCAGTCGGCC
>DAIUDO010000194.1:0-3987 GCA_036845585.1 Meiothermus sp. | reverse complement strand
AAAAGCCTCCGATGTGCGGCTGTCTACGGGTCCAGAGCCGCTTTGTAAAGGGCCAGGCGTTCGAGACGGACTATTGGGGTTTGGCCTTCGGTGAAACCCCAGAACGCCAGACTGGTCTCGCTGGGCTTTACCCCCGCACGCAGCAGGGCTTCCAACCGTCCTTCCTGGGCCGCCCGGCGCAGGCGGGTGCGGTAGTGCTGAAGGGTTTCTACGCTCAGATTGGGTCTGGACTGGGCCTCGCCCGGCAGGAAGCCAAAAAGCAGCTCGAGGTCGTTGTCAAATCCATCCTGATCCGAATCGAGTCCATCCTGGGTGGCCTCTGCAAGGGCTAGGCGAACTTGATTCAGGCTGAGCTGAAAGATGCTGCGGGCCTCGGGGCTATCGGCGGGTACGGTTTGGTCGAGCAGTTTGTGCACGATGCGCTGATAGGTCCGGCCAAAGGGGTTGAGCTGCTTGCTGCGCTCGCTGCCGACATGACACAAAGAACAGTTAGCCCGCCCTGGCTCGAGGTTGTAGCGCAGGGCGAGCTCGCTGAGGGAGGGTATGGCAAAGCTCAGGGGGGTCGTGGGCGCGGGGACCAGCCCGAGCGCATCGGTGAAACGTCCACGCTCGCGAAAAACCTCCCCCAGACCGCGCCAGCTATAGATGGCGAAACTGCCCAGCAAGGCCACCCCAATCAAGAGCCTCAGACGATGATCCACCGGCAACCACTTTATATCACTATGACCGGTAGAAAGGTGGTTTGGCGAGTTCTCCGGACAGATGGCAGTGTTTTGCGGTTATCGGTAACGCCCTTGGTGGTCAGAAGCACCACCGGATCGCCCGCGGACGGCTACACTATTGCCATGTTGACCCTGATGCGCCGGGGTGGATTCCGCTTTTACGTTAAGTCGGGTAGTGCCCAGGAAAAGCCACACATCTTCGTGACCCGCGACGGGGACACCTGGGCCAAGTTCAGCCTCAAGCCGGTGAGTCCGGTGCTAAATGCGGGCCTGACCCGCAACGAGCTGACCCGTTTGCAGGGCATGGTGGCCGATCTGGAACCTCAGCTCTTGCAACTCTGGTGGGAGTATGCGAGCAGCCAGGGCGTCAAGCCTCAGGCTGAGAAGGAGAGACCCAGCCACAAAACCGGCCCGGCAGCCCCACAGCCAGTGCTGCCCGGGCAATCCCCCAGTTCGGATGTCCCCGAGCCTGCCTGAAGGTGTTTGAGTCTGCCCGCACCGCTGGCGCTGCTGTGCCCAAGAAGCCGGTATCAGGCCATTAGGTACAGGCGTATCGCGGACGTTTTTTTGTATTTGTAAAGCCGCTTGGATATCCCAAGCACTGCTGGGGAGGGAGCTTTTTGCACACAAACCGGGTTAGACCAGGGGTGTGCTCAGGCCATAGGCCTCCAGCATCCGAAACATCAGCTCACGGGTCTCTTGGTCATCGGCATAGTTCACACTATCGCTGGAAATTACCAGCACCGGCGAGAGATTGTACGCTGCAATCCAGGCTTCGTACAACCGGTTGAGCGAGGCCAGGTACTGGGGCGGGATGCGTTGTTCGTAGTCGCGTCCCCGTCGGGCGATATGGGCTTGCAGGGTCTCGACCGAGGCGCGCACGTAAATGAGCAGGTCGGGTTTGCGCAGGACCGGGGCGATGCCCTCGTAAAGAGCCAGATAGGTTTGCCAGTCACGCTCGGAGAGGTGGCCCTCGAGCCATAGGTTCTGAGCGAAGATAAAGGCGTCCTCGAACACAGTGCGGTCTTGTACCACACGCAGGGCCGGGTTGATCTGCTTTAGGTGCTGCTCGAGCCGTTTGGCCAGGAAGAACACCTGCGAGTGAAAGGCCCAGCGCCCCATATCGGTGTAGAAGTCGGCCAGGTAGGGGTTTTCGTCCACGGTTTCGTAGACCGGCAAAAGCCCATAACGCTCGGCCAGTAACCCGGTTAGGGTGGATTTGCCAGAGCCAATGTTGCCTGCAATAGCGATATACATAGAGGTTAGAAGCTGGTTCTGAAGTTACCGGTGTGGAGGAGGTTGTACCGCATCCCGAAGCTTGTGCGAAGTGCTCGAGCCAAGAGCCCTCTTCAAAAACAGCGTTTTGAGGGCGGTATCCCGAAAAAGGGCGTCCTCGAGGGTGGGTGAGAATGGACGCTGCATCATCGCTCTTCACACCTGAGACCCAGCCGTTCCTGCACATAGCGCACCACCCAGTCGCGGTCGGCCTCACGTTCGGCAAAGTTGAACTCCTGGGTATCTATGACCCACAGAGGGTGTGGATAGGCAGCGAAGTGGCGTTCGTAGAACTCACCGAGCCGCCCCAGATACTCCGGGTCTATCTGCTTCTCAAAGACCCGCCCCCGGCGGCGGATGCGCTCCAGAATAACCGGTAGGGGTGCTCGAAGGTAGATGGTCAGATCGGGGGTCGGAATTTTGGGCGAGAGGCTGGTGTAGAGGTCGTTGTACAGATCCCACTCGGCCCCCGAAAGGTTCATGGCAGCAAAAATGGCGTCTTTGTCAAATAGATAATCGGCTACCACCCCTCTGGCAAACAGGCTGGGTTGGGCCAGGGGCAGCAGCTGCTTGTACCTCGAGAGCAGGAAGTACACCTGCACCTTGAAAGCGTAGCGGGAAGGGTCTTGATAGAACAACGGCAAAAAGGGGTTGTCCTCGACCACCTCCTGCAGGCTTTCGGCCCCCAGCCGTTCGGCGAGCAGCTGGGTAAGAGTGGTCTTGCCCACCCCAATGACACCCTCGATCGCGATATACATCCGCTTAAGGCTAAAAGCTGAGAGCCTAAAGCGGTAGTCTTGACAAGCACGGGCCACTCTCCTAGCGCCCTGCGCATGGCATTTCTTCTGTGCTGGCGCCAGGCCATGTTCGCAACCGGGGGCTGGCGTGTTGTCAGCAAGGTGGCCAGGACTCCTTTCCGAGCGGCAGGCTCTTCCCCGAACCACGTGGTCTGGCCTATGAAGGGGTTCGATTGGGATGCGGATTTGTTTCAAGCTGGTGTGCTATTCTCTGCCGGTAGATGATACAGGTCTTTACCGGCGACAGCTTTCTGGCCAGAGAAGCCTTGCTGCGAGAAGCTGTGTTTCAGGGTTTGGCACCTCGGTTGATGCCACCTGAGCCCTTGCTGGTGGCACAGGAGGCCGGAGGAGGGCTCTTTGGTCCCAACGGGGCCTTGGTCGACATGCGCGACCTAACCGAGTCTGAGTGGAAGCCGCTGAGGGAGGTGCTGGAAAGCCTGCCTGCCGATGCGCTGGTGCTCCTGCTCGACCCCCGTCCCACGGCAGCTCGCAGCAAGTGGTACGGCGACAAAGCCCACAGGCGCGATTATCCCACCCCAGGGCCCAAGGAAATGACGCAGTGGGTCATCAACCGCGCCCGTCAATACGATTTGAAACTGTCGGGCGCCATCGCCTCGTATCTGGCGGGCCTTGTGGGCGGCAAGGGAAGCGCCGAGAACCCTGCGGTGGGCCTTGAGGCCCTCGACCAGGAGCTCAGGAAGCTCAGGTTTGTCTCTGCGCCCATCAGCCTCGATAAGGTACAGGCTCTCATGGCTTTGGATGCTCCCATCTCCGGATTTGATCTGGTGCGCTCAACCACCGAAGGCCGGCCCGTCCAGGCTTTCAAGTATGCCCGTGAACTAATGGAGCGGGGCGAGGACCCCCTACGGGTTTTGGGGGCGCTTTCCTGGCAGTATGTGCGGGTAGCCAGAGCCTGGGCTTTACTGCAAGAGGACCCCATCCTGGGGGAGGGAGCAGCGGCCAGTGCCTTGGGGATGCACCCCTATGCCGCCAAGCAAACCCTTCTGCTGGCTAAAAAAATGTCGGGCGAGACGGTTCGCAGGGCGCTGGAAGTCCTGATGGAAGCCGAGCAAGCTGCCAAAACCGGCCGGGATATGCGCCTGGCCCTCGAGCGGGCCATTATCGAGCTGACCCATATTCACAGCTCTGCAGAGCATTGAGGGGTCTGCAGCTTCGAAACGGGCGTAGGGCCC
>DAIUDO010000193.1:0-4013 GCA_036845585.1 Meiothermus sp. | reverse complement strand
CTGAACGACTCGGGGGCATCAGTGACAATTCCACAAGCTGCGGGCTGGTGGCTGGAGTTCGAGATTCAATAGCTATGGACGAAAAAGAACGCACCATCCAAATCCTGGGGCAGAAGCTGGCCCAGGCCGAAACAAACCACGCCTATTTGATGGCGCTGCTCGAGGCGGCCCTGGAGCGAGAAAAAGCGCTCCAGGAGAAGCTGAAAGATCTCGAGGCCAAACCAGCCGAATAGGAGGCCCAATGCCTACAGAACGGGGAAAGCTGACCGCCTTTCCCACCATCCACCGTGGTGTGTCAGGCTACGCCTACCGGGTGGTGTTCACCCGCAGCTACCGCGCCCCTAACGGGGAGCGGATACCGGCGAACTTCAACGGCCTCGAGGCCCGCCTCACCATCTACCCGGCCAACAAGCAGGGCCCCCCGCTCCTGGACGTGAGCACCACCCCGGCCAACTCCAACCTGTATTTCACCCTGAACGGGCCGGATCGGGTGGCACTGACCTGGTTCATGCCTCACACCGAGGTGGCGGCCCTGACCTGGAAGCAGGGTTGGGGTGAGCTGGCCCTGATTGAAGGGGCCCACCGCTGGAAGTGGCTGGAAGGGAAGGTGGTGGTGGGTGATTGAGGTTATAGAGGTTAGGGAGCACTACGAGACCACGCTCGAGACCACCCAGATCGAGGTGGTGGAGCTGGGCGTGGACGTGCAGACGGCGCTGGCGTACCCCGAAGTGGAGCTGGTGGAGCAGGGCATCATCGTGGTACAGACGGGCACGGGTGGAGGGGGCGCCGCCCCGGTGCTCCGCGCCTTCACCTTGGGCGTCCCCTCGCCCATGTTGCTGCACACGGTGCAAGCGCCAACCCTACTCGCCAGTGTAGAGCTCGATGTTCGCACCCCCTTCAACGGGGCAGGCGCCCAGCTATCCATCGGCCAGCCCGGCCAGCCGGGCCGGTTCATGTCGGCAAGCGAGAATGACCCCGCCTTTGCCGCCCAGTACGAGGTATTCCCAAACCTCGAGCTGGCCCCCGGTGAAGGCATTTACCTATTCATCACCCCCGGAGCGGGCACCACCCAGGGCGCGGGCGTGGTGATTCTCAACCTGGTCCCGCTATAGGAGATGATATGAGCAACCCCCTGAAGGAACTTTTTGGCACCCTGCGCGACCAGTTCCAGATCGGCCTGGCCAGCGCCACGGCTGCCTTGTTAAAAACCGCCTCCGGGCGGTTGGATTTCCGCAACCGGGCCGACAGCGCCCACATCGATATCCGGGTCAAGGCCCTTCAGCTCAACGATGGGGATACCAACCAGATCACCATCCAGAGCCCCGCCATCAGCGCCGACTATACCCTAACTTTGCCGACAGCGCAGGGTGCGGCCAACCAGGTGCTGGCGCAAAGCAGCACCCCAGGGGTGCTCGAGTGGGCCAACGTGGCTGTGGCCAACGATACGGTCAAGACCGATACCACCAGCCTGGCGTTCAACTCCGCCGCCACCGTCAGCATGTTCGCCCTGCCGGCCAATGCCAGGGTGCTGCGGGTACGGCTCATCATAGATACGCCCTTCACGGGCGGTACGGGGGCGCAAGTCTCGGTGGGCATATCGGGCAATACGGCGAAATACATGGGGGCTACCGAGAACGACCTCAGCTACCCGGCCCTGACCAGCTTTGAGGTGGAACCCAACCTGACGCCGGTCGGCTCGGTGGAAAACATCATCGCCACCTACGCCGCCAACGGCGCCACGGCAGGCGCGGCCCGCATCGAAGTGGATTACGTCCTGCCCGGATAGGGGGTAGGGCATGAGCAAGATTGAGAGCAGGCTGGCCGGTACGCGGGTTCCCTTCGGTCTGCCCGTGTTTACGCTGGCGACTCGCCCGAACCTGTCGGCCAACGATACGGGCCGCCAAATCTATGTAGCCGATGCCCCAACCGGCCAGCGCATACAGGTCTGGACGGGCACGACCTGGGAGGCCCCCATCGCGGGGGCCTCCTTCAGGGCTCATCGGGCCACCTGGTCTACCGGCCAGAACACCATCAACCTACCCTGGACACCGAGGGGCGACGTAGCTGTGTTTGTGGTGGCCAAGGCCGAGTTTCTGGTCGAGGGCGGGGGCAACGACTACACGGTCGCCGGGGCTGTGCTCACGCTGACCGCCGCAGGTCAGGCAAAGCTGGCCAACAACGATGTGCTGCTCATTGTGGGGGCGGAGAGCGCCTCCGGCGGCAGCCTCAACAGCATCCAGAGTTTCGTGATCGCTGCCAGCGACGAGACCAGCAACCTGACCACCGGCACGGCTAAGGTGACTTTCCGCATGCCGTATGCGTTTATCCTAACAGCGGTGCGAGCGAGCCTGAGCACGGCCTCAACCAGCGGTTTGGTTGTGGTTGACATTCGGAAGAACGGAGCTTCTATCATGGGCAGCAACAAGCTGTCTATTGATTCCAACGAGCGCACCAGCACCACGGCAGCCACCCAGCCCAACCTGGTTGACACCAACCTGGGGGACGATGCCGAAATCAGCATAGACATCACCTCGGCGGGCACCGGGGCCAAGGGTCTCAAAGTGACATTAATTGGATATCCGTCATGAGCAAGATAATCATTAACCCATTTGTATTTGGTGCAAAGGTGAGTGGGCTGTCGGCAGCCTGGCACGATGGGTACGCGGTCGTAAATTGGAACGCGCTGGCTGCCGACAGCTATGAAATAGGAATCTCCACGGTATCGGGAGGCCCCTATACCTTTTTTGGTGTAGGCAACAACACGTCCTTTGAGGTAGGGGGGCTGCTTAACGGCACGACCTACTACCTTGTGGCCAGGGCAATCATTGACGGTGTTCCACAGCCCACGAGCGACGAGGTCAGCGGAAGCCCGAGTAATACAGCAGGCTACAGTCAAACGGACGCCGATGCGGGCTGGCGCAATGCCGGAAGTGGCATTCAGAGTATTAATACAGCAGCCAACCGCCCCTGGCAGGGCGATGCGGGAATATCCAGGCAGACCGTAGGTTTTTACAATCAAAATGGGCAAGATTACGATACTCCCACACTTCAGCTTCTTAACCCCGCAAGAAGGATCCGACTCCGGATAGCTGACGTTGCCACCCCAGATTCCCCGATTGCGCTGTGGATTCGCAGCCAGACCCAGTGGTATGGCGATCAGTGGCAGGTGTTTTGGGACCCCAGCAGCAACTTCATTTCTCTCGGGGAAATCACAGGCGGCACATACACGTATGTCACCGGCGCCAGCGGCCCCAGCCGTTCCAACGCGCAAGCGCACACCCTGGAAGTGCGGGATACGGGAACAATCATCAGTGTTTACGCGAACGGGTCACTGCTCGTTAGCCATCCGACCACCAGTAAGGCGTCTAACCAGTATTGCGGATTCCAGATCGGGCCGGGTAGTTCCGGGCGCGTGCGGTGGCTAAGCATAGATAACGCAGCTTAGGAGGGGATACATGCACAGAGGCATGGCCGTCGGACTAGTGTTAATATTGGCTATCGTGCTGGCCCAGGCCATTGATGGCTCGAGGGCTTTGATTAACAACAGCGTGCCGCTAGGTAAGCTTCAGATCGTTAACAGTGGCACCCTTCTAGGTAGGTCTAGCGCCGGTTCCGGGAATGTCGAATCCATAACGGTGGGTTCCGGGCTATCCCTATCAGGGGGCACGCTATCGGCCAGTGGGGGTGGATCCCCCGGCGGCAGTAGCGGCCAGGTGCAATACAACAGCGCCGGGAGCTTCGGTGGTGCATCGCATGCCACCGTCAACGGTTCGGGCCAGATTGTAATCGGCACCTCCGGCATGCAACTAACTGCCCGCACCGATGCAGCGCCCGCTTCCGCAAGTGGCCAACTTACTTTATATGCGCGTTCCCGAGCTGGGCAGATTCTGCCGCAGTTTGTGGGCCCCTCCGGGCTGGATAGCGATATACAACCGGGGCTATTTGGTAACCGGATTATGTTGTGGTACCCCGGCAGCGGTACTGCGATCGGCTCATTCGGGCTTACCCCTACA
>DAIUDO010000192.1:0-4038 GCA_036845585.1 Meiothermus sp. | reverse complement strand
GGTGACCTTTTTCGCACCGAGATTCTGGGGGGCGACTCCGGGCGGGTGATTGGGCGTGAGGGCAAAACCTTGCAGAGCCTCGAGTTCATTGCCAATGTGGCCATGGCCAAACAGTTTGGTTCGGCTTACCGGGTGGTCCTGGATGCCGCCGGGTACCGTCGGCGTAATGAGGATCGAATTCGGCGAATGGCCTCCGATGCGGTACTGCAGGTGGAGGTGAGCGGCCAGCCCATCGAGCTGCCGCCCATGCGCCCCAGCGAACGGCGCATGATTCACGTCATGCTCAAGCAGCATCCCAAAGTGACCACCACCTCGGTAGGCGAGGGGGAAGAACGACATGTGATCGTGATGCCGCGGGATGCCACCAGCCCGGTCGGCCCCAACGAGGATGAACCCGGCGAGTAAAACCCACCTCGAGCTCCTGCGCGAGTTGCAGCAGCAGCTTTCTTCTGCGGGCAAGCCGGCAGCCGAATCGCGCTGGATTCTCTGCCATGCTGGCGGCCTCAACGATAAACAACTGGCCACACGGCTGATGAAGAGCGTATCTAAAGACGTGGAGGAGGCGGCCTGGGCCATGCTCCGGCTGCGTGTGGGAGGCTACCCCCTGCAACTGCTGCTGGGTAAGACCGAGTTCTACGGTCTGACGCTGTGGGTTGAGCGGGGGGTGCTGATCCCCCGTCCCGAAACCGAGGGTCTGGTGGAGCGAGCCTTGGCTTACGTGCCCCCAGAAGGCCCGTCTCGCGTGCTGGATGTGGGCACCGGCAGCGGGGCCATCGCCCTGGCCCTTAAGGCCCTGCGCCCTCAGGCCCAGATCTGGGCCACCGAAGTCAGCCCCAAGGCCATCGAACTGGCCCGCAAGAATGCCGCGCAGCTTGAACTCGAGGTCACCTTCCTCCAGGCCACTTTCACTGGTGACCTGAGCGACCTCGACCTGATTGTCTCCAACCCACCCTACCTACCCGACAGCTACCGCGCCGAAGCCCCCCCTGAGCTGGCCTACGAAGACCCCCAGGCCCTCTACGCCGGTCCGGAGGGGTTGGATGTGGCCCGTGAGCTGCTTCCCAGAGCCTGGCAGGCCCTGCGTCCCGGTGGATGGCTGGTGTTGGAGCTGGCCCCGGAGAACATCTACACCCTGTTGACCGAGGCCAGCACCCAGGGCTGGCAGGAGGCCAGGATTTTCCGCGACCTGGCCCAACAGCCCCGCTACCTATCCTGCCGAAAACCGGGTGCCAGCGCTCCCGATCCCGACGAAGACGAGGCCGTGCTGCTGGTCCAGGAAGTAGAGTAGGGGCTTACTGACCACGAAAAATGCACGGCCCACAGCGATAGAATCTGAAACATGGATCTGCGCACCTACCTACAGACCGCCCTCGACGCCGCCTATTTAGCCAAGGGCATTCACCAGTACTACCAGGAAAAAGGCTTCACCCACAGCACCAAGTCCACCCCTACCGACGTGGTCACCCAGGCTGATCACGAGTCCGAAGCGGCCATCCGAGAGCTCATCGCCGAGCGCTTCCCGGACCATGTGGTGCTGGGTGAGGAGCAGGGCCAGGACAAGGAGGGCGAGTTCCGCTGGATTGTGGATCCCCTGGACGGCACCGTGAACTACGCCCACGGGTTTCCTTTTTACGCGGTAAGCATTGGGCTCGAGGTCCGCGATGAGGTGGTGCTGGGGGTGGTGCTGGATACCGCGCGGGGGGACCTCTTTACTGCCATCCGGGGCGGGGGGGCCTATCTCAACGGGCGGCCCATTCAGGTCTCACAGCGCCGGGCCCTGGTGGGGAGCCTGCTGGCCACCGGCTTCCCCTACGATGTAGGCCGCGACCCCGAGAACATCACCTACTTTCAGCGGGCCCTGGCCAAAGGGCTCACCGTGCGCCGCCCTGGGGCCGCCGCCCTGGATCTGGCCAATGTGGCCGCAGGCCGGCTGGACGGCTTCTGGGAGGTCAAGCTCAGCCCCTGGGATGTGGCCGCAGGCTGGCTGCTCATCACCGAGGCTGGGGGCCAGGTCACCGGCTTGCAGGGCGAGGCCTACCGCTTAGGCAACCGCTACCTGGTAGCCTCCAACGGCCACATCCACCAGCAACTGTTGGACACCCTGCACGGCCGGTAGCCTACAGCACCTTTCGCCCGATATCCCGCCGGTACAGGGCGTGCTCGAACGCTACCGCCGCCACCCCGGCGTAGGCCCGCTCGAGGGCCTCGCGCAGGTCGGGGCCCAGGCCCACCACATTCAGCACCCGACCGCCATTGGTCAGAAGGCCCTGGGGGGTGCGGCGGGTACCTGCCTGGAAGTAGAGCACCGCCTGCAGCGGCTGGGGGGGCAGCCGTAGGGGCAGGCCCTTGTGGGGGTCGTCGGGGTAGCCGGGCGCAGCCATCACCACGCAGGCTGCGGCCTGTGGATGCCATTCCAGGTTTAGCTCGTGCAGGCGGCCCTCCACCACCGCCAGGGCCAGATCCACCAGATCGGTCTTCAGGAGGGGCAGGATAGCCTGGCACTCCGGGTCGCCGAAGCGGGCGTTGAACTCGAGCACCTTGGGCCCCTCGTCGGTGAGCATCAGACCGGCGTAGATGACCCCCTTGTACACAATCCCCTCGGCCCGCAGCCCGTCCACCAAAGGCCGCAGCACCCGGGCCTCGATCTCGGTCAGCACCCCAGGGGGCATCGGGTAGGGGCAGATGGCCCCCATACCCCCGGTCATAGGTCCGGTATCGCCATCCAGCAGCCGCTTGTGGTCCTGCGAGGGCAGCAGGGGCCGGATGGTTACCCCGTCGGTAACAGCCAGCACGGTCACCTCGGGACCTTGCAGGAACTCCTCGACCACAATCTCACCCCGCTCGGCACCCGAGAGGATGTTGATGGCGGCCTGCCTGGCCTGTTGCAGGCTGGCAGCCACCGTGACGCCCTTGCCAGCGGCCAGGCCGGAGTCCTTCACCACGATGGGCGCACCCACCGCCTCGAGGTAGGAGAGCGCATCCAGCACATCGCTGAAGCTTTTGTGTCTGGCAGTCGGGATACCGAAGCGCTCCATCAGCCCTTTGGCAAAGGCCTTGGAGCCCTCGATCATGGCGGCTTTCTGGGTTGGTCCGAAGATGCGTAGCCCCCGGGCCATGAAGGCATCGGCGATTCCCTCCACCAGAGGAGCTTCCGGCCCCACCAGGGTAAGATCGATGCCCTCCCGGTCGGCCCACTCGGCCAGCCGGTGGACATCGCCGTCCCAGGGTATGCACTCGGCCAGTTCGGCCATGCCAGGGTTGCCCGGCGCGGCGAAAAGCTGCGTGACCAACGGCGACTGGGCCGCCTTCCAACAAAGGGCATGCTCCCGCCCACCCGATCCCACCACCAGTACTTTCACGCCGAACAGAATAACAGAGCCGCCGCGAAGCTGCCCTAGACCTCGCCGCGAAGCAGCCTGCTCACCGCCTCGGGGTAGGCTAGGTGTTCTTGCTCCAGGATGCGGGCTGCCAGGCGCTCCTCGGTGTCGCCCGGCAGCACCGGCACCCGGCGCTGCAGGATGATGGGGCCGGTGTCCATGCCGGCATCCACAAAGTGCACCGTGCAGCCGGTCTCGCTCACCCCGGCCTCGAGGGCCTGGCGCTGGGCGTGGAGGCCGGGGAACTGGGGCAGCAACGAGGGGTGGATGTTGAGGATGCGCCCTTGCCAGGCCTGTACGAAGCCCGGCGACAAGAGCCGCATAAAGCCGGCCAACAAAACCAGGTCGATGCGGTGGTCGTGCAGAAGCTGGCCCGCAACCTGCTCGAACTGCTCGCGTCCAGTCCGGTAAGCAATCCCTGGGTTACGGCTCTTAGGCCAGGGCACGTACTCGGCCTGAACCATAGCCTCTACGGCTTTTTGCAAGGCCGGTGCCTCGCGCCTGTCCGAGATTACCAGCACGATGCGCCCCAAGGGGTTGTCGGGAGGAAAGGCCTTCAGCAAGGCTTCCAAGTTGCTGCCCCGGCCCGAGGCCATGACCGCGATGCGGGCAGGGCGCCCAAGAGGGAAACGGCTCATCCGATCGCCTTCCAGTTACGCTC
>DAIUDO010000191.1:0-4060 GCA_036845585.1 Meiothermus sp. | reverse complement strand
GCGAGCGGGGTATTGCACCGCATTTACTGGACCGGGTAGCCGGAGGCCGTCCTAGATCCGGTGGCCTTGGGGTGCATGGCCTTCGACCCAGTGAGAGCCGTCTGGAAGAAATTCTTTCTTCCAGACTGGCAGAATTTGCTTCACACGCTCGATGCAGTAACGGCAGGCCTCGAAAGCCTCGGGCCGATGGGGTGAGGAAACCACAATCAGAATGGAACCCTCGCCGGGCATGACCCGGCCCAGGCGGTGCCACAGGGCAATCCGGCCCAGTACCCAGCGCTCGCGCATCTCGGCGATAATCTGCCGCATGACCTTTTCGGCCATCGAGGGATAGGCTTCGTACTCCAGGTGGGTCACGGCCAGCCCCTTATTGGGAGTGCGGGTCGTGCCCAAGAAACTGATTACCGCACCGTAGGGGGGGGCGGAAGCCCAGTCCACCCAGGGCTGTACCGAGAGGGCCTCTACGGTTAGGCCAAAGCGGTCGCAGCAGTCCTCCTCGCTTGAAGGATCGCCCGCAACAGGAAATGGCCTCGAGGTGCCGCCCGAGACCGGAGGCAAAAAAGCCAGTTCATCCCCTTCCTTAAGTGGATCGCTGGCCTGAGCCAGTTGCTCGTTGATGGCTGCAAGCCCGCCCGAGAGCTGCAAGGGATACTGCTTTTCCAGCAGGGCTTTGGCATCTGCCACGGTGGAGCCCTCCGGGAGGTCTAGCACCAGCCGGGGCTGCCCGACTTGCTCGCGGAAAAGAGCAAACAGCAGGACCTGAACACGCATACAATAGATTGTCTCGGGTTGTGGCCCCAGTGTCTAGGGCCCGGGTTCCAGTGTGATACAAACGGGGACGTGTAAGAGTTTTAGTGCAGGGGCACACGCCCTCTGTGTGGCCCCGGGGGTTTGAGGACGGGCATGGGTTTGCTAGCCGCAGCAAAGCAGACCATTGGATGCAAGGGGTTCGGGATGGCTACTTTCCCATGTAAACCTGCCCCATGGCATAGGCCACAGACAGGGCCTTCTCGTAGCGCATGCGCACCGGGCCCAGCAACGAAAGCTCGCCCACCTGGTCACGAACCTCTATGCCGGCCTGGACCAGCGATAGCCCTTCATCCTCTCCAACCCGGACGTTTACACCCCCTGGAGGGGTGAGGGTGAGGTCGTTGGGGGACTCGAAAACCGCTATAGCCTGGCGTAAAAACTCTGGATTCTGTGCCTCGGGCTCACTGAGCAACAGTCCAACGCCCTCACGGTATTCCTCCAGGCTGCCCTGGGCAAAAACCCTTCCGATGGATTCGTATAGCTCCATCATGGCTGGGGTACTGGCTTTCACCGGCCCGGTGGCCCTAAACATGCGCTGCTCGGCCTCGGCCAGTTGAGCTTCAGTAGGGGTGAAGGATAGGTCTATGCGGGCCTCGCGCACCCGGCCACCTTCCAGAACGGCCACGGCCAAAATTTTGCCTTGTGTCAGGTTGGATAGGTGCACCTGCAACAGTTGGGGCGCACGCTGGGGTTTGAGCCGCAGTATGGCGGGATAGCCCGAGAGCTTAGAAGCCACCTGCACCAGCAACACTTCGCGCCGTGCGCCAGCGCCCTCCAGCACCTGCGTCAGCTTGTCCAGGGTGGCTCGAGGCAGTGGGCTGGGTGGCAGCTTGGAGAGGGCATAATGCCGGAACCCACTGCGGGTGGGGATGCGGCCCGCCGAGGCGTGAGGTTTGCCAATCAGACCCTGCTGCTCGAGCTCAATCAGTTCGTAGCGCACTGTGGCTGGAGAAAGGGAAAGCCGCTCGGCGAGCGCCCCCGATGGTACCGGGGTCTGGGTCTGGATATAGCTATCCACCAGCAAGTGCAGTATACGTCGTTGGCGCTCGGTCATGGCCTGAATCTCAGTTTAGAACCAAACCGCTTGTGTGTGGTATTGCGGGTTGCATTGTGGTCTGGACACAGGTTGGTGCAAAGATTGTACTTTGTAAAAACAACATTTTGTTATTTATTGCCGATAAATCCGTGTGAATAGAGATTTTTTTGGCAAAATGTGTCTCATTTTATGCACATATGACACTATTATTATTGACAATATACAAAACATTGCGGTAGTCTCTTGCCCAGGAGGTGAAGGGTTGATGAAAAACCTTCGAATACCGTTCTTCCTGGTGGCGATGCTGGCGGGTCTGGCCTTCGCCGAAAACCCCGAGTTCAGCGCGGCCGATACGGCCTGGATGCTGGTCGCTACCGGCCTGGTGCTCTTGATGACCCCGGCGCTGGCCTTTTTCTACGGGGGCCTGGTGCGCTCCAAAAACGCCCTCAACACCATGATGATGAGCTTCTCGGCGTTGGGCTTTGTGGCGGTGGCGTGGGCCTTGCTGGGCTATACTCTGGCACTCTCGGGTGATGGGAACTTCATCGGTGACCTGCGCTATCTCTTCCTCAACAACGTGGGTCTGGAGAACAAGGGGGCCATTGCCGAGATCACCATTCCCCACATGCTCTGGATGATCTTCCAGGGTACTTTTGCCATCATCACGGCGGCGTTGGTCTCGGGTGCGGTGGTGGAGCGGATGCGTTTCCCGGCCTTCTTGCTGTTCATCACCCTGTGGAGCCTCTTCGTGTACGCCCCCATTGCCAAATGGGTCTGGGGGGGTGGTTTTCTGGCCGATCTGGGAGCCTGGGACTTCGCAGGCGGTACCGTGGTACACATCAACTCTGGTATTGCCGCCGCGGTGGCCGCGCTGGTGCTGGGGGCCCGCAAAGACTTTGGCCGCCAGGCCATCCTGCCCCACAACGTGCCGTTTGTGCTGCTGGGGGCTGCTTTTCTCTGGTTTGGTTGGTTTGGTTTTAATGCCGGAAGCGCCTGGGCGGCCAGCTCGACGGCGGGCCTGGCCCTGGTCAACACCATCCTGGCGCCGGCAGCTACCATTGTGGTCTGGTCGCTGATCGACCTCTTCCGCACCGGTAAGGTCACGGCGGTGGGCATGGCCACTGCCATCGTGGTGGGCCTGGTGGTGATCACTCCAGCAGCGGCTTTTGTCTCGCCTTTGTTTGCTTTGGTGATGGGGGCGCTGGGGGCCTTCCCAAGCTACTATGTGCTGTTGTGGCGGGCCAAGAGCGGCATGGACGACTCGCTGGATGTGTTTGCGGCCCACGGTGTGGGCGGCATCACCGGCGCCATCCTGACCGGGGTTTTTGCACAGGAGTCGGTGAACGGGCTTTTCAACGGCCTGATTGGAGGCAACCCAGCTCAGGTTCTAATTCAGGCCTTTGCGGTGCTGATTGCCGTGGTGTATAGCGGGGTTATGACCTTTGTGCTGCTCAAGCTGGTCGGGGCCATCACGCCGCTCAAGGCCCCCAGCAAGGAAGAGGGCATGGGTATGGACATCACCCAGCACGGTGAGGAAGCCTACACCAGCGGCGAGGGGGCCATTCTGGTCAACACCGAAGCGGCCATGCCGGTAGCCAAACCCAAGCCTGTGGGCGGCACCGACTAAGGAGGGCTGTGATGAAATTGATTGTGGCGATCGTTCGTAGCGAAAAGCTCAACGATGTACTCGAGGCCCTCTTCAAAGCTGAGGTGCGCGGTCTTTCGATTAGCCGTGTGCAAGGCCATGGCGGCGAGACCGAGCGGGTCGAGACCTACCGGGGCACCACCGTCAAGATGGAGCTTTCCGAGAAGGTGCGCCTCGAGATTGGGGTATCGGACCACTTTGTGGAGCCTACCGTGCGAGCCATTCTGGCCAGTGCGCGCACCGGCGAGGTGGGGGACGGCAAAATCTTCGTGCTACCGGTGGAGAAAGTTTACCGTATTCGTACCGGTGAGGAGGATACCGCAGCCGTCACCCCGGTTTCCTGAACCAACCCAACCTGTTGTCCTGACCAGGCGAAACTGCTCGCCTGGTCTTTTTTACACTCTCTGCGAGCTCAAGATACCCACGGCGGCACCGCTGCTGATGTCGGAGATGTAGACGGTTCGACCCAATTCCACGGTCTGACCTGGGACGACGGGGTCTTTGGCCTCGACAAAGAGGCTCAGGTGGCCGGGGATGTGGATGACCTCGAGGCCCCCAAAGCCGGGGCG
>DAIUDO010000190.1:0-4092 GCA_036845585.1 Meiothermus sp. | reverse complement strand
CCCTTCATGCAGGGCATCGGCCCCGGCGATGTGCGCCTGACCACCCGCTACCTCGAGGACTTCTTCAATACGGGGTTTTTTGGCATCGTACACGAGATGGGGCACGGGTTGTACGGCCAGGGGCTGCTACCAGAACACTTTGGGACGCCTATGGGCAGTGAAATTTCCCTGGGTATCCACGAGTCGCAAAGCCGCACCTGGGAGAACCTTGTCGGGCGCAGCCTGGGCTTCTGGCGCTATTTTTGGCCCAGAGCCCAGCAGTGCTTCGAATCCCTTCGCGATGTGCGGCTGGAAGACTTCCATTTTGCCATCAACGAAGTCAAGCCCAGCCTGATCCGGGTCGAGGCCGACGAGGTGACCTACAACCTGCACATCCTGATCCGTTTTGAGGTCGAACGGGCCCTGCTGCGCGGTGAGCTGGCCATAGACGAGGCCCCCGAAGCCTGGAATGCCAAATACCGGGAATACCTAGGACTCGAGCCACCCGAAATTCGCAATGGGCTAATGCAGGATGTGCACTGGTCGGCGGGTCTGATCGGTTACTTTCCTACCTATTCGCTGGGTAATCTGTACGGAGCCCAGTTTTTTGCACAGGCCGAGAAGGACCTGGGACCGCTGGAGAGGCAGTTCGAACAGGGGGCGTTTGCCCCATTGCTGAACTGGATGCAGGAAAAAATCCATCGTCAGGGCAGCCGATACTGGCCCCGCGACCTGCTCAGGCATGTGACCGGTGAAGACCTAAATCCGCAGTATCTGATAGACTATTTGAATCGCAAATTTGGAATGCTATACAAGATCTGACCGCAGCCTGGTATCTTTCAGACGGCTCTGCCAGGCAGTGCAATTCCTCGTGGGATTTGTGGTGCGGCAGGGCCCGGCTCGGGTGCACAGCCCAAAATTTCTAAGACGATGCCGCACTGGCATTGGGAAGGCCCGTGCTTGTGTTTGCCCAGCTGCCCCGGCACAATCGGTGGTGTGAGAGAAGCCGAAGCTCTCAGCCAGACTGCGCAGGAGCAGGGCTTTCTGACTGCCTGGGCGGGTGTGGATTTGCTCCAAGACACCCAGCAACGCTACCGGGACTGGATTGCCCAGGGTAAGCAGGCCGAAATGGCCTATCTGGCCAAAAATCTGGATACCAGACTAAACCCCTCCCGTCGCTTCGAGTGGGCCCAAAGCGTGCTGGTGTTGGCCGCCCCTCATGCCTACCCTCCACCCGAGCGGCCTCTGGGCGGGATTCGCCTGGGCCGGGTGGCCCGCTACGCCTGGGTGCGCGATTACCATCGGCTCCTAGAGCCCCAGGTGCGTGAACTCGAGCGCCTGGCCCGGCGTCTGGGTCTGCAAGCCAAAGGTTACGTGGACACCGGCCCCCTTTCCGAGCGCTCCTACGCGGCCCTGAGCGGCCTGGGCTGGATTGGGCGCAACGCTATGCTGATGCGGATGGGGGAGGGCACCTACCTCACCCTGGCGGTGCTGCTCACCAGCGCGACGCCCCCCTCCGCTGAGGCCTATCCGGCTCGCTGCGGTCGCTGCCAGCGCTGTGTGACCGGCTGTCCCACGGGGGCGCTGCTCGGCGACGGTACCCTGGACTCGAGGCTGTGCATCAGCTACTGGACCATCGAGCACCGGGGCCTGATTCCCCCTTCGCTGTGGGAGGGCATTGGCGAGTGGCTCTTTGGTTGTGACGCCTGCCAGGAGGTCTGTCCCTGGAACCGCAAGGCCCACACCTTCTGGCGGGGGTTTGTCCCTGAGCCGGAGCTGGCCTACCCCAACCTCGAGGACTTCTTGTACCTCTCCTCGAGGTCTTTTGAACGCAAATACGCTGGGACGGCTTTTCTGCGTCCGGGCCGCACCCGCATGGCCCGCAACGCCCTGGTGGTGCTGGCCAACCTGAAGAACCCCGACCACCTATCCCTGGTGCGCCAGGGAGCCCGCGATGTCAACCCCATTGTGCGGGCCACCGCAGCCCAGGCCTTGGCCCGGCTGGGCGACTTCGACGCGCTGCACCTGCTGGCCCAAGACCCCGAACCCACCGTGGCGGGGGTGGCCCGGGGTTTGTTGGAAGAGCATGGCTGAAAGACGCGGGGTTGGAATCAGCCTCAGGATTACCAGGGCTACCCACACAATTCCAAAACAACGCAGGTATGGCATACCTTCCACCTCGCAGCCAAGGCAGGCCGACCGGCGTTGAAAGGAATGCAGCGGTTCGCGCTCTGGTTGCAACGAGCTGGGTCGCCGGGCCACTACCCGGCTCCAGCTTCCGTCTCCTGCGAAGTTTTGGGACCAGGCTCAGCTTGTCGGTATCGGCATCCCCTACAAACCCCCAGATGACCAACGCGCAGCGAAGGCGCTTTATCGCCGGATGCTCCATGGAATGCGGGCTTGGATTTTGTCTATAACGGAATGGGGGTCGATTTCACCATAGGTAGCAGGATCGTGTATGTACTGTTTTGACCGGATAAAACACCCTCTCGTGGACCAATTGGGCCTTTTACATCATCCAAAGGCGCCGATATTCATTCAGGATTATTCTGTCCCAATGGATATTTTCGCTAATAATCGCCCGGCTACAGTATATTTTGTGTGAAACATAATATGCTATACTGTTCAGGTGAGCACTGAAGTCACTGCCAACTACGACGCGTCTGCAATCAAGGTTCTAAAAGGTTTGGAGGGGGTTCGCCACCGCCCCGCCATGTACATTGGCGGCACCCAGGCCGACGGCTACCACCACCTCTTCAAGGAGATACTCGACAACTCGGTAGATGAAGCCCTGGCTGGCTTTGCTACCGAAATTGTTACTACCCTCAACCGCGATGGCTCCATCACCGTCGAGGACAACGGGCGCGGCATTCCCGTGGACATCATGCCAGAGGAGCAGAAGCCCGCGGTGGAGGTCATTTACACCGTATTGCATGCGGGCGGTAAGTTTGAGGAAGGCGCCTACAAGGTTTCCGGCGGCCTTCACGGGGTAGGAGCTAGCGTGGTTAACGCTTTGGCCGAGTACACCCGGGTGGAAGTTTTTCGTGAGGGCAGGCACTACCGCATCGAGTTCAGCCGGGGCGAGGTCACCCAGCCTCTACAGGAGCTGGGCCCAGCCCCCAGGGGCAAGCGAGGAACCCGCGTGACCTTCATGCCCGACCCCCAAATTTTCGGTAATGAACAGAGGTTCGAGGCCAGCCGTCTGCGGGTGCGCTTGCGTGAGGTCTCCTTCCTGGTGGCGGGTCTCAAGCTGGTTTTCAAGGACGAAATCCACCAGAAGGAGGAGGTCTTCTACGACAAAGGCGGGGTGGGCTCTTTTGCCAAGTACCGCGCCGACGGCGAGGAGTTGCTCTACGATAAGCCGGTACTGTTGCAAGGCCAGGTCGAGACGGTGAGTGTGGATGTGGGCCTGGTGCACACCAAGGGCTACAGCGCCAACCTGGTCAGCTTTGCCAACATGATCCCCACCGTGGACGGCGGCACCCACATCTCTGGCTTCAAGACCGCCTATACCCGCGCCATCAACACCTACGCCAAAAAGGCCGGGCTGGTCAAGGACCTCGAGCCCACCGGCGACGACCTGCTCGAGGGCCTTTCGGCGGTTATCTCTATCAAGATTCCCCAGCCCCAGTTCGAGGGGCAGACCAAGGGCAAGCTGCTGAACCCCGAGGCAGGCACCGCGGTCAGCAAGATCGTCTACGAGAAGTTTTCCGAGTACCTCGAGGAAAACCCCCGCATTGCCAAGCTCATCTACGAGAAAGCCCTGCGGGCCGCCCAGGCCCGCGAGGCAGCCCGCAAGGCCCGCGACCTGATCCGCCGCGCCAACCCTTTGGAGTCCGACGACCTGCCCGGCAAGCTGGCCGACTGCCAGTCCGAAGACCCCGCCGAGTCCGAACTTTTTATCGTCGAGGGGGACAGTGCCGGTGGCAGCGCTAAAAGTGGGCGCGATCGGCGCTTCCAGGCCATTCTGCCCTTGCGCGGAAAAATCCTCAACGTGGAAAAAGCCGGTCTCAACAAAGCCCTCAAAAACGCCGAGGTGCGGGCCATGGTTGCGGCCATTGGGGCGGGCATCGGCGGCAAGGACAACGAAGAGGCCCACTTCAACATCGAAGA
>DAIUDO010000189.1:1237-4193 GCA_036845585.1 Meiothermus sp. | reverse complement strand
CGGTCATCCAAAAATCCTTCGCCCTCTCCCACGCCCGGGCCAACGAACTGGCCGATGTGCTTGGCAAGGCCATTGCGGCCCAGGCCCAAAGCCCGGCTGCCCCCGCGCAGGGACAGGCCCAGGCAGCCCCCCCAGCCCCTCAAGTAACTGTGGTCGCTGAGCCCCGCACCAACACCGTAATCGTGACCGGATCTGCTGAGCAGATCGCCCTGGCCGAGCGCCTGATTCCCACCCTGGATCGTCCGATTCAGCAAGTGCAGCTGCAAATCAGGGTGCAGGCCGTGCAGGGCGAGGTCATCCGCAACCTGGGTATCAAGTGGGAGACCGTCTCGGGCGGCAACCTGATTGCCAGCTTCCTCTCCACCGGACTTAACCTGATCTTCGATGCCACCCGCAGTCTGGCCTCCCTCAACATTCGCGCTGTGCTGGATGCCCTGGAGAAGCAGCAGCTTTCCCGCCGCCTGAGCGATGCCAATGTTCTGGTGGAAGACAACTACGGGGCCGATACCTCAGACCTGCGGGCTACCGGAGCCAAGGGTGCGGAAATCAAGGTAGGCGGACGCTTGCTGATCCCCATCCGTCTTGGGGATGAAGTCAGCGTGCGCGAGTTCGACTACGGACTGCTGGTTCGGGTGCGCCCACAGATCACAGCCGATGGCAACATCTTGCTCGAGGTCTTCACCCAGACTGGCGGCGACCCCGCCGATGGCCCCGCCGGCAGTATCCGCATTCCCCAGCAAACCACCCTCTCCAAGCTGCGCATCCGCGACGGCCAGACGGTGGTTCTGGGCGGCCTGATCCAGAAAGTGACCGACACCTCCGAGACCAAAATCCCCCTGCTGGGCGATATCCCCCTGCTGGGTGAGCTCTTCAAGCAGCGTACCTCCTCGGTCAAAGACGATGAGCTGATCGTGATCATCACCGGCAACATCGTCAAAGATACAGTCCAGCGCTGAACTCCGCGCCACACATAAGCCGGGTTGGCCCGGCTTTTTTCTTTCAAATCAGAAACTTCATAGGCTTGGCTGCACCGCCTGCGGCGCATTTGGAATCCCGCATACCCCACCCCTCCCTGCGTTCGGCGAAACTAGCGCCCCTGTCGGTCGGCGGGGCGGTATCGCGAACCGATAGTGCAACAAAGCGGTGTCGTGTTTCGGTAGTGCAATAAGTTGGTATAGCCCTCCAATTTACGGATAACTTCGGTCGGTCGGCTTTGCGCCGCGCCATGGCGCGGCGCAGGCAAGATCACCATCCGGTGACGAATCAACCGAATCTGGTGTCACAACCATCGGGTTAGGTCTATGCAAGCCGGGCGCGAATCCCTACCGATCTTTCGGGGCCGCACCTTGCACTGCTCAGCAAGTGGCTCTGAGTATCTCCACCTCAGAAATCTACGTTGCGATCCAGAGCTGGGTCATAAGATGCGCCACTGCAAGTCTCAAATGCAGATTCTGCTCAGCCAAATACGCACCATTCTATCGCGGGCGCACTTAGTCCGCGGCCACAGAACCGCTTCGGAAAAGCGGCTGGGCCTGCTTGGAAAGCTGGTTATACAACTCCAGAAAACGCTGCTTGGCCTGCTGGCCCAGGAAACCCGCGGGTGTTAGCTCGGGAGGCAGGCCCGGGTCTAGGAAAAGATTCTTGCGGGCCTGGTGGATCATGTGGGTTAGGCGTACAAACGCTTCCTCGGCGTGGGCTGGGCGGTCTGGTTTTTGTGCCAGAAAGGCTTTGTAGCGGGACTGAGCGGCTTTGAGGTTGAAGGATTTTTCGACGAGCTTTAGGGCCTCCGTGCCGGAAAAACGCTCGGCCTGAAAGAGCTCGACATAGTTTTGCAAACTGTAAAAGCCCACCAAGTCGCAGGCAGCCTCGAGCGAGGCGTTGGGGCTGATCCAGACCCCTGGGGCTGGAGTCCCAAAGCCCAGCAGGATAAGCTCGTTGCGAAAGCGGTCGCGCACAGTGCGTTTGGTTTCGGGCACCGCATACACCAGTAGGCGCCACTGACCATCCCAGGGCGCCCCGTAGCCATACAGCCGTTCCCGCACCCGCTCCACCTGCCAGGCCACCCGAGGGGAGAGGCGGTAGTAGGCTTTGCGCCCCTCCTTCTCGGGGATGATCCAGCCCCGCTTGACGCTGCGGGAGACCGCGGCCCGCACGGCCGGCTCACTGAAGCCCAACAGCTCCATCCAGCGGATCAGGTCGCCCACCCAGGCCCGGTTTTCCGGGTAAAGGTACTCCATGTAAAGGGTAAACAGGTAGGAGCGGGCCCGCATTGGTCCTCAGTATAGTACGTTTTTTTTCCTATAAACCAAAAAGCGTTTGGCCCAGGTTCAGTCGGTGGCTGGGGCAACTCTGGAATCCAGGCGGAACCAGCGTCCCCCACGGTACCGGAACCAGAACATGGCTACCCGCATGGTTTCCTCACCCAGAAGCCGCCCCAGAAAGATGCCCCACAGGCCCATCTCCAGCGGGAAGGCCAGCAGCCAGGCCAGGGGTAGCCCTACCACAAACACCGTCACGAAGTCGGAAAAAAGCAGGAAGCGGGTATCGCCTCCGCTGGCCAGGATGCCAAAGAAGATGAAGTTGGAGACCTTGACCGGCTGGAAGAGGGCATTGAGCAACACCGCCCAGAAAGCCCACTCTTGCACCTGGGGGGTGGTGTTGGGATAAAGGAGGGGCAGCACAAAGGCGAACGAGGCCATACCCAGCCCAAACAGGCCCGCCGAGACCAACCCCATGCGCCAGATCAGCCTCGAGACCCCCCAGACCCCAGGGCGGTCGGCCCGGCCAATGGCCTGGGCCACCAGCACTGTGGCGGCGTAGTGCAGCCCCGCCGAGGCGGTGATGAAGACCATCTCGAGGTTGCTGACCATCTGGAAAACCGCCAGCTCCTCGGTGCCCAGACGCTCGAACAGCAGGGCAAACAAAAACACCCCTCCGCTGAAGACCATTTCGGTGA
>DAIUDO010000189.1:0-1137 GCA_036845585.1 Meiothermus sp. | reverse complement strand
AGGATGGCGCAGCCAGCTCCCAGGGTGTTCAGGCACAACACCCCAATAAACAGTACGTTGTGGGCCAACCCCACCGCCGCGATGGTGGCGGTGCCCAGGAGGCCCACGATGAGCTGGTTGACGAAACCCAAGGCCAGCTGCACGGTGGACTCGAGGCTCACCGGCAGGGCAATTTTGAATATTTCGCGCCGAGTATCCAAGGTCACAAAGGCCAGCATACTATGCAAGAGGAGACTCCCCTCCAGGGGTTAGAATCAAGGCATCTATGACCCTGGACTGGAATACCCAGCAGCTCATCGAGCAAGACATTGCCCACCACCTCCACCCTGTAACCAACCTGCACCGCCACCGGCAGGCCGGCCCGCTGGTGCTGATCGAGGGCAAGGGTGCTAAAGTGCGCGACAGCGAAGGCCGCTGGTACATCGATGGCTTTGCCGGGCTGTGGAATGTAAACGTGGGCCACGGGCGCAGCGAGCTGGCCGAGGTCGCCCGCCAGCAGATGGAGCGCCTGGCCTTCCAGCCCACCTTCTTCGGGCTGGCCACCCCTCCGGCCATCGAGCTGGCCGCCAAGATGCACCAGCTACTCCCCCATCACTCCCATTTTCAGTTCACCTCCGGCGGGGCCGAGTCCAACGAGACCGCCATCAAGATTGCCCGCTACTACTGGGCTTTGTCGGGCCAGCCGGAGAAAACCAAGATCATCTCCCGCCGCATGGCCTACCACGGCATCGCCATGGGGGCCCTGGCCGCTACCGGCATCCCGGCCTACCACGCCGACTTTGGCCCCCTGCCGCCGGGGTTTTTGTACCTGAGCGCCCCACTGGCCTACCGCAACAACCCCGGGCTTTCCGAGCCTGAGTTTGTGGCCATGCTGGCCAGAGAGCTCGAGGAGCTGATCGCCCGGGAAGGGGCCGAGACCATCGCGGCCTTCATCGGCGAGCCGGTGCAGGGCGCCGGTGGGGTGGTGCCGCCCCCCGAGGGCTACTGGCAGGCCATCGGGCCCATCCTGAGGAAGCACAACATCCTGCTGATTGCCGACGAGGTGATCACCGGCTTTGGCCGCACCGGCCGGATGTTCGCCCAGGAGACCTACGGCTTCCAGGCCGACATCACCACCTTCGCCAAGGGCATCACCTC
>DAIUDO010000188.1:0-4210 GCA_036845585.1 Meiothermus sp. | reverse complement strand
AAGGCCAGGGAACGCGCCCACATCCTGGAGGGTCTGCTCATCGCCCTCGACCATATCGACGCAGTGATTGCCCTTATTCGCGGCTCGCAGGACGCTGCTGAGGCCCGCGCCGGGCTGATGGAGCGCTTTGCCCTGACCGAGATCCAGGCTCAGGCCATCCTGGACATGCGCCTACAGCGGCTGGTCGGCCTCGAGCGTGAGAAACTTCAGGAAGAGTACCGCGAACTCATGGAAGAAATCGGCCGCCTCGAGGCCATTTTGGATGACGAGAAGCGGCTGTGGCGGGTGGTCAAGGACGAACTGCTGGAGATCAAGAAGAAGTACGGCGACCAGCGCCGCACCCAGATTACCGAGTTTGAAGAGGGCTTCAGCGTCGAAGACCTGATCGAAGATGAGGAGATGGTCATCACCCTAACCAGCCAGGGCTTCATGAAGCGCACCCCGCTCGAGGCCTACCGCACCCAGGGGCGCGGGGGCGTGGGTGGCCAGGCCGGCAAAACCAAGGAAGAGGATGAGGCCATCTCGGTGTTTGTGGCCTCGATGCACGACACCCTGCTTCTCTTCACCAACCGGGGCCGGGTGTACGGTGAAAAGGTACACGAGCTGCCCGAGGCCAGTCGCCAAGCCCGTGGAACCCATGTGGTCAGCCTGCTACCGCTGCAGGAGGGCGAGGAAGTCGCCGCCCTGCTGAATGTGCGCGACCTTACCCAGGAGGGCTACTTTGTCTTCGCCACCCGAGACGGCCTTATCAAAAAGACCGAAATAAAGGAGTACCAAAACCTTAGCAGTGCCGGTCTAATCGCCATTAATCTGGTCGAAAACGATGCCCTGGTGGGGGTGGCCATTGCCCAGAAAGGCGACCAGGCTATGCTGGCCACCCAGAGCGGCCAGGCCATCCGCTTCGAGCTTTCGGACGTGCGCACCACCGGTCGGGCCAGCCAGGGCGTAACGGGCATTCGCTTCAAGGAAGGTCGCAACGACCAGGTGGTCTCGCTGGTCATCCTCCCCAAGGGCGACGAAGGAGAGGTCCTGGCGGTAGGAACCTATGGCTACGGCAAGCGTACCCCGGTCTCGGAGTACCCCTTGCAAGGGCGTGGCGGTATGGGCGTCATCACCTTCAACACCAACGACAAGGTAGGGCAACTGGCCGCGCTCATACGGGTTCAGGGCAACGAAGACCTGCTGGTGCTTTCCAAACGCGGCATTGCCATCCGCACCAAGGTATCCCAAATTTCCCAGTATGGACGGGCGACCAGCGGGGTCAAAATTATGGACCTAGCAGAAAACGACGAGATCGCCTCGGCTTTTGTGATCGTGCCTCAGGACTGAAGTTCGCGCAGGTGCGCCACAGGCCTGAAACCCGCCCGACGACCCAAAGGGCTCAGCCGGCTTCTGAGCTAGAATTGTCGGTATGTCCGAGAGCACCGATAAACACAAAGCCATTGCCAGGGCTCGAGGCCCGGTCAAGATGGCCATCGTGACTGCCTCCGATACCCGCACCCCCGAGACCGATACCAACTACCACTACCTGAAGCCCGAAATTGAGGCACTCGGGCATCAGGTGGTGGGCTACCGCATCATCAAGGATGAACCCGATCTGGTAGCCCAGGCCCTCGACGACATGGTGGATGCTGGCGCGCAAATTATTCTTTTTAATGGTGGCACCGGCATCGCTCCCCGCGACACCACCTATGACGTGCTGGCCCGCAAAATCGAGAAGCCCATGCCGGGGTTTGGCGAGCTGTTTCGCATGCTCTCCTACCACGAAGTAGGAGCCGCCGCTATGCTCTCACGCGCCACTGCCGGAACCTACCGCAAAAGGGTGGTCATCTCGACCCCCGGCTCACCCAATGCCGTACAGGTGGCCTGGGAAAAGCTGATCAAACCCGAGCTCGAGCACCTGGCCTGGGAGGTCGCTCGATAATCATGCAGATGTACTGGAACAGGCTCTCGACGCCCAAGGTTGACGCATGCCCGATTCCAAAAGATTCCCTCTCAATCAAAACCTTTAGAGGCTTGGTTACGCCGCGCACAGCACAACTAGAACCCAGAGTGTGCCCCACCCCTCCCTCCGGTCGGCGAAGAAAACATCCACCTTACCAAGGGGCGGTATCGCACATCAATCATACAATAAATCGGCATCGCGTTCCGTCCGTGCAACCAGCCGGTATCGCCTTCACGTGATGTAACAAATCGGTACTGCCCTCCGCTGCGCGGATAACTTCGGTCGGTCGCGGGCCGCGCCGTAGTGCAACCAGGCGAGCCGTATACGGGTGTCCTGGCAGCCTGGCGCGAGCAGACCCGCCCTTCTACCGAATAAAAAAAGCCCCTGGAAGGGACTTTTTTACTGGCTCGCTACGGGTTAGTTGAGGCTTTCGCCTACCGTCTCTTCGAATAACTTGCGGGCTTCCTCGAGACTCATCTCCATGACCTGGGAAATTTCCTCAGCCAGCAGATGCAAGGCCCGACGCAGAGCTTGACGGTCTAGGTCGGGGAGGCCTTTCTCGAGCTCCCAGGCCCGCAACTGGCCAGCCAGGGTAGCAATGCGGAAGGGGTCACCATCGGCCAGGATCTCGGTGGTCTTACGATGGCGCGCTGCCCATTGGCGGGGCAGGGGTAGACGGCCTTCACGCAGCAAAGCCAGAATTTCGTTCACCTGATCCGGCGACAAGGCTCGACGCAGACGGGTGGTTTGCGGGGCTTCTACGGGAACATAGGCTTTAGAACGCGTTCCGGGAAAGTCAACTTGATAATAGGATTTGTCCGAACCGGCAACCGAACGCTGGGCGATCCCCGCCACCACTCCTACGCCATACGGCGGCAACACAACCTTATCTCCTGGACGGTATTCGCTCACAACGCCACTCCTTTCAGTAGCACCTCGAGCAGATGCTCGAGGTAGGCTTCCCGTGGAAACTCGAGCTGCGGATTGCAGGCCAGGGCAGCAATGCTGGCAGCAGTCAGGCTGGTATCTAGCCCGGCACGAATCTCACCCTTTTCCTTGCCATCGTGCACAAGCCTTTCCAGCAGTTGCTGGTAGCGTTCGTGCATACCCTTGAGCCATCCGGTGGTATCGCTAGGATGAGCTTCGCGGGCCACCGCTGCCCACAAACCGCGCCACTCCTCCACCCAGTCAATGCGAAGCCGTAGCACCTCGGCCAGCCGGTCGCGGAAGGAGCCCCCGCGCTTCACCACCTCCTCCACCCGATGGTAGTAAGAATAGGTGTGGTGCTCTACCAGCGCCCTTAGAAGGTCTTGTTTATCGTGGAAATAAAGATAAACCGTGCCCTTGCCGACCTCGGCTTCCCTAGCAACCTCCTCGACTTTTAGGCCCGACAACCCCCGGTCTCTTAGAACTCGGATGGTCGCCTCGAGGATCACTTCGCGTTTGGGGGCAGTCCGAGCCTCCACGGTCACGGCTTAAAAGTGTAGCAGAAGCCCTAGAGGTGTAGATGAGACCGACGCACCTTCTCGGTTTGGTCTACCTGAAAGCCCTCTCAAACCGCAGTTGTCTCAGGATAGATCAGGGCCGTCAGGGTAAAACTTACCGTGTCTTGTTCGAAAGCCAGAACTCAAAATTCTGGTCCTAACAAAACCGAGCAAGTTTTTACGTGAGTTCTGGGGTAAGCCACCTACCAGAATGTTTGCCTGCACCTTCGCTTCTTGGCCTCTGGCAGTAAACTGCGTCTGTGCCATCGGGTCGCGTTCACGAAGCCATCAATACGGGTGTGCTGGGGCTGGCCTCAGCTGCTTACTGGGTTTACCAGAGCGAGGTTGCCATTCCCGAGCCCGTAGCGGTAGCTTTTGTCGGCAGCTTTCTGGTTGGAACCTTCCTCGTCACCCCCGACCTGGATCTGGCCGAACAGCAGGTGCGAGCCAAGGGGCGTTGGGGCTGGTTGGGATTGTTTTGGGTTCCCTACGGCTGGATGTTTTCCCACCGAGGCCTTTCGCACACCTGGATTATTGGCCCCCTAACGCGCATTCTATACCTGGGGGCCGTTGGGGTGGTTTTGTACTGGATCACTGCCCTCGTTACCGGCTATCTGGGGGTCAGGCTCGACCTGCAGGCCCAGCTTAGGGTACCGTCGCAGGAAATCTTGTGGGCGCTCATCCTGGGATATTATGTCTCGCAGTGGCTGCACCTGATAGCCGATGGCATCTGGCCGGACTCGGGCATACTGCGCCCCAGCAAGCGCCGACGCTGAGGGCT
>DAIUDO010000187.1:0-4227 GCA_036845585.1 Meiothermus sp. | reverse complement strand
CCCACCCCAAACCCGAACCACAGGAAGGCAAGGCCGCCCCCCACCGCACTGGCCGCAACCGGGAAGGCCAGCGCCGCTAGCAAAACACCCCGGTAAAGGCTGCGGGTCAGCAGAAAGGCCAGTCCAAAAAACCCACCCGCAATGGCCAGAAGCAGTGGGTTGACCGCAAACAGAACCCCCAGGGCCGGTGCGATGCCCTTACCCCCCCGCCCCAGCAACCAAATCGAGTAACAATGCCCCAGCACGGCCATAACCCCGGCCAGGAGCCCGCCTCTCGGGTCGCGAACCAGAAACTCGCCCAGGGCCACTGCCATCAGCCCCTTGCTGATGTCCAGCACCAGCACCAAGAGCCCCGGCACCGCCCCCAAGACCCGCCAGGCATTGAGGCTGCCCACATTGCCCGAACCCAGGACCAGCAGGTTCTTGTTTTGCAATACCCCAAACCAGTAGGCAAAGGGGAGTGAGCCAAAGAAGTAGCCTGCCAAGGCCGCGTAAAGCCATTCCATGGAGCTCAGGCTACCAGATCACCGGCTGCCCCATTAACTCCTGACACATGAACATTTATGCGCTAACACTCTGCAATTATGCATACCTCAACCCCCGTTGTAAGCATGATAATTCGATTCTCAATCTCAATATCGTATACAGTATGCTAGAACAACCGAGTCCAGTGCAATAAAAATCACCTTGACCCGTTTTGGTGTGATCTGTATCCTTATACAGTGTGCTTGGTCAGGGCTGTCGGTTGTGCCAGATACGATTTGGCTGTACTGTATGGCTTTGTGTGGGGTTTGACCCCGCACGAGAGGTGAATGAATGAAAATCGTGCTCGCATACTCCGGCGGTCTGGACACCAGCATCATCCTGAAGTGGCTGATCGAAAACTACAACGCCGAAGTGATCACCTTCACCGCCGATATCGGGCAGGGCGAAGAGGTTGAGGAGGCCAGGGTTAAGGCGCTCAAGACCGGGGCCTCCAAGGCCTTTGCGGTGGACTTGCGCGAGGAGTTCGTGCGGGACTTTGTCTACCCGATGATGCGCTCGGGGGCCCTTTACGAGGGGTACTATCTGCTGGGCACCTCCATAGCCCGCCCCCTCATCGCCAAGCACCTGGTGCGAATCGCCCAGGAGGAGGGAGCCGAGGCGATCTCCCACGGGGCAACGGGCAAGGGCAACGACCAGGTGCGTTTCGAGCTGACTGCCTACGCGCTCAAGCCGGACATCAAGGTGATTGCCCCCTGGCGCGAGTGGAACCTGGTCAGCCGGCCCCAGATGATGGAGTACGCGGCCATGCACGGCATCCCGGTACCCACCACGCTGGAGAAGCCCTACAGCGTGGATGCCAACCTGCTGCACAACTCCTTCGAGGGCGGGGTGCTGGAAGACCCCTGGAACGAGCCCCCGGCCGGCATGTTCCGCCTGACCCGCGACCCCTGGGACGCGCCGGATGAGCCCGAGGTGGTGGAAATTCAGCTCGAGGGCGGCGATGTGGTCGCGGTGAACGGCGAGCGTCTTTCCCCGGCGGGTCTGCTGGCCAAACTCAACGAGATCGGCGGGCGGCACGGCATCGGACGGGTCGACCTGGTCGAAAACCGCTTTGTGGGCATGAAATCGCGGGGGGTCTACGAAACCCCGGGCGGCACCCTGATGTACCACGCGCGGCGGGCGGTGGAAAGCCTGACGGTAGACCGGGAGGTGCTGCACCAGCGCGATCAGCTGGGGGTAAAGTACGCCGAACTGGTCTACAACGGTTTCTGGTTTGCGCCGGAGCGGGAAGCCCTGCAGGTCTACATGGATCATGTGGCCAGAACCGTTACCGGCACGGTGCGCTTCAAGCTGTACAAGGGCAACATCCTGATGGTGGGCCGCCGGTCGCCGCTCTCCCTGTACGACAAGAGCCTGGTTTCATTCGACGAAAAAGGCGGCTACAACCAGGCCGACGCCGATGGTTTTATCAAGCTCAACTCGCTCAGGTTGCGGGTACGGGCCAAGGCCCAGCCCAAGGACTAGGAGGGTGGGTTGAGCCAGGACGTGACCCAAAAAACCTGGGGAGGTCGCTTCAGCGAGGCTCCCAGCCAAATTGCCCAGGAGTTCAACGCCTCCCTTTCCTTCGACCGCAGACTGGCCCTTGTGGATATCGAAGGTTCGCTGGCCCACGCTGAGATGCTTGGAAGGCAGGGCATTCTCACCCCCGAGGAAGCTGAACAGATTCGCCAGGGGTTATGGGCCGTACGCCAGGAAATCCTGCAGGGCCGTTTCCCATGGCGCGAAGAGCTGGAAGACGTGCACATGAATATCGAGGCCCGCATGACCGAGCTGGTTGGCCCGGTAGGGGGCAAGCTGCACACCGCCCGCAGTCGCAACGACCAGGTGTGTACCGACTTGCGTCTGTGGACTCGAGAAGAACTGACCGCGCTTCTGGCCGAGCTGAAGGTTTTGCGAAGGGTGCTGGTAGGTGAGGCCGAGAAGTACCTGAGCCCACCGCTGATCCTCCCCGGTTACACCCACCTGCAGCGGGCCATGCCGGTACTGCTGTCGCACTGGTTCCTGGCTTACTACGAGATGGTTTCCCGCGATGCCGGGCGGATCGAGGACGCGCTCAAGCGTCTGAATGAGTCGCCGTTGGGTGCGGCGGCCCTGGCCGGAACGGGTTTCCCCATCGACCGCCACGCCACCGCCCAGGCCCTCGGATTCGCCCGCCCCATGCGCAACTCGATGGATGCGGTGGGCTCGCGCGATTTCGTGCTCGAGGTGTTGGCGGCCTTGGCCATTGGGCAGATTACCCTCTCGCGGCTTGCCGAAGAGATCATCCTCTATACCACCTTCGAGTTCGGCTTCGCCACCCTGCCCGACGCTTTCAGCACCGGCAGCTCGATTATGCCGCAGAAGAAAAATGCCGACCACGCCGAGCTCATCCGCGGCAAGGCGGGCCGTGTGCTGGGCAGTTTCGTCACGTTGGCCACCCTGACCAAGGGCCTTCCCCTGACCTACAACAAGGACCTGCAAGAAGACAAAGAGCCCCTCTTCGACGCGGTGGACACCTACCGTGCCTCGGTCAGGCTGCTGGCTGCGATGCTGCCAGGCCTGACCTGGAATCCCGAGGCCATGTCCAAGGCGGCCGAGTCGGGCTTCTCGCTGGCAACCGAGCTGGCCGACTACCTGGCCGAACGCGGCCTACCGTTCCGCGAGGCCCATCACGTGGTAGGGCGCATCGTTCGAACCTGCGCAGAGCGCCATATAGAACTGCGCGACCTGAGCCTGGACGAGCTTCAGGGTTTCCACCCGTTGTTTGCTGAGGATGCTCTGCGACTAACGCGCCTCGAGACCGCCATTCACCGACGACGAAGCTACGGCGGAACCGCACCGGAAGCCGTTAGCGAAGCCATTCGAGTAGCCAAATCGGAAGTCGATTGAGGTCTGATCTTGAAGTTCAAGACACAAAACCGGGGTGGTTCCGAGGTCAACCGTTTGTGGCCCATCATCCAACCCAAGGGGTCTGGCGCTGCGTACAACCCCTTTATGGGCAGAACCGCAGTCGGCTGTAAAAATAGAGGTGTCTGATGAGCAGCACGATCGAACTGGGAACCACCACCTTGCCGCAGGTGCGGTGGGATGCCAATGTGGAGCTTCGCAAAGCGAAGATGAAGGATGTGGAGCAGATTTACACCCTCATCAAGTACTGGGCCGAGCGCGGTCTGATGCTGGTGCGCAGCCACAACCACCTCTACGAAAACCTGCGCGACTTCTTTGTTTTGGAGGATGAGGATGGACACGTTGTGGGCAGTGGGGCCTTGCACATCCTCTGGCACGACATTGCCGAGGTGCGTGGGCTGGCTATCCACCCCGAGCGGCAGGGGCAGGGGCTGGGCCGCTGGCTGGCCCTGGCTGCCGAGCGTGAGGCTAAAGACCTGGGTCTTCCGCAGATATTTGCCTGGACCCTGCAGGTTAGGTTCTTCACCAACCTGGGCTACCAGGTGACCACCCGCGAGGCCCTGCCGCCCAAGGTTTTTGCCGAATGCAGCGCCTGCCCTTTCTACGACAACTGCCGCGAGATTGGAGTGACCAAGGTTCTGGACGTAGATAACGCCTACAAGCGGCCAGGAAGCTAAGCTGCGCCCAGGCAAGAGGTGCCAAACGACGCTGACGCTGGCGGCGATTGCCCAGTGATCGTTGGCCCCCTGGTCCTCTTGATAGCCGTCTGGCTTTGTGCCCGGTTACCGTGCTCGG
>DAIUDO010000186.1:0-4249 GCA_036845585.1 Meiothermus sp. | reverse complement strand
ACCCCCCGGCAGGCCAGAGGGCGCTGGGGGTGCACCGAGCAGGCTCCCTCCGGCGTAAGCAAAGGACAAGGCTTAGCCTCCAGAAAATAGGCGGTAGGGAAACCGGGTTGGTGTTTTTCGCGTGCGATGCGTCTGAGTCTTTTTTGGCCTTCTGCTTCAGTACGGGTTAGCACCTCGGGTTGGTGGACCTCGAGCTGTTCACGCAAGTACTCGGCCTCGGCCAGTCCCACCACCACCCAGGCCATGCAACAAGCAAAGCATCCTCTGCGGCAGCTCAGAGTCAGGTTCTGCTTGGCCAGGTAGTTTTCACAGTGGGTATCGAACCTGCGGTGGGCTCGGGCCACCTGCTGTTGCAGAGCTGGGTTCATCGCACCCATCATACCGGTTCAACCTCAGACCCTGATTTGCAAGAAAAGCAGTCCTGAACGCTGCTTAATAAAGCATGATAGTTCACCAGTACACTAATGGTACAATCACTGACTAGTTATGAACGTCATCGGACGCATCACCGCCATGCCTACCCTGCCCGAGCCTCTCAAGGGCTTGCGCGAGGTAGCCTACAACCTCTGGTGGAGCTGGAATCCCGAAGCCCAACATTTGTATGAGCAGATCAACCCCTCACAGTGGAAGCGCTTCCGGCATAATCCCGTGCGGGCTCTGCTGGAAGCCGACCCCGAACGCCTCCAAGCCCTGGCCGAAAACGCCGGCTACGTGGGCGCGGTGGAAGCCACGGTAGCCAACTTCCGGCACTACCTGCAAACCCGACCCCAGAAAACCCCGCTTATTGCCTATTTTTCGATGGAGTACGGTTTCCACGAGTCCCTGCCCATTTACTCGGGCGGTCTGGGTATCCTGGCAGGCGATCACATCAAGTCGGCATCGGACTTGGGACTCCGTCTGACTGGAATCGGGATGTTCTATCACGAAGGCTATTTCCGTCAGCAACTGACCCCTGAGGGTCAGCAACGCGAGGTCTACGAGGATCTGCTGGCCGAGGAACTGCCGCTGGTCACGGTCACCAAGGACGGCAAACCCCTCAAGGTAGGGGTGGAGTTTCCAGGCCGCACCGTACACATCATGGCCTACAGGGCCCAAGTCGGCACGGTTCCGGTTTACCTGATGAGCACCAACCTGCCCGAGAACCGCCCCGAGGACCGCGCCCTCACGGCCCGGCTCTATGCTCCGGGACAGGAGATACGCATTGAGCAGGAACTGATTCTGGGAGTGGGTGGGGTTCGGCTGGTGCGGGCCTTGGGCTTAGAGCCCGAAGTCTGGCACATGAACGAGGGCCACGCGGCTTTTTTGGGGCTCGAGCGGATGCGCGAGATGATTGCAGCCGGCTATTCCTTTTCCGAAGCCCTTGAAGCCACTGCGGCGGGTGCCCTTTTCACCACCCACACCCCCGTTCCGGCTGGCCACGATACATTTCCTCTGGATCTGGTCGAGCGGTATCTGGACGGCTGGTGGAGCAAACTGGGCATCAGTAAAGAAGAGTTCATCGCGCTGGGGCGGGAGGAAAAAAGCTATGGCCCGGTCTTCAGCATGTCCAACCTAGCCCTCGCTACCTCCCGTGCTGCCGGTGGCGTTTCGGCCCTGCATGGCATGGTCTCGAGGGAGATGTTCCAGCACCGCTGGAAGGGCCTCGAGGCCGAAGAGATACCGATTGGCCACATCACCAACGGCATCCACACTTTCACCTTCCTGCACCCGGAGATGCACAGCCTCTACGAGCGGGCTTTCCCAAAAACCTGGGCCGAGCAGCTGCACGACCCGAGCCAGTGGACCGTGGACAAGCTCGAGGAGGATGAACTCTGGCGTATACGCAACAAACTGCGTACCCACCTGATTGAAGAAGTGCGGGTACGCTTGTTTGAACAGCGCCGCCGCAACGGTGACCTACCAGCCAGCCTGCGGGCTGCTGAGAAGGTGCTCGACCCCACCGTGCTGACCATCGGTTTTGCTCGCCGCTTTGCTACGTATAAACGGGCCATCCTGATGTTTACCGACCCCGAACGGCTGGCCTCTATTCTGAACGGACCGCTACCGGTGCAGTTTGTGTTTGCCGGGAAAGCCCACCCCAAGGACGAGCCCGGCAAGGAGTTCATCAAGAAGCTGGCCGAGAAAATCAAGGCCCTTGGCCTGGAAGACAAGATGATTTTGCTCGAGAACTACGATATGGGCCTGGCCCGCACCCTGGTGCAGGGGGTAGATGTCTGGCTCAACACCCCCCGCCGTCCCATGGAAGCCTCGGGCACTTCAGGCATGAAGGCGGCCCTCAACGGAGCCCTAAACTTCTCCATCCTGGATGGTTGGTGGGCCGAGGCCTTCAACACCACCAATGGCTGGGCAATTGGCGATGAGCGCACTTACACCACCGAGGAGGCACAGGATCACGCCGACGCCCAAAGCTTCTACGACACCCTACAGTATGAGATTATCCCGCTATTTTATGCCCGTGGTGCGGTGGGTACTCCCAGTGGCTGGCTGGCCATGGTACGCGACAGCATCCGCACCTGCGGCCCTACCTACTCTGCCCAGCGCATGGTAGACGAATACCACCGCAAGTTTTACACGCCGCTGGCCCAGCGGGCCGCTCATTTGATGGCGAGAGACGCCGCCGCTTTGAAGGAGGTGGCCTCCTGGAAAACCCTCGTGCAGTCCAGCTGGAATGGGGTCAAGGTCTGGGTAGAAGCCCCGCACAGTGCAGCCAACCAGCCCCTTCAGTTGCGGGCCTTTGTGCAAGCCTACGGCATTCCTACCGAGACGCTGCAGGTAGAGCTGGTGGTGCGGCGCAGCAGCGGTGACCTCGAGGTGGTGCCGCTCAAACCGGCCGGGCAGGCTCGCGAAGCCCTGCTCTACACCGGCACCTACCTGCCCTCGCGCCCCGGTAGCTACGAGTACGGTGTGCGGGTGGTAGCTGCCCACCCCGAGCTTTCCAGCCCCCGCGAGGTTGCCTTTGTAAAGTGGGCCGGAACCGTGGTGGAGGAGCCCGTCAAGGCATAGTTCTTAGATACCCCCCTATTCGTTGTTATTGCGGCACTCTCTGTTTGAGGCGCCGATGCTAAGTGTGCCCGCGATAGAATGGTGCGTATTCGGTTGAGCAGAATCTGCATTTGAGACTTGCAGTGGCGCATCTTATGACCCAGCTCTGGATCGCAACGTAGATTTCTGAGGTGGAAATACTTAGCGAACAAACAAGTCCGGCACTTTTTTGTTTTTCGAATGCTGCAAAACCTTTTCTGAGGACCACTCTAGTTGTGGTATCCAAAAACCACACTATTCGAGTGGTTTTTTCATCTCGGGTAGTTAGTATGACTGCATGAAACCAATCCGCTGGTTAACTCTGCTGCTGTTTGGCCTGCTTTTTGCTGGCGCACAGTCACCCCTAACCCCCAAAACTGCCCTCGAGCGCCTCTTCACCCAGCAGCCCCCCAGGGCTGAGTGGTTTGCCCCAGTCTTCTTGCAGCAGGTCTCGGTCGCCCAGGTGGAGGCCATCCTGCAGCAGCTCACCGGCGCACTGGGTAAGTACGAGGGCGTAGAGCCTGACGGCCCCAACTTTCGGGTGAACTTCGAGCGGGGAAGCGTACCGGCACAGATATCCCTTGATGCCCAGGGCCGCATCCAGGGGCTTTTCTTCCGGCCTGCCCAGCCCAGAACCGCCCTGACCCTCGAGCAGCTCGTGGCGGAATACCGCCGACTGCCCGGCCAGGTGAGCGTGCTGGTGTTGGAGGGGGCCCGGGAACGCCTGAACCTCGAGGCTGACCGGGTTTTAGCGGTGGGCTCGACCTTCAAGCTGGCCGTGCTGGAGGCCCTTCGCCAGCAGACAGAGGCCGGACGGCGCAGGTGGAGCGATGCGGTGCCGCTGCGCCTGGAGTGGAAAAGCCTGCCCAGCGGCACCCTGCAAAACGAGCCGGATGGGACGCCGGTTAGCCTCGAGCGCTACGCCACCCAGATGATTGCCATCTCCGACAACACCGCCACCGATGCGCTCATCAGCATCGTAGGACGAGGTGAGGTGGAAAAGCTCTCTCCCCGCAACCGGCCCTTCCTCACCACCCGCGAGGCCTTTGTGCTCAAGAACCCGCAAAACCGCGAGTGGCTCGAGCGCTACCGGGCGGCTGGCCCCCAGGAGCGGGCCGCCCTGCTCCCCCAGCTGGCCCGGCTGCCCTTGCCGGAGGCCGGCGTATTTGCAGGCGGGCCGGTGGCCATCGACGTGGAATGGTTCTTCAGCACCCGCGAGCTGTGCGTG
>DAIUDO010000185.1:0-4257 GCA_036845585.1 Meiothermus sp. | reverse complement strand
CACCAGGCTCCCAGGTCCATTCATTTTGCGGAAGGGTTAGTGGTTGTCTTAGTTCAGCAAAGCCTCGATAAATCACCGATTCCTGTCCATATACGGCGCCGAATAACACCACCAAGCACAGTAAATCCTGCTTTCGCATATCCCTAGTAAACCACCCCAGGGTACCGGCTAGGTGTGAGCGCCCTAACGACCGCTTAACTAGAGCCATCTTTGATGCAATGCAACTTGGAAACATCACTACCGCTACCGCAGTTTTTGTCTTCCCTAGCCAGCACTCAGGACGTCTGTCCAGGCTCGAGGGGAAAGGTGCGACCTTTACTCCGCAGCGGGCTCAAGGCCTTCTCTCTTGCCGCGCCCTGTCTGCCCAAGGGTGTGTTTGGATTACTTCGGGATGGGCACATCGGCCTGGAGCTTCATCTTGTCATCAATGGTTTCAACCTGAATCGAAAGGTTCTCCTCGTCGGGGAAGTAGCGTTTCAGGACAGCCAAGAGGTCTTGCTTAAGCTGTTCGACCAGGCCTGGGCTTAGATGCGCGCGGTCATAGGCTAGCACCACCTTGAGGCGGTCTTTGACGGTATCTTTGCTTTTCCGCTGCCAGGGCCACATCATCGGCCTCCAAAAAGCCTGCGCAGGGTTCCCAGGAATCCCGGCGCATCGGTTAGCGGTGCAAAGGGAACATCCTCACCGCGTATCCGCTGGGCAATTTCCACAAAGGCCTTGCCGGCCCCAGAGCCGTTCTTAAGTACCAAAGGCTCACCCTGGTTGGAAGAAACCAGCACCTCCTCATCTTCGGGCACTATGCCGATGGGCTTGATGCCCAGGATCTCGACCACATCCTCGACCGATAGCATGTCGCCGCGCTGCACCATCCTGGGGCGCAGACGGTTGATCACCAGGAAGTTCTCACGAATCTCACGGGCTTCCAACATCCCGATAATCCGGTCGGCATCGCGCACGCTCGAGACCTCCGGGTTGACCACCACCAGAGCCCCCTCGGCAGGGGTGACGGCGGTCTGAAAGCCCTTCTCGATGCCCGCTGGCGAATCAATCAGAACCCGGTCGAAACCCTCTTCCTCCAGCAAAGCCTTCACGATTTGGCGAAACTTCTCTGGGTCCAGCGACTCCTTGTCTTTGGTTTGCGAGGCAGCTATCAGGGCTAGACCCTCGACCCGCTTATCACGGATAAGGGCTTGTCGCAGCTTGCATTTGCCCTCAATCACATCGATAAGGTCGTAGACCACCCGGCCCTCGAGCCCCATCACCACATCGAGGTTGCGCAAGCCCACGTCCACATCGACCACGGTAACCTTTTCGCCCAACCTGGCTAATGCTGCGCCTACATTGGCTGTAGTGGTGGTTTTTCCTACCCCACCTTTTCCCGAAGTCACCACAATTGCACGGGCATTCACACTCAATCCTCCAGGTTTATGGACTTAGCTGGCCTACCCTTAAAAACTGTCACCAGTATACGGGTAGTGGGCCAAACGTGTCAGGACCGGGTCAAGCAGGGGTCGGCGCGTTCGTACGGTTTGCGCGCCGGGTTGACGGTGTCGGTCTGCCATCACCAAGGCTTTATGCTCGTGGGTTGTGCTAAACCGCTGGGGTAGTCTTACCCGATGATGGAGGCCCCGACAAGGTACCGGTGGTTACATGGCCCTCTGTACCAGGCTTTGCCAATAGAATCTAGGGAGATATGGCACACGCAGTGGTGATACTCGCGGCGGGTTTGGGAACCCGCATGAAATCCAAGCTGCCCAAAGTTCTGCACCCCCTGCTCGGAAAGCCCTTGGTTGGTTACTGCATCGACACGGCTTTTGCAAGCGGTGCAGAACGGGTTGTGGTGGTGATAGGCCATGGGGCCGAGCAGGTGCGCAGAACCTTCGAAGGCTACCCAAACCTGAGTTTTGTGGTACAGGAGCAGCAGCTTGGAACTGCCCATGCCCTGGCCCAGGCTCAGCCCTTGTTGAAAGGCTTCCAGGGACCTATCGTTGTAACCCAGGGAGACACACCCTTGACCCGCGTACAAACGCTGACCGGGCTGGTTCAAGCCCTGCAAGCTACCCAAATGGGCATGGCCATGCTCACCATGAGACTGGATGACCCCACCGGCTATGGTCGCATTGTTCGCGACGAGCAAGGTAACATTCTTTATAACGTTGAACAAAAAGACGCCACCCCTGAGCAGCAGTCCATCAAGGAAATCAACCCCGGGGTATACTGCTTTGATGAAAGCGTGTGGGAAAAGCTACAGCAGGTCGGCAATCAGAACGCGTCAGGCGAGTACTACCTGCCAGACCTCATTCAAATCTACCGAGAAGCAGGCCTGAAAGTGGTTTCCGTTGAGTCTGAGGACACCGGCGAGCTGCTCGGGGTCAACTCTCGAGCCCAACTGGCGGATGTGGAGCGGGTGCTGTTGCAGCGCTTACGGACTCACTGGATGACCCAGGGTGTGCGCATGATTCAGCCCGAGACCATCTACCTCGAGCCCACAGTAGAGCTAAGCCCGGACGTGACTCTTTGGCCGGGGGTGGTCTTGCGCGGCAAGACCCGCCTGGGAGAAGGGGTGGAGGTCGGAGCGTACTCGGTCCTCAGCGACACCACAGTAGAGGCTGGGGGCAAAATCAAGTCGCACACGGTTTGTGAGCAAGCCTATGTCGCGGGCGGGGCCGATGCTGGGCCATTTGCACGTCTGCGCCCGCAGGCCTACTTGGAAGAAGGGGCCCATGTTGGCAACTTTGTTGAACTCAAGAATGCCCGACTGGGCAAAAGGGCCAAAGCCGGACACTTGGCCTATCTTGGCGATGCAGAGATCGGGGAGGAATCGAATATCGGAGCTGGAGTCATAACCGCCAATTACGATGGCCAGCGTAAGCATAAAACCGTGATTGGAAAGAGGGTTTTTGTGGGATCCAACAGTGTTCTAATCGCCCCCGTAACCCTGGCCGACGGTTCATTTATAGCGGGTGGTAGCGGCATCAACCAGGATGTACCCGAGGGAGCCTTGGCCATCGCCCGAGAGCGCCAGCGCAACATCGAAGGTTACATGCAGCGCAAGCGCGAGAAAGACCAGTAATAACCAGTCACGCCGCTGCCCGGGCTACAGAACTTGTCGCTAACCCCTGCACAAGCAGACAGGCGTCCTGCCAGATGAGAAAGCATGCCTGCAAGCCCCACGTCGAATAATTTTGTAGAGGCTGTCCCAAAAGCCGTTCGGCGAGTTGCTCAGGAACCCTCTCGAACCTTTTTTTAGCAAGCGATCCGGGCCTATCGCAACAATAACCACGCCACCAGCAGACCGATAACTTTTCACGCTTTTTTGATGCAGGATGACTAGGCTTTCAGATGAGCTTCAGGCTACGGAGTAAACTGTGGTTGGGAGAATGAAATGAACCTGGGAATGACCGAGATCTTAATCATCTTACTGATCGCCTTGCTGCTGTTCGGACCGCGCAAGCTGCCCGAGCTTGGCCGCAGCCTGGGCCAGAGCATACGCGAGTTCCAACGCGGAGCCAAAAGCATTCGCGAGGAGTTTGAAAAGGCAGCCGACGTGAAGGAGTTCAGAGAGATTAAAGAAGAAATCAGCAAGCCTTTAGAGGAGATCAAGAAGCCCCTCGAGGTCAAGGAAGAGAGCAAGTCCTGAAAGGTTCGACCATGCGCGAAGCCCCATTGATGGAGCATCTGGAAGAGCTGCGCAACCGCCTGATCTGGTCTATTGTGGCCTGGGGCGTTATGACGGCGGTGGCCTTTACCTTTCGTGTACAGATCCTCGAGGCGCTCCGCCGGCCTCTGGACGCTTACAATGCAACTGCGTCGCTGAAAGCCGAGCTGATCGTCCTTAACATCACCGAACCCTTTCTGACCGCCTTCAAAGTGGCCGCCTTCGGCGGGCTGGCTTTGGCCTTGCCGTTTATCGTCTATCAGGTCTGGGCTTTTATCGCTCCGGGGCTCTACACCCACGAACGTCGCCTGGCCATCCCTTTTCTACTTGGAGCCGGCTTTAGCTTCGGCCTGGGAGCGTTGTTTGCCTATTTTGTTTTGCTACCCTTTGCGGTTCCTTTCTTGCTGGGTTTTCTCGGGGATGTGGTCACACCCCAGATCTCCATTGGAATGTACATGGGCCAGATTCTCACCTTCTTGGGCCTGATGGGCATTCTGTTCGAGATGCCGGTGGTGAGCTACCTCCTGGCTAGACTGGGCTTCCTCACCAGCCGTTTCCTCATCAATAACTGGCGGATTGCTGTGGTGGCCTTGGTCACT
>DAIUDO010000184.1:0-4257 GCA_036845585.1 Meiothermus sp. | reverse complement strand
CGGCCTCGAGGGCGGCCTCCTCGCCGCGCTCGTAGATGAAGGTTTTCATCTCGTTCTTGGCCTTTTCTACCACTTCCTCGATGCGGCTGGGGTGGATTCGACCGTCCTGCACGAGCTGATCGAGGGCCATCCGGGCAATCTCGCGGCGCATAGGGTTGAAGCTGGAAAGCAGCACGGCTTCGGGGGTGTCGTCGATGATGAGGTCCACCCCGGTGAGGGCCTCGAAGGTGCGGATGTTGCGGCCCTCACGCCCGATGATGCGCCCCTTCATGGCATCGGAGGGGATGGGCACCACCGAGACGGCCAGGGCTGCAGCGGTCTCGGAGGCCTGGCGCTGGGCGGCCTGGGCCAGCAGTTTTTGTGCCTCGCGCTTGACCTCGAGCCGAACCCGCTCGAGGTTGGCCTTGACCCGCAGAGCTTTTTCTTCTTCCAGCTCGGCATCGAGCCGCGTGAGCAGCAGGTTGCGGGCCTCCTCCCGGCTCATCCCGGCTACTTCCTGTAGCTTTAGATCGATCTGCCGCTCGCGCTGGGCTAGCTCAGCCTGCCGGGCCTCGAGGGCCTGCTCCAGGGCATCGAGCTTTTCTTCCTGCTCGTCGAGCTTGGCGGCGCGGGCGTCGAGCTGCTCGCCCCGACGGGCCAGGCGCTCGGTCTCGCGTTTGAGCTCCTCGCGCTCGGCCCGGCTGGCCTGCAGCTCAGCTTGTAGGCGCTCCCGCTCGGCCAGGATGGAGGTGCGCTCGGTGGCCAGGGCCTCGCGTTCGGCTTGCAGGCTGGTCTGCAGCCGTTCGCGCTCTTCGCGCAGTTGTTGGCGCAAGCGTTCCTCGCCCTGCTGGCGGAAGCGCTCGAGCTCGGTCTGGGCGTTATGGCGTAGCTGCTGCACCTCGGCCTGGGCACTCTGGCGAAGGCTCTGGGCCTCGGCGCGGGCGGTCTCGAGCTGGGCTCTGGCCTGGGCCTGGGCCTGCTCGAGGGCCGTTTGCGCCTGGCGGCGGGCGGCCTCCAGGGTTTGCTGGGCCTCCCGGCGGGCGGCCTCGAGCTCGTTTTGGTTGATCAGAGACAGGCGGTTGCTGCGCTGCAGCAGCACCACCACCACCGCTGCCAGCACGACTACGATCAGGGAGAGTATTAAGTCTAGGGGCGTAAAAGCCATCGGTACCTCCAGGGTTGCAAGGAGGTTCCCACAGTTTCAGGGCTGGCTGGCGGTTGGGCTGCTAAATACGTTTTCTAACTTTCTCAGACACATCCCTGCTTGGATTTGCCCAAGCCAAACGCCAGACCAGAGGTAGACCGCACATGCTAAGTTCTACACTAAGCTGCCCCTTGGCCCGGTGGGCGCTGCCCCGGACCGATCGAGAGAACAATGGCTTCCTGACCCTTCATACTGGGAGAACCCCATCCAACAAGCAGTTTAATCCTCGGCCACTGCAGCAGAAGGTTCCTCGTCCTCTGTTGCGGTTGCCAGTACCGATAGCTTACCAGCTTGGGCCAAAACTTTCTCCCGGATTTCCTGGGCCATGCGAGGATCACCTTTGAGAAACTCGGCGGCCTTCTCCTTGCCCTGACCCAGGCGGGTTTCCCCGTAGGAGAGCCAGGAGCCCGACTTCTCGATGACCTCGGTAGCGATGGCCACGGTAACCAGATCGGCCATAGGGTCAATGCCCTTGCCAAAGTACAGCTCGATCTCGTGCTCGCGGAAGGGGGGGGCCAGCTTGTTCTTGGTCACCTTGACCCGTACCCGGTTGCCCACGGCGTCGTTCCCGGACTTGATGGGCTGGCCCTGTTTGCGCACGTCCAGCCGTACCGAGGCATAGAACTTGAGGGCCCGTCCGCCGGGGGTGGTCTCGGGGTTACCGTACATCACCCCTACCTTCTCACGAATCTGATTAATGAAGATGGCCGCAGTGTTGCTCTTGGAGAGGGCCGCGGTCAGCTTGCGCAGGGCCTGGCTCATCAGGCGGGCCTGGATGCCCACAAAAGCATCGCCCATCTGCCCCTCGATCTCGGCCTGGGGTACCAGTGCGGCCACCGAATCAATCACGATAACATCGATGGCTCCAGAGCGGGTCAGGAGCTCCACGATCTCGAGGGCCTGCTCGCCGGTGTCGGGCTGGGAAACCAGCAGATCGTCGGTATTGACCCCCAGGCTCTTGGCATAGATGGGGTCGAGGGCGTGCTCAGCGTCCACAAAGGCCGCCACCCCCCCCGCCTGCTGGGCCTGGGCTACAATCGAGAGGGCCAAGGTGGTCTTGCCGCCCGATTCTGGACCGTAAATCTCGATGATCCGCCCCTTGGGAATCCCCCCGATGCCCAGGGCCATGTCAAGTCCCAGGCTCCCAGTGGAAATTACATCGACCTGCTGCCGGGGGGCTTCGCCCAAGCGCATTACAGCCCCTTTGCCAAACTGCTTTTCGATGGTCTTCAGGGCCCCTTCCAACGCTTTTTGCTTCTCCTTATCCATACATGCTCCCATTCAACCTAGTGGAAACTGATCCAGCACGCGGTACCGTGAGCCTGAACGCTCCAGCCTTGATTCCACCAAGCATACCGCTTTGGCCATGAACTCGAGCCCCAGCACCAGCGGTCCCATCCTGGGGGCCGGGCTTTTTTTGCGGGCCAGGGTCAGGTGGGCGTGAAAAGGCTCCTTGGTTTTTATGTCCGGAAGGGCTACCCGCAAGCCTCTGGCCAGGGGTTCCAGACCCTCGCCGGTGGCCTTAACAAACCAGACCCTGGGAGAGCCCGAGGCCGGGAAGTAGCCGGTGCCCCCGAGTTGGACCGCAAAGGCCGGTACGCTTGCAGCTACCTCCTGCCCGACCCGGCGGAACTCCGTCAGGCGCTCTTCGGGCTGTTCACCCAGAAAGAGCAGGGTGATGTGCAGTTGGTGGGGCGGGCTGGGTTTCCAGCCTTTGAAGCCCTGCACTTTTCCCTGGGCCTCTTCGAGCGCCTTCTGCACCTGTCGTGGAGGAAAGATGGCGTAGAAGAGCCTCACGCTGGCCCCCTTTGAATTAGGTCCCGGGGGGCGCTCCACCCTTTGCGCTGGTGGTTAGCCAAGACCGGCCTCACCCCTGACCTCGCAGTACGGATACCAGGAAGGCCAGAGCGGCATGGGCAGCCCGCTGGCGCAGCACCTCGCGGCTCGCCCCGGGCAGTCGGTAGTGCCTGGACTGAGTGCCTTCGGGCCCGGCCAGGCCAATGTAGAGGGTGCCTACCGGCTGGCCCTCCAGCTCCTCGGGCCCGGCAACGCCGGTGGTCGAGAGGGCGTAGGTGGCCTGCAGAACCTGGCGGGCGTGGGCGGCCATGGCCTCGGCGTACTCGGCGGAGATCACCCGGTCTGGCTCGGCCGGGGGGCCCAGCCGCAGCTTGGCGGCTGGGGTGTACGACACCAGGCCGCCCAGGTAGCTCTGGGAGGCCCCCGCAACCCCTGTTAGCAAGGCGCCTAGGGTGCCCCCCGTGACCGACTCGAGGGTGCTCAGGGTGGCCTTTCGGGCCTCCAGCATCTGCAAGGCCAGTGCCGGCAGGGTATCGCTGTTCTGGCCCCAGACCGCCTCCCCCAGCAGGGGGCCGATGTGCCCCGCCAGTTGGTCGACCAGGCTTGGCTCGCCGCGCACCACCACCGCCACACCGTCTGCCTTGGCGTAGGTGCCCACCTCAACCTGCCCGTTGCGCTGGAACAGGTCGCCCAGCAGCTCTACGATGCGCGACTCTCCCAGCCCGAAGGTTTTGAAGGCCACCTGCTTGTACGGCTGGGTGGGCAGGTTCAGTTTGGGCAGGAGTTCGGACCACATGGGCCGCCACTCGGCAGGGGGGCCGGGCAGGCAGATCAGGTCTTTGTTTTCCTGGTGAATCCACCAGCCCGGCGCGGTGCCTCGAGGGTTGGCAATCCAGCGTGCAGAGGGGATTTTGAGGGCCTGTTTGCGGTTGGCTTCGGGCATCTTCCAGCCCCTGGCCTCAAACAGTTTTTCCAGCCAGGCCAGCACCTCGAGGTCGAGCTGTAGCTCCTCGCCCAAGGCGGCCGCGATGGCCTCGCGGGTGATGTCGTCGGGGGTGGGGCCCAGGCCCCCCGAAAGCACCACCAGCCGAGCCTTTTTCCAGGCCTGTTGTACCTCCTTGGCCAGCGTTTCCAGATCGTCGGCCACCCGTAGCGTCCGCCGCACATCCACAGAGTAGGGCTGAAGACTAACGGCGATCTCAGCAGTGTTGGTGTCTACGGTTTCGCCGTACAAGAGCTCATCCCCTACCCCGATTATTTCTGCTAAAAACATAATA
>DAIUDO010000183.1:1607-4259 GCA_036845585.1 Meiothermus sp. | reverse complement strand
CACGAAGGTCTTATGGGTTGTTTTCCGCCCCCACCAGCAGCTCGGCCTCGCGCTGCAAGAAGGCCTTCAGCACATCGGTAACCGTTACGATGCCCACCAACTGGCCGTCATGAACCACCGGGAGGCCGCCCACTTTGTGCTCGATCATCAGCTTAGCCGCAGCTTGGAGGGGCATGGTGTCTGCAACCGTGATGGGGTCTCGGGTCATGATCTCGCCTACGGTCAGTTTGGAGATAAGGTAGTTAAGCTCCCATATCGAAAGCGAGGTGGCATCGGAGGGCATGGCCTCCTTGAGATCGCGGTCGGTGACGATGCCAATTACCTGCCCTTCCTTGACCACTGGCAGACGGCGGAATCCCCCCTTCTTCATAATCTGCGCAGCTTCGAGTATCGGAACATCCGGTGTGACCACGTCTGGGCTTGGGGTCATGCAGTCCTTAACCAGCATTGTTATCACCTCACACCTAAGATACCCGGAAGAACTGGGGGCAGATGTCTCTGGAGTCCGTCTAGCGGCGAGCATAGCCTTGGATTATGGGGGACTGGCGTATTCTGATTGCCTTTGCCAGCCGCCTTGGCAGCACCCGCGAAATTGCCTTGGCCATCGGAGAGGTTTTGCGCAACCGGGGGGCCGATGTGGATGTGCTACCGGTAGATAAAGTAGCCCAGATCGAAGGCTACCAGGCGGTCATCGTGGGTGCCTCGATTCGGGAGCAGGCCTGGCTTCCGGAGGCTAAGCGCTTCGTGCAGATTCACCGCGATGCGCTGCTTATGCGCCCGCTGGTCTACTTTGCGGTTTCAGGTCTGATGAGCAACCCCACCCCCGAACATTTCCACGAGGTCTACGAGTATCTTTCCGAAATTCGGGCCATTGCAGAGCCGTTAGAGGTGGGTATTTTTGCAGGTGCGCTCGACTATGATCGCCTCAACCACGAGCAGATGACCAAGGTGCTCAGCAAGGGTCTGCCCGAGGGCGACTTCAGGCGTTGGCAGGATGTGCGAGCCTGGGCTGAGGATGTGGCCGACCGCTTGCAGCTGGAGCGCGCTCGAGCCCGCGAAGGTTGAGTTGCGCAGGTAAGCTTCGCTGATAGCTTTTTGAACTGGTTGTGTATCCGGCGCGATTCCCAAGCAATCGTAGTCATGCCTTGGTGTGAAAAGCACACAGTGAACTATCTTCTTCGCTTGCTGCCGCCCAGCAGCCCACCCAGCACGCCGCGCACGATGCGCTGCCCTTCGCGGCTGGCCAGGAAACCCACCGCTCCCTTGGCTAGGTCGCCCAGCAGGTTGCTTCCTGCGGGCTGGGCGGAGGCCTGGGCCTGGGGGGTTTGGGGGGCCGGTTGGGCTGCCTTGGCAGCCCGGGCCCGCAGGATTTCGTACGCCGACTCGCGGTCCAGGGCTTTTTCGTAATGGCCGTACACCGGCGACTGCTGGATAATCTGCTTGCGCTCTTCGGGGCTGATTGGCGGTAGCTGGGTGCGGGGCGGGTAGATGAGGGCCCGCTCGACCACGCTGGGGATGCCTTTCTCGTCCAGGGTCGAGACCAGCGCCTCGCCCACGCCCAGTTCCAGGATGACCGTGGCCACCGATAGCTTGGGGTTGGGGCGGAAGGTCTCGGCGGCGGCCTTGACGGCCTTCTGGTCGCGAGGGGTAAAGGCTCGCAGGGCGTGCTGTACACGGTTGCCTAGCTGCCCCAGCACCTCGTCGGGGATGTCCAGGGGGTTCTGGCTGACAAAGTAGATGCCGACCCCCTTGCTGCGGATGAGCCGCACCACCTGCTCGATTTTCTCCTGCAGGGCTTTGGGGGCCTCGTCGAAGAGCAGATGGGCCTCCTCGAAGAAGAAGACCAGCTTGGGTTTTTCGGGGTCGCCCACCTCGGGTAGCTGCTCGAACAGCTCGGAGAGCATCCACAGCAGAAAGGTGCTGTAGAGCTTGGGCGACCGCATCAGTTTCTCAGCGGCCAGGATGTTGATTACGCCCTTTCCGCCCTGGGTTTGCAACAGGTCGTCGAGCTGCAACGCTGGCTCGCCGAAAAACCGGTCGCTGCCCTGCTCCTCCAGGGCAATCAGGCCGCGCTGGATGGCCCCGATGGAGGCCGCCGAGATGTTGCCGTACTCGGTTCGGAATTGCTCGGCATGGTCGCCCACGTACTGCAGCATGGCCCGCAGGTCTTTCAGGTCTAAGAGCAGCAGCCCGTTGTCATCGGCAATCTTGAAGACCAGGGTGAGCACGCCGCTCTGGGTCTCGTTGAGGTTCAAAAGGCGCGAGAGCAAGAGCGGCCCCATCTCCGAGACGGTAGCCCGCACCGGGTGGCCCTGCTCGCCAAACACGTCCCAGAACACCACCGGGCAGGCCTGGTATTTGAAGTCGGATAGGCCCAGCTTCTGAACCCGCTCGGCAATTTTGGGGTTTTCGCTTCCGGGCTTACACAGGCCCGAGAGATCGCCCTTGATGTCGGCCATAAAGACCGGCACCCCGATGTTGGAAAGCTGCTCGGCCAGCACCCGCAGGCTCACGGTCTTGCCGGTACCGGTGGCCCCGGCAATCAGTCCGTGGCGGTTGGCCATCTTGGGATACAGGAATACTTCGGATTCACCTTTTGCAATCAGTAATGGTTCGGCCATAGGGTACTCCTGGCCCATCATACCGTCTGGG
>DAIUDO010000183.1:0-1507 GCA_036845585.1 Meiothermus sp. | reverse complement strand
TCCTGGGCGCTCCCCGATTTTGTGGCCTACCTGGAAGCGCTCAATAAGTGGTTGGGGAAGAGCGTATTCTTCGAGCCCGGCACCCCATACCCTGACCTTGCGCGCTGGCCCGGCGATCTGAAGCCACCACCACCTGAACCCCCAGCCCTCTGGAACGAACTGTTGCTGCGTTTGCGCCAGCCCAACCCCGATGGCTTTGTGGCCGCGGCCATGTTGCAGCTCATGGCTACAGCTCGAGGCGTGGTTCGTTACCGCGAGGGGTTGCCTCAGTAGACCCGCCCGCCCAGCGGTACTTCGCGCTCTGCCGAGAGCAGCACTACCCGCCCCCTTTCGTCGGGTAAACCCAGTACCAGCACCTGGGATTTGAAGCCCGCAATGTTGCGCTCGCCCAGGTTAGTCGCACAGATGACCAGCCGACCCACCAGGGCCTCGGGGGTGTATAGCTCGGTGAGCTGGGCGCTGCTTTGTTTGATTCCCAACTCACCCAGGTCTACCCAAAGCCTGTAGGAGGGCTTGCGGGCCTTTTCGTGGGGTTCGGCTTTTTGAATGCGTCCGACGCGCAGCTCGAGGAGTTGAAAGGCATCGTAGGGCGTCATGACGAAAGTGTCCACCGTTGCTGGAGTACCGTCAAGTAGGCTCTACCCCAGACGGCAACGGCCCCCTATACTTGGGGCTGTGCAACGTTTGCTCGACCAGGCTGCTGTGCTGATTCGAGATGCCCGCGAACTTTCACCAGAGCAGGCAGTAGCTTCGCTCAAAGAATCGGTAGGTTTGCTAGAAGCAGTTCGCCCCTCCAAAGAGCGCGATGGCATGATGGCCCTGGCCTATTTGCGCCTGGCCCAGGTGCAGCGCCAACTGGGCAAACGCAACGAAGCCGAGCGGGCCTACATGCTGGGGTATAGCTATGCCCGCAGCTCGAGGGAGGAGCGGGTGCGCCGTCTGGCGGAAAAACTGAGCGAGGAGTTCGCAAATGGCGCTCAGGGATAAATGTCCTTTACGGGCATAGGCTAGTTTGTAGTGGCTACAGGGAACGTCTGTAGGTAAACAGGGAGGAAGCAAGAACCATGGGTCAAATGCTGGGCGATATCGCCGCCATTCTGATTGCTTTATCGGGCGTAGCGGTCATCATCGGCGTCATTCTCATCAAGCGCGGGGATCGGGTCTGGCACCCTCGAGTCATGCTGACCGCTACAGGACTGGCAGCATTGTTCCTGGTGTTCTATTTGCTCAAGTGGGGGCTCTATGGAACCACCCGGTACGTGGGACCCGAGGAATGGCGCGGGGCCTATTATGCCCTGCTGATAAGCCATACCATCCTGGCGGCCATCAATGGGCCGCTGGTGCTGTGGCTGATTTACAACGCCCTCAAGCAACGCTTCAGCATCCACAAGTCCTGGGCCCGCTGGACGGTACCGGTCTGGCTCTATGTAGCGGTCACCGGCTGGGTAATTGACCAGATTCTGAGTCGCTACGGGGAATCGGCAGGGGGTATCGGGTTCTAGGTGTC
>DAIUDO010000182.1:0-4332 GCA_036845585.1 Meiothermus sp. | reverse complement strand
TCCCAACTCCAGTTCGAACCCTGGCTCCAACCCCTCGAGCGCCCGCCAGCCCCGCAGCTACATGGGCCAGGTTACGGTGAGTGCCGCCGGTCAGGTCATCTCGGGCAATGTGCGCATCCAGAGCAACTCCCCCTGGCTGAGCCTGGCCATACCGGGCATGTGGCTCGAGGCAACCGGCGTCTGGGAAGGCGAAGTTTTTGTCGCTACTGAAGTCAAGCTGCACAGCCCCGTACCCTGGGCCTTCTACCAGGGGCCCGCCAGCCTGGTGGGGGCCAGCCAGTACCAGTTTGTCAGCGCCTGGCTCTCCAACAACCGCAACGACCCCTTCCTGGCGCTGCGAACCTCCAGCGAGCAAGCCCAGGTGCGGGTGGTGGCCTACTTCGACGGCAACAAGTTCCGCGCCTTGCCAGCAGGTTTTCCCGTGCCGACAGGGCTCAAGCTAGGCTGGTACGAACTGATCGGCTCGGTAGGGGCGCAGGGGCTGGTCTGGTCTTCGGTCAAGCAGTTCCCGTAAACGAGCACCTGTGCTTCCTTCAAAGCGGGCTGTAGCGCCCACCGCTGCTCTGTACCAGCCCCTTGAGTTCCAGCAGCATTAACACCGAAAGGGTCTCGCTGGTGGCGAGGCCGGTGGACTGGGCAAGGTCGTCGGGCAGAGCTTCGGAGAGCTCGAGCAGGGCCCGGTACACCCTGGCCTCGTTTCCCTCCAGTTGCAGGCTTTGTTTTTGCGGCACCAGAACCCCCAGCGCACCCAGCACATCCTCGGCGTTCATCACCAGCCCGGCCCCATCCTGTATGAGCCGGTTGCTTCCCAGCGAAAAAGTATCGCCGGGGCGGCCCGGTACGGCCAGCACATCGCGGCCCAGCTCGGCTGCAAACTTGGCAGTAATCAGACTGCCGCTCTTTTCACCGGCCTCCACAACCAGAACTGCCTTGGAAAGGGCTGCCACGATGCGGTTGCGCCGAGGAAATAGTCCAGCCTGCGGCGGGGTTCCCAGGGCAAACTCCGACAGCACGTTCATCTGCTCGGCCAGAGCGCGGTTCTGGGGGGGATAGAACCTGTCCAGCGCGCTGCCCAAAACCCCCAGGGTGTAGCCACCGCCCTCCAGAGCACCTTTGTGCGATGCGGCGTCTATTCCCAGGGCCAGACCGGAGATGATGCCAATGCCGGCTTCGGCCAGCTCTCGAGCCACTTTGTGCGTCCAGGCAGCGGCCCAGGGGCTGGCCTTGCGGGTGCCCACGATGCCGATATTGCGCTCAGTGGGGGGCAGTTCGCCCTTCAGATACAGCACTGGTGGTGGGCTGTCCAGATGCTGCAGCGCCTCGGGGTAGCTATCCTCCCAAAGTCCAATCAGGCGCAATCCTAGCTTGTCTGCCCGTTCGCGCTCCTTTTCGGCTAGGCCCTCTTTGAGGGTTCTAGTATAGGCAGTGGCGATTTCCGGCCCCAAAAGCTCGGCGATGGCCTCCACGCTCAGATCGCTCGAAAGGGCTTGCTGTAAACGCCTGGGGCCAATACCGGGGGTCAGTGCAAGGGCCAGAGGGTCGGGCATAGCTCGGACTAGGATAGCGGATAGGGGAGGGGTTGGGGGGGTCATCCTTTGCTTGCCTCTATACTGGAACAGTGACTGAAGGAACCACCTATTCCGGTTTTGTGGCCCTGGTGGGCAAGCCCAACGTGGGCAAATCTACCCTGCTCAATGCCATGTTGGGCGTCAAGATCGCCCCCATCAGCCCCAAGCCGCAGACCACCCGCAAGCGGGTACGCGGCATCCATACCGAGGGCAACCGCCAGATTGTCTTTGTGGACACGCCGGGCTGGCACGAGGCTGCCGATGCCATGAGCGAGTACATGATTCGCCAGATTACCGAGGCCCTGGCCGAGGTGAACGTCGTGCTGTGGCTGGTGGATCTGCGCCATCCCCCCACCCACGAAGACGAGCTGGTCGCACGCGCACTACGCCCTCTGAAGGGACGTGTACCCATTCTTCTGGTGGGCAACAAGAGCGACGCTGCCAAATACCCCGATGCGGCGATGCAGGCCTACGCCGAACTGCTGCCGGGTCTGGAAACCCGCATGATTTCCGCCCAGAACGAGCGCGAGGCCAAAGCCCTGCGCGACGAGCTGCTGGCCCTGCTGCCCGAGGGGCCCTTTTTCTTTCCCGAGGACTACGCCAAGGGCGACCAGACCCCCGAAGAATGGGCTGCCGAGATTGTGCGCGAGGAGGCCATGAAGCGCCTCAAAGAAGAGATTCCCTACTCGATTGCCACCAAGACCGAAGAATTCGAGCTGCGCGACAACGGGATGTTCTACATCCAGGTGAACATCTACGTCGAGCGCGAGGGGCACAAGCCCATCCTGATTGGTGCCGGGGGCCGGATGCTGCGGGAAATTGGGGCGGCGGCGCGCAAGCAGCTCGAGGTCTTCCTGGCCCGTAAGGTCTATCTGGATTTACAGGTCAAGGTCTACCCCAACTGGCGCAAGGATCCCGAGGCGCTGCGGGAACTGGGCTACCATTAGGCCATGGAGATGGGGCGACTGTTGCTGGTGCTGGGCCTGGTGCTCGTGGCCCTGGGCCTGGTATGGCTGTACGCCCCCTGGCTGGTGGGCTGGTTTGGCCGCCTGCCGGGCGATATCCGCATCGAACGGGAGGGCTTCCGGCTCTACCTTCCTCTGACCTCGATGCTGCTGGTCAGTGTGGCGTTGAGCCTGCTCCTGAACCTGCTAGCGCGCTGGTTTCGTTAGCCATCCCGAACCCCCAGCGGAAGGTTGTTTTGCTGCGAAACCCTGTTGAAAATGGTGCCCGCCAGCGAGTAGGCGAACTGCTTCATGGTTTGGGCATTGGGGCCTGCATAGTGCTCGTCGACGGTCTGGGTGAACAGCTCGAGCCAGCGCTGAAAGTGCTCGAGCCGGAGGGGCTTGCGGGCATTGAGCATCAGGTGTTTGTACATCATGCCGCCCTTGTAGGCTCCGGTGCGGAAAAGGACGTTCTCCCAGAAGTCGTGGATTACCGGCAGGTGGTTCATCAAGTCCAGGCCCTCAAACAGATAGCCAATCTGTTCGTCCTGGAGGGCTTTTGCATAGAAATTGTCCACCACCACGGCGATGTCCGCTCTGGATAGCACATCTTTCACAACCCAAACCTTACGCCAAGCAATCGTCCAACCGTAGTGAGCAAAGCCCCTTTTCCACCCGCTGCTCGAGCAGCTCTGCCGTATCGAGCGCTGCAAAGATGACCAAACCAATACAGGATTCAAAAAGCCAATCAACCAAAATCAAAAAAGAAGTGGTTATCCTTTTTGAATCCCAGGGCGCTTCTCTCCCTGCCGGTCGGCGAGGTAGACAACTCCCTTTGATCAGGCTGGTTCACTACCTTCCGGTGACGAACTAACCGAATCTGGTATGAGCGCTCCTACGACGCAAAAATGCCACATCTGGCTCGGCGCGATTGGAAGGAGGGGCTTGCGTAGCCGAGTCCAATACCTGGCTTTGGACTAATGAGCAGCACTGCGAGATAGAAACGCCAAGCAAAGGAGGCATGAGAAGCTCAATTAACAGCTGGTTAATGTAAAGAATGCCGTAACGCAGATGTTGTGGCAGAGCTGCTTCGCTTTACGCAACTGGGTATTTTTCGCTCGGGCACGTGCCAAAAGCTCGTTGCGCGGTTGCTCTACCATTCCCCCATACAGGGGCATCAAGCCGGCCGAATGAGCTCTAATATAGAAGTTAATCATGCGCCTTGTAATGGGGATGAGCTTGGTTGAAGCCGTTGTTATTATGGCGGTTTTGGGCATTCTGCTGATGGTTGGGCTGGGCTATTTCAACCCCGACCGTATCGCAGTTTCCCAGGCCAGCCAGGTGCTGTCCTCGCAGGTCAACCGGGCGCGGCTCGAGGCCATTCGCAACAATACCTTTGGTGGCGTCACCTTTAACACAGTGGGAAGCGGCAGCCTGCAAGTGTGGGTGCTGGACAGGAGCTTTCCAGACATCAACAACCCGACGGTGCTACAGAACATCGCCCTAGGCCAGGGCGATTTCGCCAGGGTGCGCTGTTTGTCGGTTACGCGGACCGCCCCGGATGGCGGTACTGCCAACTGCCCCAGCGTCGGGAGCTTCAGGTTCACTTTCGACGCTCGAGGGGTTCCGCAAGACCAGGGCCGCTTGAGCATCGTGCTGACCAATGCTGCAGGCAACTTTCAGCGCACGGTTTGTATTAATCAACAAGGCCGTAGCCAGATGGTGAATGGTGCATGTCCATAAAGAGGTGGGGGGATGCGCAAGCCAGATGGAATAAGCATTGTAGAACTTCTGGTAGCCCTGGCCATTATCGGCATTGC
>DAIUDO010000181.1:2684-4350 GCA_036845585.1 Meiothermus sp. | reverse complement strand
GCTCTTGAGCCTAGTTACGGCCGCGGAGGGATTATGAACCGAGTGTGCTGGGTGGTGGTGGGCTGGTTGTTGCTGCTACCGGCTTGCCGTTATACCTTCCTCCCGCTTGACCCTGGCCGGGCTACACTGCCGGACCGTTTCAGTGTGACCGGTACCCTGGAAACCATCGAGCGGGGCGCAGTGGCAAGGCTTTCGGTAAGGCGCATGTCTGAGCCGGGCTACCTCGAGCTGCGCTGGTACAAGGGCGACCAGCTCTTCCGGGAGCGCTCCATCTGGGTTGAACAACCGGGTGTGTATCAGGCTCAGTTCGAACGTCTGGACGAGGGCTATTACCGGCTGATGGTGCTGGTTCAGGGCAGCCCCATTCTGCAGCTCGAGGTCGGCACCCCCCTGATTCCACCATCTCCCACGCCACCTGGTTCCTAGTCCGGCGAAGCTGGCTGGCTCATCTGGCTCTAGCCCACGCCGATCAGCAGCAGCACCAGAGGGATGGTCACGAACGACAAAACCGAAGAAACCACCACCGCCCTGGCAGCCCGGATGCCATCGCCCCCAAATTCGCCCGCCATCAGGAAAGCGTTCACCGCAATCGGCATGGCACTTTGCAACACCAGCACCTGAATATCCAGGCGCCCCAGGCCGAGCACCCACCCCGCCAGCCCAGCCAGCAGGGGTGCCGCCAGGAGGCGCAGGCTGCTGGCCTGCAACTCGAACCGACCCCACTCGGGTTTGGACCTGGCGATCTGGATGCCCAGGGTCAGCAACATCACCGGAATGCAAGCCTGCCCTAACAGGTGGACCCCCTCATCCAAGCCCAGAGGCAGCGGAATGCCAAGCCCGCGCACCAGCAAGCCCCCAGCCAGGGCCCAGAACAGAGGCAGTTTGAGGGTAAACCACAGGCTCTGAACGAACCCGCCCCCCCGCAAAAAGGCCGGCCCGAGCCCGAACATCAACACGCTGCTGGCAATAAAAAACACGATGGCCCGGTCGAGGCCCGGCTGTCCCAGCGCAAAAAAGGTGAGGGAAAGCCCCATGTTGCCCGAGTTGGGGAAGGTGGCCGAGGCAATCATGGTCTTGATGGAGCCCTCGTCAAACCTGAGCAGTTTGCCAAGCCCCAGCGCGAGCAGGTACAGGCCCAGGGAAGCCAGAAAGAATGCGGCGGTAATGCCAATCACGCTGGCTCCGGTCAGCTTGGCCCGCAGCATGGCATCAAAAATCAGCACCGGCACCAGCACGTAAATGGAGAGCTTGGAAAGGGTTTGCAGGTCGAAATCGATCCGCTTGCCCACCAGGTAGCCCGTCAGTACGATAAATGCGACTGGAACGATGGTGTTGAGCAGGGCTTCCATACCCCGGTAGCTTACCCGAAGCCGGGTTTTGGGGCTATGTTTTTATTCACGCGGACCGTTGTTCCTCAAACCAGGCTGTGGGGTGAAGGTAGCGAGACCCTATGTAAAACAGTCCAGAACGCATGTATCCGCACTTGCAGTGTCGCTCGGTGTGGGGCCCAAGGGCGCCCGAAAGTCATTCACGCAAAACGGTACTGCTCGTTTTTACTGGGCTGTAGCCCCGACGCATCTCCGGAAGGCTTGCTCCGGTTAAACTCCAGGTATGTCGGCACCTCGAGCCTCCCGTTGGGGGACCTGTGTTTTGCTGGCAGCCCCCT
>DAIUDO010000181.1:0-2584 GCA_036845585.1 Meiothermus sp. | reverse complement strand
CTACTGGTCGAAGACGAGCCTTCCGTTCGGATGGGTCTGCGGCTTTCCTTGTCCAAAGCTGGGCATCAGGTACTGGAAGCTGCCACGGCCAGCGAGGGCTGGGAGAAAATTCCCAGTGCCGATCTGGTCATACTCGACTGGATGCTTCCTGATGAGCCCGGAGTGCGCCTGTTAGAACGCCTACGCCGCGATGGGCGCTACGAAAATTTACCGGTGCTTATGCTCACCGCCAGGGCCAGCGAGGGCGACCGGGTCGAGGGGCTGACCCGTGGGGCTGACGATTACTTGACAAAACCGTTCTCCACGCCCGAGCTGATTGCGCGGGTGCAGGCCCTGCTTAGGCGGGTGGGCAAAAGCGGGCGCCTGGAACGTGGAGCGCTGAGCCTCGACCTCGAGCGCCACCAGGCTTTTCTGGACGGCCACGCCCTAGACCTTACGCGCCGCGAGTTTGAACTGCTGGCCTTCTTGGCCCGTCACCCCGGGCGGGTTTACACCCGCGAAGAACTGCTCGAGCGGGTCTGGGGCCAGGAGTTCCTGGGAACCGCCCGCACGGTAGACCAGCATGTCGCTCAGTTGCGCGATAAACTAAGTGAGGACCCCAAAGCGCCAAGGTTCCTCGAGACCCTGCGGGGGGTGGGATACCGCTTCAGAGAATGACGGCTGGAATCGTTACCGAACGCAATGGATGGATGGGTGTTCTTGTGCCTAGCGAAAGGAATGGTGTACGAATGCGCAGGGGGAGGGCCATGTGAACGCCAGAGGCATCAGGGAAACCGGGGATTGGGAAGCTTTTACGAGGCCCATGCAGTCGGTTGCTGGAGCGCTCCTGGATGGCGAGGGGCGTAGTATGTTGCCATGAACACCCCGTTTCAGGATGCCTGGGAGATAGCCCGCGAGGGCGTTTTGATGTTTGCCGAAGACCGGGTGCTTTACCTAAACCCCATGGCTGCGCGCCTGCTGGGGGTGGAACGGGAGAAGGTGCTGGGTCGCCCTTTGCTGCTGGCCCTGCGGGACCACAAGCTCGAGGTGCTGTGTCGGCTTGGGGGTGAGTCTACCGTCGAGATCCGCAACCGTACCCTTTGGGCCAAGGCGGTTCCGGGCATTCTGCTTTTGTGGGACCAGACCGAGGAGAAACAGCGTTTGGAGGCCCTCGAGGAATCCAGTCGGGTGCTAGCCCATGAGTTCCGTACCCCGGTAGCCGGTATGCTCTCGCTGCTCGAGGCTTTGCAGAGCGGTCTCAAGGGGCCGGATGCCCAAGAAGCCCTGCAGATGCTCTACCTGGAAACCCAGCGGCTGCGCCGTTTGGTAGAAGACCTGCCCCTCACACGGCGGCCATCGCTGGAGCGTACCTTTGCCCTGGAGGAGTTGCAGGGTCGGCTCGAGCGTTTTTTGGCGCCCCAACTGGCCGAAAAATCCGCCTGGATACACTGGCATACACCCCACACCATCCGGGCCAACCCCGATGCGGTTTACCAGGCACTGCTTAACCTCCTGGACAACGCCCTCAAGTATGGAACCGGCTCCGAGATTGTGGTCCTAAGCGGAGAAAATGCCGAGGGGGTCTGGCTCGAGGTACGCAACCAGGGTCAGCCGCTAGAGGAGTTTGAAAAGCTCTTCCAGGCCGGTCAACGGGGGGTGCATGCTGCTAACGTTCGCGGCACAGGGCTGGGGCTGGCCCTGGTACGACGGTTGGCGACCGGCTGGGGCGGTACAGCCTTTGGACGTGCCATCGAAAACGGCAATGCGTTTGGTCTGACTTTTCCAACATACAAAGAGCCCAAGTTGAACCATCAGGCGACACAGACCCCTGTATAAACTGGAGGCATGGAGAATGGCTATGCGTGAAGGACTCGATCGTGAACTTAATCAGGTGACCGAGCAAACCATCCGGATGATCTCGCTAGTGCGGGATATGGTCGACAAAAGCGCCAAGGCCCTTGCGGAGCAGGATCCCCGGCTGGCCCAGGAGGTCATCGCACAGGACCGAGAGGTAGACGAACTGGAACTGCAGATCGAGGCTGACGTTATTGCTATCATGGCCCGCCAAGCCCTGGTTGCGTCCGACCTGCGTTTTACATTCACTATCATCAAAGCCCTTACCGACCTCGAGCGTGCTGCCGACTATGCTGCTCACGTAGCCGAGGATGTGCTCGTGCTGGCCAAAGAGCCGCCCCTGAAGAACTACATTACCCTGCCCGACATGGGCCGCCGCCTGACGCTTATGCTCGATCTGGTTTCCAAAGCTATCGCGGAGCGCGACATCGAGGCGGCAAAGCAAATTTTCCACCGCGACGACGAAATCGACGGGCTGTACGAAGAGGTTTCGCGTGAACTCCTAACCTACATGATGGAAGACCCGCGTACCATCACCAAGGCCCTCACGCTGGGCCGTGTAGCCCGCAGCTATGAGCGTTTGGGCGACCACCTCGAGAACATCTCGGAGCGCATTATCTACTGGTTGACCGGTAAAATGGAAAAGAAGCCAGAGGACGTGTTCTAAAAGGGTTCTCGGATAGAACCCGGCAATCTCGTTAGAAAAAAGAGGGGGTGTGGGGGAGCTATAATCCCCCGGTTTTTAAACCGG
>DAIUDO010000180.1:0-4391 GCA_036845585.1 Meiothermus sp. | reverse complement strand
GGATAGGGTCCTGGAGCAGGGGCCCCGCACCCCCGATCTGGGCGGCAGTGCTACTACCCTGCAGTTTGCCGAGGCTGTTGCCAGGGTTTTATGAGAAACCAGGAGTCCTCCTGTTTCACTGCAGCACCCGACCCACACAAGGCAAAAATCTCGTCGATGACGTGCCTTCGCGCCGTATGACGAATTACCCTTCGGATTTTTGGTTAAGAAGCAATGTTCAAATGCACCGTCCCAACGTTAAGACCTGGGCTAAAGTGGTCAATATGAGCGCTGCTACGCAGATTTACCGTGCTATACTTACACATAGTTTGAGATATATGTGGGGAAGGGGGCAGCGTGCGTGATTTTTTTGGCGGGTTGCTGAGGCCCAGGGTCGAGGCACTCGGCCTCGAGATCGGATCGGCCAACATCAAGATGGTCGAGCTGTCTGGAACGCCTCCCAGCCTGAAGAACCTGAGCATCAGGCCAACACCTCCGGGAGTGGTGCAGGAAGGGTCCATCGTCGAGCCAAACGCCCTGGCCGATGCAATCAAGGAAATGCTGGCCGAGATGCGCACCCGCAAGCGCTATGTGGTCACGGCGGCCAGCAACCTGGCGGTCATCACCCGTACCTTGCAGGTTCCCAAGATGCCCCTCAAGCAGATGGAAGAGGCGGTGCGCTGGGAGGCCGAGCGCTACATCCCATTCCCGATTGACGAGGTCGTTCTGGATTATGCGCTCCTGGATCCCCTCGAGGCCATTCCCGAGGGCGAACAGATGGACGTGGTCGTGGGTGCTGCCCGGCAAGAAACCGTGGCCAGCCTGGTCGAGGCCCTCAAGGCGGCGGGTCTGGAACCCCTCATCATCGACGTGAAACCCTTCGCCGGCCTGCGTACCCTGGACACCCGATTGGTGGCCACCGACCGCGAGCCCATCACCCTATTTCTGGAGATTGGGGCCGAGTCCTCGGCGCTGGTGCTGACGCGCGGTGAGCGGCTGCTTTTGAACCGCGTCATCAACCTCTCGGGCAAGGACTTCACCGCCGCCATCTCCAAGGCTTTCAACCTCGATGTAGTCGCCGCCGAGGATGCCAAGAAGAACTACGGTCTGGCCACCATTCCCACCGAGGACGAAGACCTGCTGCTGGACTTCGATGCCGAGCGTGAGCGCTTCAACCCGGCCCGCATGTACGATGCAATCCGTCCGGTGCTGGTTGAGCTGACCACCGAGCTGCGCCGAAGCCTGGAGTTTTTCCGGGTGCAGGTGGGCGATCTGGGGGTCGATCAGGGCTTTGTGGCTGGTGGAGGCAGCAAACTGCGCAGTCTGGTGCCACTGCTGGCCGATACCCTGGGCATTCCGCTGGAAATCGCCGACCCCTGGCAGGGCATCCAGATCGACAAGAGCCGCTTCGATCTGGAATACCTGCGCGGGTTGTCTCCGGAATTCACGGTTCCGGTGGGTCTGGCGCTACGGGGGGTGAACCCACTTGATTAAACTCAACCTCCTCCCCAAAAACCTACGCCGCCGGGTCGAGCCTGGCTGGTGGCGTCTGGCGGCGGCGGCGGTGGTGCTGGCGGTGCTGGGCATGGTTGCGTTCCTACACTTCTCCACGCTATCCAGGGTGCAGGCCTTGCTCAATCAGCGCGACCAGTTGCAGGTGGAAGTGGATGTGCTCAGGCCCTTTATCGCCGAGCAAAACCGCCTCAACCAGCAGCAACGGGAGCTCGAGCAGCTCCTGGCAGTACGCAACCAGCTCCGCGAGCGCTTCGTTCCCTGGTCGGACAACCTGGCTCAGGTTATCAACCAAATTCCTCGGGAGGGCAGCCGCTTTGGGGTCGCTCTGCGCAGCATCGGCACCAAAGCCCTCACCCCCCAAGAAACCCAGAGCAACGTCCAGAACGGGGTCTACGATGGCAAGCCCATCAACGTGGAGTTCAACCTGCAGGGGGAAGCCATCGGTCAGAATGCCCTCATTCGCTTTGTGGAGGCCTTCGAGACCTCGCCCCGCTTTGGCATTAACTTCCAGAGTGCCAGCCTCGACCAACAGCGGCAGCTCTACACCTTCGGGGCCACGGTGGGCCTGATCAGCCAGCCTCAGGCCACCGCTAGCAACACGACAGGAGGTGAAGGCAGTGGTAGCCCTTCTCGCTAGAATGGGCCAGCGCGAATGGGCCATCGTCGCCATGGTGGCGGCTGTACTGCTGGGCCTGATGTGGTACTTCCTGGTGACCCAGCCCCTGCAGGGCCGTATTCCGGAGATTCAGGCCGAGGTAGACCGGCTAACCACCGAGCGCGACCGCGGTCGGGCAGCCCAACGTGCCCTGCCCCAGTTACGTGAGACCATCGCCCGCCTGGATGCCGAGCGCCAGCAATTCCTCCGAGAGCTGCCCCCTACCGAGCAATTGGGTCGGGTTCTGGCCTCGCTGGCCCAGCAGGCCCGCGAGAGCGGCGTGGTCTTGCGCGCCTTGAACCGGGGTGCGGGCGATAACCAGGGGGTGGCGGGCGTGCGGGCCACCAATCTGGCCCTTCAGGTCGAATCTCCCTTTCCCGAGCTGTATGTGTTTTTGCGCAACCTCGAGGGTCTGCAGCGCTTCGCGACGGTCTCCGGGCTAAACCTGACCCTTGGGAGCAGCGGGCCTGCAGCCACGGTTGATCAGGCCAACAACCCCACCATCAACACCAGTCTGACCATGACGGTCTACACCTATACCGGGCAGGCCCAACCCGCTACCCAAGGTGGGCAGCCCGCGCAGCCTGGCCAGCCTGGAGGTCGGCCATGAACTTCTTGCAGCGGATGCCCCAATCGGCCAAGGTGGCCTTAGCGGCGGCCCTTTTGGTGGGCGCGGTCGCGACCTGGTATCTGGGCTTCTTCCGACCCAGCCAGACTGCTGCGCAGCCCACTGGCCCGACACCTGCCCCCGCACCCGTCCAGCCCGGCACGCCTGCCGCTCCCCCGTCACCCCCAACGGCTACCGCTGGGCCCCTGGAGGTGCTCCCGTTGCCCTTCCTGGTTACCGAGGCCACCCGGCCAGCCGAGCCGGAAGAGCAGGCCGAGGCCCCTGCTGCTGCGGCCCTGACCCGACCTCGAGTGACCGTGCCGCCAAACCCCTTTGTTCCGCTGGTGGTGGAAACCGTCCCCGCCGCGATTGCCCAGCCTAGCCAGCCGACGCCGGCCATCATCAGCCAGCCCACGCCACCTGTGGTCTCGAGGCCCATTCCCAGCCAGACCGCCCAGGTTCAGATCCGTCAACCGAGCACCACCCTGCCACGCCCCAGCCTGCCCGGTACGCGGCCCACCCCTGGGATTACCGCGGCCCCAACCCCGTCACCCACTCCCCCGACCACCCTTCCCCCAGGGCCCAGCGGTCAGGCCCGTCTGGCCCAGGGCACCTCTCGCGCCAGCCTGCCCCCTGTGGTTAGCTTAGGTTCGGGTTCTCTACCGATTCGGCTGGCTCCCCTTGAACGTGAGCTGAGTACCGTTGCTCCCGAGGCCCCCAAGCAAGCAGCCGCTCTGGACGTTGACATCCCTGCCGCCAGCGGCAGCGGCAACCTCGACTTTGCACGGGCCGAAATTGACGCCCGCCTCACCCAGGTGCTCGAGCCCCGCAGCAACCCAGTCAGAGGTCAGGAGGCTGTGCAGGAAAGTGCATTGGCCCGCTACGTGCGCGAGCAGAATCTCAAATTATCGGGCGTGGTACTGGGTCCTACCAGCGTGGCCATCTTCCAGAGCAAGGATGGCTATGTGGTGTTGCCCGTGGGTCGCACTCTTCCCGGCAGCGACGTACTGCTCAGAAGTCTAAGCGCCAAAGAAGCCCTTTTGGTCCGAGGCTCGGAGAGCCTGAATCTGACAATGGAGAATCCCTAGGCGGTGAATATGAAGCGTTTTCTTGCCCTTCTGGTGGTGTTGAGTCTGGCGCTGGCCCAGGGTACTTTGCCCAGGGATGCCCGCTTTGACCAACCTGTGAGCAACATCGGTGTGAATCTGCCCCTGCCAGCGCTGCTCGATGCCCTGGCTCGTAGCGTGGGGCTGTCCCCGGTTCTGCGGGATATTCCCAATGTCAACGTCAATGCCGACATTGACAAGAAGCCTTTTCGTCAGGTTTGGGACCTGCTGATCAACACCTTTGGCGATGGCCGCATTACTTATGCCCTGCTCGAGAACAACGTGATCGTGGTAGGACCCAAGGAAGTGGTGGACCGGGCCCGTGGACAAACCACCCAGCCGGCCCCCCAGCTCGGCGAACCGGTGGTTCGTGAGTTCTACCAGGTGCGCTCGGGCGACCCCGCAGCTCTGGCAGCTTTCATTCAACAGGAGGTTCCCGGCATCACTGTGCGGACGGTTCCGGGGCAGAATGCCCTGGTCATAACCGGTACGGCTCGCCAGCAGGCCGAGGCCCTGGCCATCTTGCAGC
>DAIUDO010000179.1:0-4439 GCA_036845585.1 Meiothermus sp. | reverse complement strand
CCCAGCACTTCGGCCAGCTCAGCAGCACCGTTGGAGATGACCTCGCTTTGCGGCGGAGAGCTCTCCACCTCGCGCAACAAAACCCGCATGCCAAGGGCACGCAGCCTGCCGCGCATCTCAACCGCAACCGCCTCCTGGGGCGAAGCATAAAGCACCACCGCCAGTCGCCCTTTTAGGTCGTCTCGAGTGGCCTGGTAAGCCACTGGGTTACTGGAAAAATAGCGCTGTATCAACTGGTTCAGTTCACCGCGGTTGACCTCCCAGCCCTGGCCAAACTGCCCGGGCATCAGCAGCGAGACGAGCTGGGGCTGCCGTGCGGCGAACCCCATCAGGCTGGCGATCTGGTCGCGACTGAGGTCGGTGCGGATGTTTTGTTCGACCCGGGCAATGGCCTGTGGGATGCGCAGCAGACCCGCCGGCGTGAGGATCTGCTGCTTGAGGGCATTGAAGAAAGTCTGCTGCCGCTGAATCCGCCCGATGTCGCCCAGGGCATCGTGGCGAAAGCGCAGGTACCCTTCAGCCTGGGTTCCACTCAGGTGCTGGCAGCCGGGTTGCAGGTTGATGTCCAGCTTGGCAGCGGTATCTCGGTACTGCATGGGCTTCTCTACGCATACCGCGATGCCGCCCAGCGCATCCACACCATTTCGTATGGCCTCCACGCTAACCGCCACGTAACCGTCTATCTCCACCCCGGTCAAACTGCTCACCACCTGTTTGGCCAGGTCGGGGCCCCCGAATTTGTTGGCGTGGTTGATGATATACCAGCCGTAGCCAGGAATCGGCACGTACACATCGCGCGGAATGGATAGCACGCTAATCTGCTTGGTTTGCGGATCGAAACGAACCAGCAGGATAACATCGGAAAGTCCGCGGAAGTCTTCCGGGGCCCGCTGGTGGTAGTACTTGTACTCCGGGGCCACACCCAGCACCAGCACGGTGAGGGGCCGCTCGAGGTTGCGCGGCAGCGATCCGTAGCGCAGAAGGGGTTGCAGCAACGGATAGGCCCACCAGGCCACACCGATTAATAAAACCAGGATTAGCAAAAAACCGATACGTCGCATACCCTAGCCAGTCTAGCCTACCGAGTGTGAGAAGAACCGGCTCGAGGCCTCAGGCAATACCGGACCGCCGGCGTTCTGCTCTATGCCGCAGCCGCCGCCAGCGCGAATGGACAAAGCGATTATTCTCCTACAAACCGTGGCGAGCGTTTCTGCAAGAATGCCTGCGTACCCTCACGCATGTCCTTGGTGGCACAGGCCAGACCAAACAGATCGGCTTCAACCTCGAGGGCCTCTTGCAAATCGAGGCCCTCCCCCCTGCCAACAGCTTCTTTGGCCAGAGCCAGGGCCACCGGGCCATTTTTTCGTATGCTGTGGGCAAGCTCCTTAGCAGTTTGTAGAGCATCCTCGCCTATGCGGTTGACCAGGCCCAGGCTCAGGGCTTCCTCGGCGGGGAGATGCCGTCCGGTGAAGATAAGGTCTAAGGCCCTACCCCGGCCAATTAGGCGGGGTAGACGCTGGGTGCCGCCAAATCCTGGAATGATGCCCAGGCCCACCTCGGGCAGTCCGAGCTTGGCTTTGTGGCTGGCCACACGCAGGTCACAGGCCAGGGCCAGCTCCAGCCCTCCGCCCAAGGCAAAGCCATTGATGGCGGCGATGCTCGGAACCGGCAGGGCTGCAATTTCGTTGAACACAGCCTGGCCCATTATGGCAAACTCACGCGCCGCAAATACATCCTCCAGTGCGGCAATTTGGGCAATATCGGCACCGGCTACGAAAGCCTTGCCCACCCCAGTAAATATGGCCACTCTGACCTCTGGGTCCTGGGTGATGAGCTCGGCCGCTGCGGCCAGCTCCATCAGCAGGTCCTGGTTGAGGGCATTGAGGGCCTGGGGCCGGTCGATGGTTACGATGCCGAGCTGATCCTCAACCTGGTAGTTCAAAAACTCGAATTCGGGCACCTCGAGCTCAAAGGTTTCCGCCATAACTGCCTCCAGAGCTCAGCATAACAGAAGCCCAGGGCTTTACTTGGCCTCCAGCCAGTTATCGCCAATACCGATGCCCACCTCGAGGGGCACGGCAAACGGCCAGGCCTTTTGCATGACCTCCCGCACAACCGCTGCGACCTGTTCAGCGTTGCTCGCGGGGGCTTCGACCAGCAGCTCGTCGTGGATTTGTAGGAGCAGATGGGCCCCCAGGGGCTCGAGCTCGGGCTGCAGCTTGACCATGGCCAGCTTCATCAGGTCGCCGGTAGCGGTTCCCTGCACCGGCATGTTGAAGGCCATGCGTTCGGCGGCCTCCCGCACCGTTCGGATGCGCGAGTCCAGGTCGGCTACGAAGCGTCGCCGGCCAAACAGGGTCTGCACATAGCCGCGCTGCCGCGCATCGGCCAGCGTCCGTTCGATCCAGGCCCGCACCCCGGGGTAGGAGGCAAAGTATCGCTCAATGAAACCCTCCGCCTCGGCATAGGGAATGGAGAGTTCACGGGACAGACGGTGGGCCGACATACCATAGAGCACGCCAAAATTGATGGTCTTGGCAGCCCGGCGCTGCTCGGAGCTTACCCGCTCCGGTTCCAGACCAAACATCCAAGCGGCGGTCTGGGTGTGGATATCGCGTCCCTCACGGAAGACCCGGATCAGGTGTTCGTCGCCGGAGAGATGGGCTAGCACCCGCAGCTCGATCTGGGAGTAATCTGCAGCGATGAGCTTCATGCCAGGGGCGGCCTTGAAGGCTTTGCGGATACGCCGGCCAATCTCGGTGCGGATCGGAATGTTTTGCAGGTTGGGGTCTGTGGAGGAAAGCCGACCGGTGGCGGTACCGGTCTGGTTGTAGCGGGTGTGCAGGCGGCCCGTCCTGGGGTGGATGAGTCTGGGCAGAGGTTCGAGGTAGGTGCTTTTGAGCTTGCTCAGCTCGCGGTAGGCCAGAATATGGTCGATGATCTCGTGTTGGCCTTGCAGTTCCTCCAAGGCGCTGGCCGCGGTGGAGCGCTTACCGGTCTGGGTCTTTTGGCCGGGAGCTGCCAGCCGCAACTCGTCGTAGAGGATGGCCTCGAGCTGATCGCGAGAGTTCACGTTGAAAGAACGCCCTGCCAGGCGGTGTATCTGGGCCTCGAGGTACGAGATTTCCCTTCCCAGCTCCTCGGAGAGATCAGCCAAATACGCAGTATCGATGCAGATCCCGCGCGACTCCATACGGGCCAGCACCCCTGAAAGGGGTTTTTCCATCTGATGGTAGAGCCACTCGATCTGGGGGTTCTCGCCGATGCGGACTTGCAGCAGCTCCCACAGGGCCTCGGCGGCCTGGGCACGCAGGGGGGCCTCCGGACTCCAGTCGCCTACTCCGTAGCGGCGTACGGTGCTGGCTGGGTCGTTGTTGGAGGGGTCGTAGAGGTAGGCCAGCAGCAGAGGGTCGTCGCCAGGGGGCACCCAGACCCCCTCACGCAATGCCAACACCGCGAGGTCTTTGGCCTGGATGCTGCGTATCTCGGGGAAGCGCCGAAGATCATCCAGGCTAGGCGAGCCCCGGTAGACCTTCCCCTGAGCGCTGGCGGCAAAGCCCACCCAGTTAGCCCACATCGGTTGGGCGCGGTCTAGGGTGTAGCCCAAAAAGGCCTCGAGGGGAGGAGGCCAGGCGGCTTCTTGGGCCGGGGCAGGAGCTGCAAGCAGGTTAAGCTCGCGCATAATCGAGCCAAACTCGAGCCGCTCCAGGGCTGCGCGCAAAGCCAGCCGGTCGGGCTCTCGGCGGTGACACTCCTGAAAATCCATCTCGATGGGTAGATCGGTATGGATCAGCGAGAGAGCCCGCGACAAACGAATGTTTTCGCGGCTTTCCTCCAGGCTAGCCCGCACCTTAGGGCTGAGGGCCTCGAGGTGGCTGTACAAACCCTCCAACGAGCCCCAGGTCTGCAGCAGCCTGGCCGCTGTTTTCTCTCCAATGCCCTTGGCTCCGGGCAGGTTGTCGGAGGAATCTCCTACCAAAGCGCGGTAGTCCACCCACTGGGCTACCGCGACGCCGTATCTGTCCTGAACGGCCTGGGGGTTCATCAGGCGGCCATCGGGCAGCATCACGCTGACCTGCTCCGAAAGAAGCTGAAAGCTATCGCGGTCGCCGGTCAGGATACGCACCGGATATCCCTGCTGTTCGGCCTTTCGGGCCAGAGTACCGATAACGTCGTCGGCCTCGTAGCCGCTGACCTCCAAGCGCTGCAGACCCAGCAGGTCGACCAGCTCCTTGATGCGCTCGAGCTGGGGATGGAAGTCCTCCGGGGTGGGGGCCCGCCCAGCCTTGTAATCCTCGTAGACATCGTGCCGGAAGGTTTTGGCCGGGGCGTCGAACACCACGACCACACAGTCGCCATCCTCCTTGAGCAGCTTGAGCAGGGTACGCAGGAAGCCAAAGACAGCCTGTGTGGCCTCCCCCCTCGAGGTACTCAACTTC
>DAIUDO010000178.1:0-4442 GCA_036845585.1 Meiothermus sp. | reverse complement strand
AATTATTTGGGTCGGACTGGGCCTTACAAGGTGTCTGGCCCTGGTATCAGAGGACTTATTCCGGCTGTGCTGCCTTGTCACGCGGTACCCCAAGCCCAAACCACTGCCGGCTTGACGTAACGCCTTGCCAGAGATCCGCAAACGGTATAATCCACACGCTTCGACTATGAAACTTGGCTTCAGTCCTCTTACCGCTGGACTCGACTACCGCCAGTCCTTCGAGCTGGCCGCTGAGCTTGGGCTTTTTCTGGAGATTGCCTACGACCAGCACGAGATGGATCCCCGGCTGCCGGGATCCAAGGAGCTGGCCGAGATGGGCCGGGCAGCCGGGGTGGGTTTTAGCCTGCATCTGCCCTTTGTGGACTGGAACATCGCCTCGCTGGTACCGCAAATGCAACGGCTATCGCTCGAGCGCACCCAGCGGGCCATTCTGTTCGGAGCCGAGATCGGCGCCGCATGTGGGGTACTGCACTCAGGTCTGGTACCTTTGCGGTCGTCTGAGGCGGTAGTCTACGCCCTGCAGCAACTCCACCAGGCCCTAGGGCAACTGGAACTGGCCATTCCGGTGGCTGTAGAAAACCTCGGGCTGAGCGATGCCGATCTGCTGGAGACACCGGCCGACCTGCAAGCTTTGCTGGAAAAGCACCCCCAGTACGGCTACTGCCTGGACGTGGGCCACGCCCTAATTCAGCGTGGCACCGGTGGCCCCCAGGAGTACCATCATCTGCTGCACAAACGGCTGATTCATTTTCATCTGCACGATAACCACGGTCTTGAGGATGAACACCTGCCCTGCGGGAGCGGATTGGTGAACTGGGAGTGGGTGCGCAGCGTGCTGCGCGGCTTTGCCGGAACGGTAGCCCTCGAGGTTACGGGCGGGTTGGAAGGTGTGCGTCAAAGCGTTGCCTTGCTTCGCAACGGCCAGCCGCTGTAAGGCCAGTTCAGCCCACTTTTCTATAAAAATTCCAAACAAAACCCGAGGCTTACGAGCCTTCTATTGTTACAATCGTAACCAGGGACATTTGCCCTGCTTGCTGATTTCTATAGTCAGGCCGAGGGGCAATACGCCCCCATTTTCTGGTAGTCTTTGAAGAAGTGCCAGGCCGCCTACAGGTCTGACCAGGAGGAACCGAGCAATGCCGATTGAGCGCATCGAAGTCTATGTCGACAACAGCAGTGAACCCGTTCAGGTACTGAACCAGCCCCCCTACAAGGTGTCCTATGACACCCGAAGCCTGGCCGATGGTGAACACCAGCTCAAGATAGTCACCCACTACACCAGCGGAGCCAAAGAGGTCAAGGAAATCCCCTTCAAGGTTGCCAACACCCCTGGTGTGTTGGTAGAGGGCCTCGAGGAGGGCAAACAGGTCTCGGGCACCCTGGACGTAACCTTGCGGGTAGCCGACCCAGAAGTGAAGCCCGGACGTGAGCGCTTTCCTGGCCTCGGCGCTGCCATCGCCACGGCGGCTATTCTGGGAGGGGTCTGGCTGTTCTTTGCGGCCACCGGTGTGACCAACAAGACCCTCGAGGAGGTCGCCAAGCCCCCCGCCACCAAGGAAGCAGCGGCCCATGGCGACAAAGCAGGCCCCGTTGCAGCGGTGGATGCGACCCTCAAAGCCAAGGGCGAGTCCATCTACGCTGCCAGTTGCGCGGGCTGCCACCAGGCCAGCGGCGCGGGCCTTCCCGGCGTGTTCCCAGCCCTGGACGGCAGCAAAAACGTGGCCGATAAAGCCTACACCATCAATATCCTGCTCAAAGGCAAAGGTGGGATGCCGGCTTTTGCCCAGCTTTCCGACGAGGAGCTGGCGGCAGTCACTACGTACATCAAGAACAGCTGGAGCAACAAGTTTGGCGGTGTGTCGGCCGATGATTTCAAAGCGGCCCGCTGAGGCCTGGAGGAAACATGTATCGTAATGACACGGTGGTGCCCTACTTCGCCCTGGTCTTCTCGGCGGCGTTGTTTCTGATGGCCTACCTCAACGACCGGATGCGGGTGGTGCACGAGGCCGGCGTGGTGCCACACCTCACGGTGGGCAACATCGGGCTTATGGCCTTTGCTATGGTGCTCTTCGTGTACGGTTTTATCGGGCTGATGAGCAACTGGCTCGAGGGCTCCGAGCTGCGCCCCGGCAAGCACGAACCCGAACCCAGCAGCCTACCCATGGTCGCCGGGGTGGTGCTTTCGATCCTGCTGGTGCTGCTCTCGGGTTTCTTTGTGCGCACCCTGGTGTTCGCCAACAACGCCGAAATCGGCTACTACAACGCCACCACACTACAGGCCGGGGTGTTTGCCGGCATGATGCTGGTGCTGGCCTTGTTGATTGCCACCTACAAAAAATTCTTCATGCAGGAAGAAGTCCTGGCCGAAGACGAAAAAGGCGACTTCCCCTGGTGACAACCTTGAACCTAGCGCTAATCAAAGGAGAATTCGGAGGAATACCAATGGCTGACCATGAAGCCACCGCTCATCACCACGACCACCCCGAAGACCCGCAGGCCCACGCTACGCGCCGGGCCGTGTTGCAGGCCGCCATTGGGGTGGGTGCAGGTGCTGTGGTACTCTCAACCTTGTGGGTAGGGGCTGGCCTGGTGCCCCGCGAGGAAAAAATTCCCAGCAAGGAGCCTGTCGCGGTCGGCGACACGCTGGTTTTTGCCACCGGCCCCAAAGCCGAGCAGGACATCACCCTAGATGATCTCAAGGCTGCACAGGGCTCGGTACCGCCTTTCATCATCGCTTACCCCAAAAGCCCCGAGAACGTGGTCAAAAAAGACCTGACCACCAACACCATCATGGTCATGCTGGCCGACCCCGCCCGCATGAGCGCCGAAACCAAACAGCACGCCTCGCCCGAAGGAGTACTGGCCTACTCGGCGGTATGCAAGCACCTGGGCTGTACGGTGAGCCAGTGGCAGGATGGCACCTGGCTTTGCCCCTGCCACGGCGGTAAGTACGACATTTACAACCAGGCCAAAGTGGTGGGTGGTCCCGTACCGGCGCCGGTTCCCCAGCTGCCTGTCAAAGTCGAAGGGGGCCGGGTGGTGGTTGCGGGTGAGTTTACCGGCAAACCAGGTGCAGACGTTTAGGGAGGAAGCATGTATCAGTGGCTAGATGATCGCTTGAGCATCGGGAGGCTCTACGCCAAAGCCTTCCGCAAGGCCTTCCCGGTACACCACTCGTTTTTTTTGGGCGAGATCACCCTGTTTTCCTTCATCACCCTGGTGCTCACGGGTATTTTCCTGACCCTCAACTACGAGCCTTCCATCCGCCCGGTCGCAGGCACGCTCTCGGGTGGGCAGCAAGTGCCCGCCGCCTACTATTCGATTCTGTACATCGACTCGCTGCCCTTTGGAGCAGTGCTGCGCTCGCTGCACCATTGGGCTGCCCACATCATGATCGCCGCAGCTTTTTTGCACATGCTGCGCATTCACCTGACCGGAGCCTACAAGAACCCCCGCGAGCTGAACTGGATTATTGGGGTGTTTTTGCTGGTGCTTTCGATTGTGACTGCCTTCACCGGCTATGCCCTGCCCTTCGATAACTATGCCCTCACGGCCACCAAAATTGGTTACGAGATCGGAGCAGCAGCTCCCTGGGTTGGTAAGTTGCTGTCGGATATTCTCTTCGCTGGTGAGCTCTCCCCCACCAACACCCAGACCATCCCCAGGCTCTATCCCATTCACGTCTTGTGGCTGCCGCTGGCCCTGATTGGTCTGATTGGCGCGCACCTGGCCATCATGATCAAGCAGAAGCACACCCAGCCCAAGTACGCCGAGAGGGTCGCGCCGGGCAAGATTGTGGGGGTGCCGCTCTTCCCACAGCAGGCTGCCATGATGGGCATCTTGTTCCTGGTATACATTGCCGCAACCACCTTCATCGCCGGAGCCTTCCTGGCACACCCGGTGCAGGCCTTTGGCCCGCCCACCGCCAATACTCCGCCGGTCAAGCCTGACTGGTACTTTATGTGGATTTACGGGATTTTGCAGATTATCCCGGCCAACTGGCGCTTTGAGTTTCTGGGGGCCACTTTTGGCCCGCAGTTCTGGGGCGGCATCCTGGTGCCGACGGTCATCATTCTGGGGGCGCTGGCGATACCCTTTCTGGACTATTCCAAGAACAAGCAGCGCTACCTCGAGCTACCCAGCCAGCATCCCTTCCGTACCAGTTTTGTAATCGGAATGCTGATGTTCTACATCATGAGCACCCTGGCCGGGTACAAAGTAGACCTCAACCTTTCCAACGCCCTGCTCTGGGTGCTGGTCTTTATCGTGCCTATCATTACCGGGCTGGTCTCCTACATCATCCTGAAAGCCGTATACGGTAAGGACTGGAATCAGGAAGTTGAAGTAAATTTCATCGGTAAAGGCTCTGCCGCCGACGATTAACGTGTCCCTCCCATGGCCACAGCGCCCCGTCTGGGGCGCTTTTTATGTCAAATCATGCG
>DAIUDO010000177.1:2893-4469 GCA_036845585.1 Meiothermus sp. | reverse complement strand
ACCCTTTACTTACGGACCTCAAGCGGCATCCAGGAAACGCTTTTTGAGTTCGGGGGTGGGCACCATGCAGCTCTCGCGCCGTCCAAAAAGGCGGTAGCGGTTCCGGGCCACCAGCCGATAGGCCCAGTCTCGCAGCCGCTTGGGCAAAAACCACAGCACAGCTGGAATGCTCCACACACCGCCCAGGCGCCAGAGAATATGGAAGGCCGCATCGGACTCGAGCCAGACCCTCTCCCCCTCAATTACCACCACGCTGCCGGCCAGGGCCTGCGAAGTTGCGATATTGTGCTGGGCCAGCAACTTCTGACCGGCCACGGACTGCTGCGCTGCAAACTGAAAGCGCTCGGCCTGGTCGTTCCGAATGATGAACCGAACGGTGCTGTTGCAAAGTTTGCACACCCCATCAAACAGCACTATGGTCTTCATGGCCCCAGCATAGTGCGCTTTAGCCCAGACTTTTGTGGGCTCCACTGCCAGGCTGAAAAAGCGCGACGGTCTGCAGGGATATTTGTAACCTGTCCTCTGGCTTAGGCTAACCGTGTTGCTAAAATATGCAACACGGGGTCGCAACAGTGAAACTACTGGATAACTACGGGCGAATCATCAAAGACCTGCGAATTTCGGTTACGCCGCGCTGCAACCTGCACTGCCTGTACTGCCACCCCTTGGGCTGGGAGCAGTCTGAGCCCCCCGGCACGGTCTCGGTGGAGGACGTGCGCCACTTCCTGCAGGCCATGCAGCTGTTGGGGCTGGAATCGGTGCGCTTCACCGGGGGCGAGCCGCTGGTGCGCAAGGAACTGCCGGAGATGATTGCTGTAGCCAGCGAGCTGGGCATCCCCGACATCGCCATCACCACCAACGGCCTGCTGTTTAAACGCAAGGCCCGGGAACTGGTGGCCGCCGGCCTGAAACGCATCAATCTCTCGATGGACTCGGTCACACCGGAGGTCTTCCGGACTATGACCCGGGGTGGGCAGGTCGAGAAGGTCTGGGACGCCATCGAAACCGCTTGGGAGCTGGGCTTGCACCCGGTCAAGATCAACGCGGTCATGATTCGCGGCATGAACGAAGATGAGGTCATTCCGCTGGCCTCGCTCTCGCTGGACAAGCCCCTGGAGGTGCGGTTCCTGGAGTATATGCACCTCGACAACTCCAACCCCGAGCTCTACCGGCAGCGTTTTGTGGCCGGCGCCGAGACCAAAGCCAGAATCGAGGCCCACTTCGGGCCGCTGGAGAAAGTGGATAACGACCCCACCGCGCCTGCGCGGGTTTACAAGATCCCTGGTGCGGTGGGCAGCATCGGCTTTATCAACCCGGTGGCCGAGCCTTTTTGCTCTAAGTGTTCCCGACTGCGCCTGACCTCCGACAAGAAAATCCGGCCCTGCCTGCTGACCGATCTGGAGATGGACATCGGCTGGGCCTTCGAGGCCGCAAACCCGGTCGAGGCCCTGGTGGATGCCATTCTGCTGGCCACCGACCGCAAGCCTGCATTCGGCAACACCCTGCCCACCCTACGCGAGCGGGTGATGATTGGAATCGGCGGTTAGCCCAGCGGGCAAACTTCCGGGAAATGGTC
>DAIUDO010000177.1:0-2793 GCA_036845585.1 Meiothermus sp. | reverse complement strand
TGGTACCCCGATGCGCTGATCCCTTTCGACGCCCCCGGTGGAAGGTTCAGGGCCATTCCGGTGGATGTGAACCCTGGGCGCAACCAGCCCTTCTGGATCGACGTCTCGGTGCCTCGAGGTGCCACGCCAGGGCAGTACAGCGGTACCTACCGCATCACTGCACAGAACGGAACCCTCGAAGGTCAGTTTCGTCTCTTCGTCTGGAACTTTGAATTGCCGCTGCGCCCAAGGCTGCTGTCCTTTGTGCCGCTGTGGAACACTAAGACCAAAGCTGCCCGCCTCGAGCTACTACGGCACCGCCTAATGCCGGGACGGGTCGAGCCTGCTGAGGTGCGGGAACTGGTCAACGAGCATGGCCTCAACAGTATTGACCTGGGTTTCTGGAGCGGGGCCAACGCCCAGACCTGCCGGGCCAGACCCGCACCCCCGGTAGCAGAACTGGCCGCCGCCCGGGCGGCTCGCGAGACCGGCGTACCCATCTACAACTTCGCCTTTGACGAGCTCGATGCGTGCCCCAACAACCTGCTGCCCGATATCCGGGCCTGGGTGACCAACCTGCGGGCAGCGGGTGTGCTGCACCTGAGCACCCTGCACCCCCGCCTCGAGCTGCTCGACGACGGCAATGGCAAACCGCTGGTAGATATCTTCGCAATCAATGCGGAGATGTACGAAGAGGCCCAGCGCAACGGCCTTTGGGAGAGGGCCAAGGCCAAGGGCAGCAGCTTCTGGTACTACACCGCGCTGCTCAACCGCGACACCCCCTTCGCTCCGCAATGGCTGCTGGACTATAGCCCCCTCAACTGGCGCATCTCCAGTGGCTTTCTGGCCTACAACCTGGGCTTTAGCGGCATCCTGGGCTGGGCCGCCGATTTCTACGACACCAGCCGAGGCCAGGACCCCTGGACGGATGTGCGCTACTTCAACGCGGGCCGGGCCTTCAACGGCGATGGCCTGTGGTTTTATCCCGGCCAGGATGTGGGCCTGCCTGGCCGTATTGTTCCTTCCATCCGGGCCAAATGGCTGCGCGACGGCATCGAAGACTACGAGTATCTGCGGCTGCTGCGCGATCGCGGCCTGAACATCCGTGTAGGAACTGTGGCCGAGGAGATGGCTCGCAGTTTCCGCGACTGGCAGAAAGACCCTGCACAACTGGAAGCTGCTCGCAGGAGCATTGGAGAGGTGCTGCACCAGGGGCGGTAAGGTTTTTTCGCCAAAGGCTCAGCAATAAGCAAAAGCTCTAAGATACCGGATTCAAATAAAAATCTTCCAGATCAAAACTTTAGTTGCGCTGTTTGAGGCGCACCTAGAATCCTAAGCCCACCCCACCCCTCCCTGCGGTCAGCCAAACCCGCGTCACCCCTCGCTACGCTCGGCGAAACAAGTGTATTTCTGCCAGTCGGCAAGGAAAACATCTCCCCTCCAGGGGGCGGTACCGCGTCCCGTTAGCGTAATAAACCGGTGTCGCGTTCCGGTGATGAATATAGCGGTATCACCCTCCGCAAAGCGGACAACTTCGGTGGGTTAGCTTGTCACCCCCCGGTGACGAACCAACCGAGACTGGTATCAACAAAGTGCCACGGCGGAGACTTGGCTTGTAACCGAGCGTCAAAGCCGCTCCCGTACATCGCACTGGGCCAGAAACCGTACTTATCCCGACGTGGGCGCTCTATGCAAGCGAGAAAAGGCCAAAGCTACCCTACACAACCCCGTAGTTGTAGGTTTCGTTTCGCCCGTTTCTGTCCACAATGGCCCACCAGCGGTGTTCAGAGAGCGAGGGCATTTCGAGTAAGAATACCCAAAACTTGCGCGGGTCCTCGCCACCGTCGGGCTGGAGAGGGCTATCGGGGGTAACCAGCGATAGCTGGGAGTCACCGGCGTTCATGAAGTCTTTGACCGCATTGTGCAACTCCTCTGCATCGGGCTCGTCGGAAAGGTCGTAGGCCGAGGGGTCTGCCTCGATCAGGCCCAAGGGGCTCTGCTCGTCGTCGCCGTCTTCGATAAAGCTGCAGATAGCGGCTTCCAAGGCCTCGAGGAAACCCTCCTCATCGGCCACATCCGGCACCTCAACGCACAGGTCGGGCACCTCCAGCGCTTTCAACAAAGATTCGATTCGCTGCTGCAAAGCCATAAAAAGCTCGTCTGACTACATAACCACATAAGCCCACCGGTGGTCAAGCCGTTTATATCCCTACGATTAGCGATCCTTGACCTCTTTGAAGCGCTCGAGGCAGGCTTTGACCTCGGCCACAGCCTCAGCCCTATCCTTCCAACCCGAGACCTTGACCCATTTGCCCTTGTGGGCCTCGAGGGCCTTGTAGGTCTCAAAGAAGTTTTGAATCTCTTCCTTGAAGGCCTTGGGCAAGTCGCTCAGGTCCTGGATGTGATCCCAGCGGGGGTCTTCCGCCACCACCCCGATGATCTTGGCATCGCCCCCTTTCTCGTCTTGCATATCCACCATCCCCACAACCCGCACATCCACCACCACCCCCGGCAGGAGTGGGTAAGTGGACAGGATGATCCCATCCAGCGGGTCGCCGTCCTCGGCCAGGGTGGAGGGGATGAAGCCGTAATCGCCGGGATAAAACTGGGCGGTGGGCAACACCCGGTCGAGCTTGATGGCCTCGAGGTCGGGGTCGTACTCGTACTTGTTGGACGAGCCGCGGGGCACTTCAATCACCATGTGGACAATTTCGGGGGCCTTCTTACCAACCGGAAGGTTCTTGAGGTTCGCCATAGCGCCCCTATTCTGACATCCACTCCCCAAAAGATGTAGCTCTACACAAGCGCAAAGGC
>DAIUDO010000176.1:0-4539 GCA_036845585.1 Meiothermus sp. | reverse complement strand
CCACCAGGCGTTCAAATCGGCCAGGGGGTCAGCCGACTCGTCCACCGCATCGTCGCCTATGCGGCAAGCTGCATAGACGGCCCACGCACCTCGACGAGCCTCACCCTTGAACAGCAAGCTGCCGTAATAAAACGTAGCCGAGTGGCGCCGGATAATTTCCGATACAGCTTGCCAGTTGGGTTCCATTCTGATCTCCTAAGGCACCGTCTTTGCGTTCTCTTGGCTAAGAATGACCTTGTCTGTCGGTTGTGACTTTTGTCCCTGTCACAAATCCTACCGACCCCTCACGCCAACCGTCTACCTTGAAACCACCTTTGCTCACCGAATCCATCAACTCGGGAAGGGCCGGAAAACGCAGTCCGGTCCATCGTAGCACCCGCTGGATTGGACTATCGGAACGGTGGCTGAACATGATCCAGAGGCGTCCTCCGGGTTTGAGCACCCTGTACACCTCATCTACAACCGCCTGGGGACTGGGGAATTCGTTCCAGCTCCCGCCCACCACCACCCCATCCATCGACGCCTTTGGCAGTGGAATAGACTCGGCCCGGGCCAGCAATGGCACAAAGCCGGCATATCCCCGGGCTTTTCGGAGGGCCACCTTTAGCATGGCCGGTGAAAGGTCGAGGGCATAGACCTGGGCTGCCCCGGCCTCGAGCAGAGCCCGGGCGTACAAGCCTGTGGAGGTTCCCAGGTCCAAAAAAACCGACCCAGGCACCGGCTGGACGGCATCTATAAGCAATTGTAGTTCCTCCTTCAGTGGGAAAGGGCGGCCCGATAGAATCGATAGGGCCCTTTTCCTCCAGGCTTCGTAGCCTATGGCCGTGAGGGGAAGCAGGTTGGTTCGCACGGCCAGGGTGAGGGGCGCACGCGTCCTCTGATCTGGGAAGGTCTCATTCACCTTTGACCTCATTTTCGGATAAATTCCTAAACTTGTACAAACTGTATACACACTGGCCGGAAAACCCTTGACAAAACTTAGACAGTAATCTACTCTATTATTCAACAAAAGGATTTACTTATGCGCAACGATTTAGGGGTTTACACCATCGCCGAAGTGGAGGAGCGCACCGGACTGTCTTCCGCGCTCCTGCGCCAATGGGAACGGCGCTATGGTTTTCCCCGGCCCGAGCGTTCGCCCGGTGGACACAGGTTGTACAGCGAGACCGACCTGGAGGCCCTGCGGCACATTAAACAGTGGATTGCCGAGGGTGTAGCCCCAGCCCAGGCCGTCAAACGCTACCTCGAGAGCCTGACCCAGGAGGGGCCACGTCCACCCGAGATGTTCTCCCTCGAGCTCGAAGAAGCCCTCCTGCGCGCCGATACCGAGGCCGCCGAGCGGGTGCTTTCGGAGGCTTACAAGCTGCACCCTATGGAGACCGTGGTGCTGGAAGTCATCTCGCCTTGCCTACGCCGTATTGGCGATGGCTGGCACCTGGGAAAAGTGACCACGGCTCAAGAGCATCTGGCCAGCACCTACCTGCGGGGTTCCTTGCAGGGCCTGCTCAACCTGATGGGCGGCTCGCTGGGACCCACCCTGGTGGTCTCGACCCTTCCGGGCGAACAGCACGAAATTGGCAGCCTAATCACCGCGCTGTTCTTGCGGCGAGCGGGGTATACTGTGCACTACCTGGGCCCCAACACGCCTTTGGGCGACCTCAAATCCTTCGCAGAGCGAACCGACGCCAAGGCCATCGTGCTTTCGGCGATGCAACCCGTCTCGCTTGAGACCCTCCCCCACCAGGCCCTGCGCCACCTGGCCCCGCTGGTGGTGGTAGGAGGGCGGGCCGCAGCGAATGACCCCGCCTTGGTCGAGCGCCTGGGCGGGCACTACATGGGCAACGACCCCCGCGAGTTGGCCGAATCGCTGTCGGTAGCCCTGAGGGAGGCGGGTTTATGGTAACCCTCAGCTTTTCCAGGGGCAAAGCCCCTGTAGAGCAAAAACGTCGTCTTTCTACGCTGTGGCCGTGCAGGAAGCAACCCAAGGAGGCTCTATGAAAAAGGTACGTAGAAAAGAAGTGGTCTACCGGGCAGGCGACCGCGCCGACGTGCTCTACCACCTCGAGCGCGGCCTGGTTCGCATTATCGAAATACTGCCCGACGGGCGGCAGCTCACCCTGCGTCACGTCTTGCCGGGCGACTACTTCGGCGAAGAGGCCCTTTCCGAACGGCAGTACAAGTACACTGCCGAAGCCCTGACCGAGGCCGCGGCCTTTGCAGTAGACCCCAAAGCGCTGTCGAACGACGACCTGCGGGCCCTGGCGGCCAGCCTGGCCAGCCAGATGGTGCAGGTACAGGCCTACGAGACCCACCTTCAGTGGGGCGAACTGCGCAGCCGCATCTGCCGTTACCTGCTCTACCTCGCCGCCACGGCGGCCAAGGGTCAGGATGAGCGCGGGATCTACGTAACCGCCAGCCACGAGGAAATCGCCGACGCCACCGCCTCAACCCGCGAATCGGTCAGCAAGCTGCTCTCCGACCTGCGCCACGAGGGCATACTAGACACCGGCTACCGCAAGATTTATCTGGTTGACCGCAAAACCTTAGAACTCGAGGCCGAGAGCCGGATGCTGGAGGCAGTCTGAGGTTGGTTCATGAAGGTACTCATCGTCGGCGGCAGCGGTTATGTGGGAACCCACATGGCACGGCACTTGCTGGAACAGGGTCACCAGGTCGCCATCGCCTCGAGGCGTGGTGCGGGCCCGCTCGAGGGTGTGCGGTATGTGGCTGCCGATGCCGCCAGAGACGAGGGTCTTCACGAAGCAGCCCGGGGGCACGATGCTCTGATTTACCTGGTGGGCATCATCCGCGAGCGCGGCGACCAGACCTTTCGCCAGGCCCACGTAGAGGGCGTGCGCCACAGCCTGGCAGCGGCCAAGTCGGCCGGTATCCGGCGCTTTGTGCATATGTCGGCACTGGGCACAGCACGGGGCACCGGGAGTCGCTACTACGAGACCAAGGCCGAAGGCGAAGAGCTGGTACAGGCCTCCGGGTTGGACTGGACGATCCTGCGCCCCAGCCTTATTTTCGGCCAGGGCGATGAGTTCTTTGGCGGCATCCTGAAAGGGCTTGTAACTGCACCGGTCCCTTTCATACCGCAGATCGGCGACGGCAGCTTCGTTTTTCGCCCAGTCTGGGTCGGCGATGTGGCCATGGCTTTCGAGCAGGCCCTCCGCCGCCCTGCGACCATACACTGCAGCTACAACCTGGTGGGGCCCAAAGAGTACACATTCCGCGAGTTGCTTCTGCTGGTGCGGGACACGCTCGGGTTTCGAAAACCTTTGTTGCCCATCCCGCTGGCCCTGATGGACTTCGTGGTGCCGCTGATCTCCTCGCTTCCCTTCAGCCCCATCACACTAGACCAGTACCGACAGCTCAAAATGGGCAATACCGCCGACCCGGTTTATGTCCGCCAGGCATTCTTTCTGCAAGAACGATCGTTGGAGGTGGAGTTACCTGGAATCCTGACAGCTAAACGGTTGGTTAGTGCTTAGTCTGGAATACTGTTGAAAAACCCAGCCGGGTCTACCCTGGGGGCGTGACTAGGTCTGCCCGGCCCTACCTTTTGAAGATGCAAACGCCGACTAATCCACTCAAGCGCTTCGAGGAAACGCTTCCGCGCAGCCGCGATGGACTTCTCAAGCTATGGTCGGAGCTGGCCCCCAGGGTGCGTGGAGCTGATCCAAGCCGCTATTTTGCTGTGCAGGAGGCCCTCGAGCAGGACATCCCCTTTCCAGTACTGGTGCTGTACGTATTCCGCGAGTCGCGTCGGGCTCTGGAAGATAACCGCGCCCAGGAGCGTCAGGCAAAATAAGCTGTAATGCCCGAACTCCCCGAAGTTGAAACCACCCGCCGCATCCTCGAGCCCCACCTGCTGGGCCAACGCATCCAGAAGCTCGCCCACAGCGACCCGGCCCGCTACCGCCGCACCGAGCTGGCCGAGGGGCGCAAGGTGCTGGGCACCTCCCGCCGGGGCAAGTACCTCATTTTGCACCTCGAGCAGCACCTGGAAGTCATCGTGCACCTGGGCATGACCGGGGGCTTCCGCTTTGTACCACACCCCCATACCCGGCTCACCCTGCACCTGTCCGGCCAGACCCTCTACTTCACCGACCCCCGACGCTTTGGCAAATGGTGGGTAGTAGAAGCTGGGGATTACGGCGAAATTGACCTCCTGAAGCGCATGGGGCCCGAACCCCTCTCGGAAAGCTTCACCCTGGCAGGCTTCCGCAAATCACTGGCGCAAACTTCCCGCAAAATTAAGGAGGTGCTCCTCTTGCAAGAGGCGGTGGCCGGCGTGGGCAACATCTACGCCGATGAGTCGCTGTGGATGAGCCAAATTCACCCCGAGCGGCCTGCCCGCTCGCTGCGGCCTGCCGAGACCCTGAGGCTCTACCGGGCCATCCGCGAGGTGATGGCTCGGGCGGTGGAGGCCGGGGGCTCGACCCTCTCCGACGAAAGCTACCAGCAGCCCAGCGGCGAACCCGGCTACTTCCAGTTCCACCACCACGCCTACGACCGCACCGGCCAGAGCTGCCA
>DAIUDO010000175.1:3102-4604 GCA_036845585.1 Meiothermus sp. | reverse complement strand
AGCGAAGCGGCGATGGTGAATGCAGTAATCAGGCTAGGCACCGCGACCATCATGGTCAGGATGGTGTGGATCATTTTCCAGTAAGGGGCGATGCCTGGGTCGGCAAACTGATGGTGGAAGCCAACAGGTACCGAGAAGAGCAGGAACAGCAGGAAGACCAAGCGCGACAGTGGATCGGAAATCAGTTTACCTCCAGCTAACCTTGGTAGCGTGGTGTAGGCCAGGGCATAGGCAGGCAGCAGCCAGAAATACACGATGGGGTGTCCGGTGTACCAGAACAACGTCCGCATCAGCAAAGGGTCAACCCCGGTAACCAGTCCCAGTGACCAGACAATGAGAAACAGTGCCTCGACCACCAGGCCCAGACTGGCCAGTAGCCACATCAGCCAGTAAGTGACCGACATATAAGTGGCCAGCGGTGTGATCTTGCCCGGATTGTCCTTCTTCCAGCGCGACCACATCTCGAGCACCAGGTAGATGCTGACGTAGCTTGAAAGCACGAAGATGGCCGCACCTACGTAGAAAGCCCAGTGGGCCTTTAGGGGTGGGTAAAACGTGTAAAGCACGCTTGCGGCATTGCCCAGGAGGGGCACTGCCGCAATAAGCAAGCCGATCAGGGCCATCCAGAACGAGATCCAGGCCAGGGTCATGTTGGGCCGTAGACCCAGTTCCCTGGCGGGTAGGTACACCATGATGGCTTGACCAAATAACTGGGTAAAGATAATCGCATTCAGAACACCGTGTAAGGTCAGACCCTGATAGTAGCTCTGAAAGACCGGCTTGAGGAAAGGATAAAGGTCCAGCCCTCCATAGTTGAACGATTGCAACGGACCGAAGAGGGTGCCGACCATGAGGGCGATAAAGCCCAGCATCAGCATGAACAAGGTGTACTTTTTTTCCGGCGCACCCGCGTATGCATCAATCTGAGAAAAGGTTTTGACTGCCATCCAGCACTCCTTTTATGGCTCGACGATGATTTTGCTGATCATGTTGGCATGACCGATGCCACAGTATTCGTTGCAGATGATTCGGTACTCGCCTGGCTGTCTAAAGGTGTGGCTCACCTGCACAATCTCGCCCGGAATCACCTGGGGATTGATGTTGGTTCGCTCGATCTGAAAGCCGTGCTGGACATCTGGCGAGGTGATTTTGAAAGTCACCTTGCGGCCTGCTTTCACCCGGATTTCTGTCGGGAGGTAGCCAAACGAGAAAGCTTGGACATAGACTACGTACTCATTGCCGACTTGCTCAACCCTGGGGTTGGCGAAATCCCCCTGGGTGCGCACCTGGGTAGCATCCACCCGACCTGCACCGATGGGAATGGTACCCCTATTGGCTACCATCAGATAGCCAATCAAAAGAATGAAAACCACTATCATGCCTAGGCCGAAGAAAATCCAGGCCCGTTCATAGCGTTCGACTATGTGTTCGTTGTGTTCCATACACTAACCCCTCGCAAGGTGCATGAAGAAGTGGAAAAACCAGAAGGTCAGGATAAACAC
>DAIUDO010000175.1:0-3002 GCA_036845585.1 Meiothermus sp. | reverse complement strand
GCTCGAGACCGCTTTGTGCTGTCGGCGGGGCATGGCTCGATGCTGCTTTATGCATTGCTACACCTGACCGGCTACGACCTGTCCTTGGAGGAACTCAAGCGCTTTCGCCAGTGGGGCTCCAAAACGCCCGGACATCCCGAGTACCGCCATACCGCAGGGGTGGAGACCACCACCGGCCCACTGGGACAGGGTATAGCGACCGCAGTGGGGATGGCCATAGCCGAACGTAAGCTAGCGGCCGAGTTTGGTGAAATCGCCGAGCACTACACCTATGTGATTGCCTCCGATGGCGACCTGATGGAGGGAGTGAGCGGGGAGGCTTCCTCGTTGGCAGGGCATCTGAGACTGGGAAAGTTGATAGTGCTCTACGACGACAACGAGATTTCGATTGACGGAAGCACTGAACTCGCCTTTACCGAAGACCGGGCCGCTCGCTACGAAGCTTATGGCTGGCACGTGGTGCGGGCCGTGCCGGGCGAAGACCTCGAGGCCATTCGCACAGCCCTGCGTTCGGCTCAGGCCGACCCCCGTCCTAGCCTGATTGCTGTACGCTCGATCATCGGCTATGGTTCCCCTCTGGCGGGCCATCACAAGGCCCACTCCGACGCGATGGGCCCCGAAAAGGTGGCAGCCACCCGGCAGACCCTGGGCTGGCCCCATGCGCCGTTTGTCATACCGGAAGAGGTCTATGTACACTACCGCCAGGCCATTGCGCGCGGAGCGGAAGCCCAGGCCGACTGGCAGGCCAGGCTCGAGGCCTATGCCCAGGCTCACCCTGAGAAAGCGGCAGAGTTCAATCGACGGTTGCGAGGCGAACTGCCGCAAGGCTGGGAGTCTAACCTGCCAAAGTTTGCTGCTGGAGACAAACTTGCCACACGTGCGGCTTCGGGCAAGGTGCTGGAAAAACTGGTGCCAACCCTCCCCGAGTTGATGGGTGGATCTGCCGACCTGACCCCTTCCAACAACACTCGAACCCCTGAAATGACCGACTTCAGCGACGATAACCCCTCCGGGCGCTACATCCGCTATGGGGTGCGGGAACATGCGATGGGTGCGGTTATGAACGGTATTGCCCTGAGCAAGGCATTGCGGCCTTATGGCGGTACTTTTCTGGTTTTTTCCGATTACATGCGACCGGCTATCCGCTTGGCAGCCCTGATGGGCACTCCGACGATATTTGTTTTCACCCACGACTCCATTGCAGTAGGCGAGGATGGTCCGACCCATCAGCCGGTTGAGCACGTGATGAGTTTGCGGGCCATTCCCAACCTGTGGGTCATTCGACCTGCGGATGCCAGCGAGACTGCGTTGGCATGGAAAATGGCCATCGAGCGCCGGGACGGCCCTACAGCCCTGATCCTGACACGTCAGGCCCTTCCTGTGTTGCCGGATGTTAAGCCGGAGGGTGTCGAGCGCGGAGGGTATATCCTTTCCAACGTTCCAGATGCTCAGGCAGCCATTGTTGCTACCGGCTCCGAGGTCGCACTGGCGCTCGAGGCGCAAAAACTGCTGGCCGAGCAGGGGATTGCCGTGCGGGTGGTTTCTCTGCCTTGCTGGGAAGCCTTCGAGACCCAGCCGGAAGCCTACCGTGAGGGTATCTTGCCCAATGGTCTGCCCACCCTTTCCCTCGAGGCCGGTACCACCCTGGGCTGGGAGCGCTACGCCCAGCGAACCATCGGCCTTGACCGATTTGGTGCGAGCGCTCCCTTTGCAGACGTATATGCCAAACTGGGCTTTACCAAAGAGCGGGTTGCCGACGAGGTTAAAGCCCTGCTTGGATTATGAAGGGATCCGGCGTTTGTTTGCCGATGCGCGGGTCTGGTTTGTGCAGGTGAGACGATGATTCAGACAATTTTTGCCAACTTGCCGGCGATGCTTTTCACTCTGGCCCTGGGTGCGGCCCTGCTGGGAATGCTAATTTGGCTGCTATCGGCTCAAGGGGCTGCCAGCATGCGCGGGGCCTATGTCTTGTGGGGTCTGGCCGTTGTCCTGGTACTGGTGGCACTGTTCCGCATGTTGAGTGCCCCATAAGAGGTGGGCCAGGCCCGGGGCTTACAGTAGACTGTGGGCCATGCCTAAACGTGTGGTCAGTGTTTCGATTGGGTCATCCAAGCGCAACTCCAGGGTGGAGCTTTCCCTGGAGAGCCTAGGGGAGACCTTTATTCTCGAGCGCATCGGCACCGACGGTAGCTGGGAAAAGGCCATCGAGTTGGTGCGGGAGCTCGATGGTCAGGTAGATGCCTTCGGACTGGGCGGTGCCGACCTATACGTGTATGCGGGCCGTCGGCGCTATACCTTCCGCGACTCTCAGCGGCTGGCGAGTGCGGCAAAAAAAACCCCTATGCTGGACGGCTCGGGCTTGAAGCACACCCTCGAGCGCAACGCCGTGCGGTTGCTGGAGAGTGAAATCGGCTGGAAAAACAAAAAGGTGCTAATCCCTAGCGCGGTAGACCGATTTGGTCTGGCCGAAGCCCTTGACGAGGTGGGCGCCCGGACGCTGTACGGCGATCTGATATTTGGCTTGGGGCTACCTATACCCATCTATCGCCTTTCGCTCTTGCAGAAACTGGCCTATATTCTTCTGCCCATTGTCACCCAGCTTCCCTTTGAGTGGTTGTACCCAACGGGTGAAAAGCAGGAAAAACAGATACGCGACTGGCGTCAACATTATTTCCAATGGGCCGATCTGGTGGCAGGGGACTGGCACTTCGTGCGCCGCTTTATGCCGGACCAGATGCGAGGCAAGGTTATTCTCACCAACACCACCACGCCCGAGGATGTCGAGTTCATGCGGGCGCGGGGAGTGTCTAAGCTCGTCACCACAACCCCACGCCTGGAGGGTCGCAGTTTTGGTACGAACGTGATGGAGGCATTTATGGTTGCACTGGCCGGCAAATATCCCCTCAGCGAGGGGGATTACCTCGAGTACATCCAGAAATTAGACCTGAAACCACAGATCACCCACCTGTAGTGGCCCTTGCGAGCTAGCGATACCCTCGAGC
>DAIUDO010000174.1:2200-4622 GCA_036845585.1 Meiothermus sp. | reverse complement strand
GGGTTTACCCCACCCCTGGCTTGACCCCTTTGCTGCATGATCTGCTCGAGAAATAGCGGCGGTTCCTACTGATGTAGCTTTTCGAAGGGTTCCCAGACTGTTCGCAAGGCTCTCCGGGGTTTGTGCAAAGGCGGGTTACTGACCTCGAGGAACCCAGCCTGAAACAACATCGAGAATGCCCTGTAGCAGCAGATGTGTTGCCGCAACGACTTCCTGCACTATGCCGGCAATCTACCTTCGAAGCAAGCGCACCACCTCGACCAGCTGAGCCGGTTCGGGCTGGTTCTGGCCCGCCTGACAGCGGGCCAGATAGGCCTCGAGAATCTCCTCACCCACCGAGTCCAGGGCGCTGCGTACCCCGCTCAGGAGGGTCAGAATTTCCTTGCACTCACGGTCTTCCTCTACCATCTTTTGCAGGCCGCGCACCTGCCCCTCTAGACGGCGCAAGCGGTGCAGAATTTTGGTTTTATCAGCCAACTCAGCGGTCATGGTCGCTCCATCGTCGGAGTTTGACTATCGCACTACCCTGAACCCCCGTGCGTACCAGGCCTGAATCCCCCCGGTTACCAGGTTCAAGTCCCGGTATCCCTTGGACAACAGATACTGTACGGCCGCCCGGCTGCGGTTCTGGGTGTTGCACTTGACATAAACCACCCGGTCTTTAGGTACTTTACGCCACCAGCTCTCGATCTCCTGCAGGGGCCAGTTGACCGCTCCGGGGACGTGTCCCGCCGCGAACTCTTGCGGGGTGCGCACATCAATCACAAAAGTTTTAGGGTTGGAAAGCGCCCGGTTGAGGTCGTCTACGGTCACAATTTTGAAACCCTGGGCGAAGCCTATCGAGGCCGCCAGCAGCATTGTCAGGGCGACGAGGGTTTTCACGCCACCACCTGGGCAGCCGCCTTGAGGGCTGCTTCCACAAAGACCCGATCCGGTTGTCCCCCCAAAACACGCTGCTGGGTGGTGCCGCTGATGATGGTATCGGGCACCCCAGAGATGTTGTAGCGCCTCGAGAGTTGGGGGAACTCGCTGGCCTCTACCCCTTCGGCCACCACGTTGGGGTTATGGTAGGCCATTTTGTAAGTGGCCAGTACAGCCTGGGGGCAGTAGGGGCAGGTAGGGGTCACGAAGGCCTGCATGCGTACCGGCGAAGCCAGTTTTTGCAGGTCGATTTGGGACTTCTCGCCCAGCTTGCTCTCGCCGGTGCCCAGCATCAGCAGGGTCTCAATCAGGGTGCTGAACTCGTAGCCAGCGGGCAACCCCAAAAAGCGGATGTTGGTGCGCTGTGAGCCTTTTTCACGCAGCAGGATGGTAGGCGCATAGCTCAGGCCCAGGGACTTGGCCTCGGGGTCTGAGTGCAAAGAACGCTGTTCCAGGCTCAGGTTCGGGTTGAGGGCCACTACCTCTTTGAGCAGGCCCAGGGTTTCGTCCTGAAGGCCCACCTCCTGACCCGGAAGCTCGATCCCCGAAGTAGTGAAGACCACCAACTCCACCGGGTTCTGGATAGGTGCCAGCATCTCGCGCACCTGGCCTTGTATTTTTTCGTCTAGAAACATGTTTGACTCCTTCGCGGGGCATTTCCCGCGCATCCGAAATCCAGTATACCCCCAGGGGATATATTCTGCAAGTGACCCTACCCCATAGCGAAAAACAATAGACTAAAAGGTATGTGGGGATGGTTCAAAAAGCTGTTGGGACTGGGGCCCAAGGTGCCCCGGATTAGCGCGTTCGAAGCTCAGGAAAAGCTCCGGGCGGGAGCGGTTATGATCGATGTGCGCACGCCCCTCGAGCGCAAGATGAACAAAATTCCCGGCTCGCAGGGAATACCGCTGGCCGAGCTGCCTAAGCGCTGGGAAAGCCTACCCAAGGACCGGCCCATCATCTGCCAGTGCGAGAGTGGCAGCCGCAGCCAGCAGGCCGCCGAGTTCCTGCAGAGCAAAGGCTTACAGGTCTACAACCTGGCCGGGGGCATCTCGGCCTGGCAGGCCGCCGGTTTGCCGGTGAAAAAGGGGGACCTCCAGCGATAGGAGCTGGCCGGCCTCCTGGGGCAACCTACCTACTCACACGCCCAGCCTGAGTGCCAGGGCACGCACGGCTTCTGGTGTTGTCGGTGGCCCGTGCCCCACATGAATTATTTGCACGTCCAGGCGTGCAATTTTACCCGCTGTGCGCCGGGCCTCGGCGGTATCATGATTGACCATCGCGGGCGAGATGAGCGGCCCGCGTGGCCCCACCCGCAGGGCATCGGCGGCTATCAGCACCCCCTGTTTGTACAGGCCAATCTGTCCCGGTGTGTGACCCGGTAGGTGCACCACCTGCCAGCCCATCACCAACGCACCCTCGTCAACCGGCCTCAGGGCTTCCCCGGGCACCGGTTTGGGACTGTTGGCAACCCAGTCGCCCAACCAGGGAATGGGCGGAA
>DAIUDO010000174.1:0-2100 GCA_036845585.1 Meiothermus sp. | reverse complement strand
GCTGCTTACCTACCGTTTTCGAGGTAGCAAATCCAGCACGGCTGATCACGAGGTCACTTTCACGCTGCGGGGGGTGGCCTCGAGGTCTACCCCCATCTCGTTCAGCGCCTTCCGGATGGCCTCTGCATCGATGCCCGCCTCGCGGTGCATTCGCGCGATGGAGCCGTGATCAAAAAAGACGTCAGGCAGCCCCAACACGCGGATATCGGGTTTCAGGCCCAGCTCGTTGAGGGCCTCCAACACCGCGCTGCCAAAGCCGCCCATTCTCTGGTGGTCTTCGGTGGTGACCAGCTTGTAGCCTTCCAGCGTCAGACGCTCGAGCATCCCCTTATCCAGAGGCTTGATGAAGCGGGCGTTGATCACCCCAACCTCAGGGCTGTTCTTGGCCGCCTCCAGGGCGTACTTGAGGGTTTTACCGAAGCTCAGGATGTAGGCTTTGCGGCCCTCCTTGAGCACTTCCCAGCGGCCCCACTCAATTTCAGGCCAGACTCCCTCGGGGGCCTTCTCTACGTTGTCGCGAGCGTAACGGATGGCAATGGGGGCCCCCGCGTTCACCGCATACTTGAGCATGGCCCGCAGCTCCAGGGCGTCCTTGGGAGCGGCTATCTGCACGTTGGGAATGGTGCGCAGGTAAGCGATGTCGAAAACCCCATTGTGGGTTGCGCCATCCCCCCCCACAATGCCGGCCCGGTCTACCGCAAACACCACCGGCACGTTCTCGATGGCGATGTCGTGAATGATCTGGTCGAAGGCCCGCTGCATGAAGGTGGAGTAGATAGCCAGCACCGGCTTCAACCCGCGCAGGGCCATCCCGGCCGCGGCGGTAGCAGCCACATCCTCACAGATGCCGGTATCCAGGTAGCGCTCGGGGTGGGTCTGGGAGTACCGCACCAGCCCCGAGCCCTCGCGCATGGCCGGGGTGATGACAAACAGCCGGGGCTCCAGATGGGCCAGCTCGGTGACCGCATCTCCGAAAGCGTTCGACCAGGAATAGCCCTTGCTCACCTTCTCGGGGTTCTGCGGGTTGAAGCCTGGAGGCCCGTGCCAGTAGATGGGGTCTTCCTCGGCCACCCCGTACCCTTTGCCCTTCTGGGTCACGATGTGCAGCATGGTAGGGCCATCGAGCGCCTTGATCTGCTCGAGGATGTGGACCAGTCCCGGCAGGTCATGCCCATCAACCGGCCCCACATAGCGGATGCCCCAGGCATAGAAGGGGTTCTCCTGGTGCAGCATCAGCTTGGCCGCCTCCTTGGCCCGGTCGACCAGGTTGAAGAGCCGGGGGGAGATACCCTCCAAAACCTGCTTGCCCCACTTCTGGGTGTCCTGCACCCATTTCTTGGTCTGGTATTCCTTGAAATAACGGTTGAGGGCTCCTACATTCTCCGAGATGGACATCTCGTTGTCGTTAAGGACAATTAGCAGCCGGGGCTTCCTTTCGCCGATGACGTTGAGGGCTGCCAAGGCCATTCCGCCCGTAAGGGCCCCGTCACCGATGATGCCCACCACATGGTAGTCCTGGCCCAGCGTATCGCGGGCAATCGCCATCCCCAAAGCGTTGGCCAGCGAAGTAGAGGCGTGGCCCACCGTAATGGCGTCGTGCTCGTTCTCCGAGACCTTCGTGAAGCCGGAGATACCCCCTTCCTGGCGGATGGTATGGAATACGTCCTTGCGCCCGGTGAGGATTTTATGTGCGTAGGCCTGGTGGCCCACATCGAAAAGCAGCCGGTCTTTAGGGGAGTCGAACACCCTGTGAAGGGCCACAATTAACTCAACAGCCCCCAGAGATGAGGCCAGGTGGCCGCCGTTCTGGGCGCACACCCGGATAATCTCGCTGCGCAACTCCTCGGCAAGTTGCAGCAGTTCCTCGGGCGAGAGGGTTTTTAGATCCTGGGGTTGGTTGACCTTTTGCAGTATCACGTGTGCCTCCCAAAACGGTGGGGCCATAACGGAGTCGGTCTGCGCATATTGCTACCAACTCTAGGGGATTGAAAACTCTACGCAGTACCCCAGGGAACAAAGGGAAAGGCACCGTGATACAGTTTACGCTTTATTTGAAGTTGCGGTTGATGAGCGAAAGCCCCCCCTGGTCGCTGAAGTTCA
>DAIUDO010000173.1:0-4648 GCA_036845585.1 Meiothermus sp. | reverse complement strand
CGCGCGCACGGCACAACCAAGCCTCTGAAGTTGTTGATTGGAAAGATTATTTTTTTTTGAATCCGCCATGACCGACTCTGGAATTGGGCACAAGGTATGCGCGGATAGGCAGAACCAGCAGGCGTACAACCAATGACCACTGAGCTCCTCGGTCTGGTTTGTATGGGCATGGTTTATTCCAGTTGTCGAGCCAGCCAGGCTTGAGCTGCGAGCAGTTCCTCGGGGTACAGTTGGTGGCCGCCTTGCTGCCAGCGTATCTGCACCCTCGCTCCGGCCCGCTCTAGGCGGTCTGCCAGGGCTTGCACTCGCTCGATGGGCGACCAGATGTCCTGGGTTCCGGCGGCCAGAAAGACCTCTCTTCCAGCCAGGTTTGGTAGGGGCACCACCTCCAGAGGCAACATGGGACGCAGCAAAACACCCCCTGCCAGCACCTCTGGGTGAAGCAGCATCAGAGCTGCTGCGATATTCGCACCGTTGGAATATCCCAGCGCATATATTTTCCCTACATCCAGTTTGTAATGGTAGGCAGCATCCTGGACAAACTGGGCCAGGTCGGCGGCCTGGGCCCTGAGGTCGTCCTCGTCGAAAACCCCCATGGCCAAACGCCTAAAAAAGCGCGGGGCGCCATTCTCCAACACCTTACCTCGAGGCGAAAGAATACTGGCGCTGGGGCCGAGTTCGCGGCCCATCGGAAGCAGGTCGTGCTCGTTGCCCCCTGTGCCGTGTAGCAAGAGCAAGGTGCTGGCGGATGTACCGGCTTCGAAGCGGTGAACAAAGCTAAGCTCAGCCAAGGCAGTCCTCCTGGCGAGGCCGTCAGGTTTTGGGCATGTGTGGGTTGGGGGCCTCGAGTTTAGGCAGCATGGACTCGATCTGCGGGCGGTGGGGTTCCAGCCAGGGGGGCAGCACCAGGGACTCACCCAGCCTGGAGGGATCCTCGTCTACAGCAAAACCTGGGCCGTCGGTAGCCAGCTCAAACACCACCCCCCCGGGCTCGGTAAAGTACACAGACTTGAACCAGAAGCGGTCGATCTGCTGGGTAGCCGGTATGCCAGCCGCCAGAATCTGTGCACGAACCTGCATCTCGTGGACGGTATCGTCCACGCTCCAAGCCAGGTGGTGGATACTGCCGGTACCCCAACGGCCCCTGGGCAAATTGGGCAGTTCTTTGATGTCCACGAACCGGCCCGAGCCGCCTCCCGCTACTGTATAGCGATTCCAGCCATTTTCATGTCCAGCGTACTCAAATCCCATCACCCTGATCAGAAAATTGGCACTGGGGGCGAGCGCATGCTGCCACAGCCTCGCGCCGTGCAAACCCATAATCTGGCGGTTTTCTGGCACATGGGTGCCTTCCCAGGGGCTAAATTGCCGCGGGGCCGTCTCGACCAGGGCGACCTCGAGGCCATCGGGATCACGCAAGGGCAGAGCCTTCTCGCCAAAACGCTCTTCGGGACTGCCCAACCATACCCCATAGGCCCGTAAACGGGCTTCCCAGAAAGCCAGGCTGCCCTGGGGCACGGCCAGCTGTACCTCCACTGCAAGCCCCGTTCCTCTGCGGGCAGGGGCCATGCTTTCCCAGGGAAAGAAGGTCAGGTCGGTACCGGGACGACCTTCAGCATCGGCGTAGAACAGGTGGTAGGTGCCCGGATCGTCCTGATTAACGCTTTTCTTGACCAAGCGCATCCCCAACACCCCCGCATAGAAATCCAGGTTGCGCTGGGCCTTCCCAGCGATGGCCGTCACGTGATGAAGTCCATTGACGGGTTTCATTCCCGCTCCTTTCCGTTGATTGCTCTCTTGCTGAGAGGCTATCTGTCTGATGGCGCTCGACCGGTCAACTCGTCCAGGGCCGACCAGCTACTTTAGCGCATCGGGGTGGTTGGAATCTGCACTGAACGTGACCTGATTGCCAGAAATCAGCGCATCTGTGGCTTCCTCCAAGTCTGAGCGTACCGGCAGAGGCGAGGCGTAGTGGATGGACGGCAGCTTGGACAAGATCTCGGAACGGGCCGGCTCGAGCCACTCGGGCAGGCGCAGGCCAGTGCCGAGGCTTTCAAAGGGCTCATCGAGGGTAAAACCAGGAGTGTGGGTGGCCACCTCGAGCAAAACACCCCCCGGCTCGCGGAAGTAGAACGAGCGGAAATACGGGCGATCCTGATCAGGCGTCACTCGAACGCCTTTGCGCCGGAGCAGCTCCCGGATGCCATGCTGATTTTGAACATCCGGCACCCCCAGCCCAATGTGGTGTACGGTACCCACACCCCCTCTGCCGGCCATGAGCCCGCCGACTTCGCGTACCTCGAGGCGGCCCAAGAGGTTCGACTCCTGGGGTAAACCCAGGTAGTTAATCGTGGCCACCTGACCCAGCCTCCGGTAGCCCAGGGCCTCGAGCATCTGCAGGGATGGCTCAGCCTGCGCTACCCATATCTGTGCCGAAAAAATGCCCCGGATGGCGCTCTCCTCTGGCACGGGGGCCCCAGCCCAGCAGCGAACGGCCGGTGTGGACGGTACTGCGACCAGTTCCAGCGATAGGCCATCGGGGTCCTTGAAGGCCAGTACCCTAACTTCTTCTGGTCCGTTGTTGCCAGGAACCTCGCGGTGGTGGGGGCCTTCGTAACCAATCCCTTTTTCCATTAGGCGGTGCATCCAGTAGCCCAGGCTGTGCTGAGGAATCGCCAGACTTATGATGGCCACCTGAGACACCCCAGCCCGTCCGGGCAAGGCCCGCTGCCAGGGGAAAAAGGTCAGGAGGGTGCCGGGCTGGCCTAGCCCATCGCTGTAGTAGAAATGGTAGGTCTCGGAGTCATCGAAATCAACGGTCACCTTGACCAAGCGCAACCCCAGTACACCAGTGTAGAAATCGAGGTTTTGCTGGGGGTGACCCGCCATCGCGGTGATGTGATGAATTCCGACGACCTCAGGCATGTTGCTTTCCTTCTCAGGTCACACCAGAGCTCTCCAAGGCTGAGATTCCCGCCAAGCTTACCCCGGGTTGGCTCTAAAATACCCGATTGATTCTAAAAAAATGTGTAACTTGCTCTCGAGCCTTTTTGCTCACAGTACAACACACAGCAAAAACGACCACATCTGCCAAAGTGGGCAAACCCAGGCTCGAGGTCGCCCCAAAACAAGCACGCTAGGCAAGAAGCAAGTAGCGGTTGGCCATTACGCTGCGACCGTTGACGTCGCCGCAACTGCCTGTACCTCGATGGTGAACCTGACTTCCTCACCGACCAGCAAAGCCCCAAGCTCTAGCACCTGATTCCAGGTCAGACCCCAGTCTTTGCGGTTGAGCACCCCAGTAGCCGTAGCACCCGTGCGGGTTTGGCCCCAGGGGTCCTTGACCGGGGTGCTGAGTTCGGCCTCGAGCACCACCGGACGGGTGATATCGCGGATGGACAGATCGCCATGAATCTTGTACTGTTGGCCCCCCATAGGTTCGATCCGGTTGCTCACGAAACGCAGCTCGGGAAACTGCTCGGCATCCAGAAAGTCAAGGGAGCGCAGATGGTTGTCGCGCTGGGCCTCCCCGGTCTCGATGCTGGCTGCATCAATGCTGACTTCAATACGGCTGGGAACCCCTTGCTCGCTGGCCTCAATGGTCCCCACCACCTTTTTGAACTGCCCACGAACGGTAAAAATGCCCATGTGTTTAACCGCGAAAGCGACGGTGGTGTGGCTGCTGTCCAGATTCCAGTTCATTTTTCCTCCTAGGTCTGATCCGGCCTTGCACTTCGGATCAACAACCACATAGTAATATATAGTAATATATATAGTCAAGTGTTTGAATAAAGAAAGCTTACATGTTATAGTGTTATGATAAATATGGCTAGGCATATTGCATCCGAACACTCCGAAGTAGACCACAGCTTTTGCCCGGTTTACGAAGCTATTAATGTTTTGCAAGAGAAGTGGACCCTGCACATCATTCGCACGCTCCTGGATGGCCCTAAGGGTTTCAACGAGCTCTCCAGGGCAGTGGGCGGTTGCAACCCCGCAACCCTTGCACAGCGGGTAGAGAAGCTCGAGCACCTGGGCATCATCTCCAAAACCATCCACTCCACCATGCCACCCCGCACCAGCTACGCCCTCACCGAGGCGGGGCAGGCCCTTCAAGCAGTTATTGAGGCCATCGATCTCTGGGGCCGGCAGTACTTACCCGAGCCTGTTGCAAAATAGGTCAGCGGACACGCTAGGCCGTTCCGCTCTGCAACCTGGAGCAACTTTGCGTCTTAATACTCGAGCTGGGGCTTTTTTACAGAATCAAACCCGGTATGCGATAACAGAAATCTTATAGGGCTTCGGCAGTTTTTGGGTTACGTTTGCTGGATTTTTTTCCATAACAACCATACGGTCGCTTTGTAATGCCGGTATAGCTCGCCTGGAAAAGATAAGGCTAGGCTCTAAGCATGATCAAACCTGTGCAAAAACCCCTCGAGGCAGTCCTCGAACTGTTGGGACAGCGCGGGGTCTATACCATTCTTTGTTCGCTTCGCAATGGCCCGTTGCGGTTTGGTGCCCTGCAGCAGGTTACCACCCTCCCTCCGCGGACATTATCTCTAAGGCTTAAGGAGCTCGAAGAGCTGGGTCTTATCAGCCGCACCGAACACCACGAGGTACCCCCTCGGGTCGACTATGCCCTTACTGC
>DAIUDO010000172.1:0-4675 GCA_036845585.1 Meiothermus sp. | reverse complement strand
TCGTGGCGGCGGTAGGCCTTGCCCACGTTGCCGGTATCCTCGTAGAGCACCCGTCCGAAGCCCAGGGCCTGGAGGTTGGCCTTCACTTTTTTGGCGTATCGGGTGATTTCTTCCTTGTTTTTCGCCAGGGGAATCACCGCAACCTTGATGGGAGCCAGGTGCGGTTTGAGCTTGAGCACAATACGCTCCTCGCCGCTAGGCAGTTTCTCCTTGGTGAAGGCCTCGGATAAGACCGCCAGCACCCCCCGGTCCACCCCGCACGAAGGCTCAATCACGAAGGGTACAATCCACTGCTTGGTCTGCGGGTCCTGCACCGCAAGGCGGGTGGTGGAGTGGCTGTTTTCCAGCACCTTGGCCTGGATGGACATCTCACTCTGGCTTTTGGTGTGGCTGCCCAGGTCGTAATCGCTGCGGTTGGCAATGCCTTCGATCTCTTCAAAGCCCAGGGTGGGAAAGTTATACATAAGGTCGAAGGTACGCTTGGAGTAGTGCGAGAGGTCTTCCTTGGGCACGTCCAGCACCCGGATCTGCTCGCGGGGAATCCCCTGGGCCTCCCACCAGGCCAGGCGGTCCTCGAGCCAGCGCTGGTGCCAGGCCTCATCGGTGCCGGGCTCCACGAAGTACTCGATCTCCATCTGCTCAAACTCGCGCACCCGGAAGATGAAGTTGCGCGGGGTGATCTCGTTGCGGAAGGCTTTGCCGATCTGGGCGATACCGAAGGGAAGCCGCCTCGAGGTGGCATCGAGCACGTTCTTGAAGTTGATGAAGATGCCCTGGGCCGTCTCGGGGCGCAAGTAGCCGTAGGAATCCTCGTCGGCCACCGGCCCAATCTGGGTCTTGAACATCATGTTGAAAGGGCGAGGCGGGGTCCAGTCGCCCGGGGCCCCATCGGCGGGGTCTGTCACCTTGGCGGCGTTCATGGCCAGGGCGGCCTTTTCCGGCTCGGCCAGCAGCCTAGCCACCAGTGCAGCCAGGTTCTCGCCTTCGGACAGGCCCATGGCCTGAGCCAAAACCGCCAGCACCGGCGGCTTCTGCTCCTTGAGCAGATGGTCGAGCCGGTAACGCTTCTTGCTGGTGCGGTTGTCGACCAGTGGGTCGGCAAAGGTGGCCTCGTGGCCGGAGTAAAACAGCACCATGCGATGGGTCAGGATGCTGGCATCCAGGCCCTCCATGTCGTCGCGCTCGTAAACATTGGCCCGCCACCAGGCCGCCTTTAGGTTGTTCTTAAGCTCTACGCCCAGTGGGCCGTAGTCGTAAGTACCCTGAAGCCCACCGTAAATCTCAGAGCCAGGGAAGATAAAACCCCGGCGTTTACACAGACTGACCAGTTCTTCCATCGTTTCAGCAGGCATATCGCTCCCTTCGCTCTTGCTGGGGGATCGGCACAGAGGCTAACTACCCACCGCCGACCTACCCAGCTATCCGCGCCGCGGAATAAAAAAATCCCCGGCACGTATGCCTGGGGACGAAAGTTCAATACTGAATCCTTCGCGGTTCCACCCCAGTTCCTCGGCTTTTGCTCGAGGCCCTTTGAGTTGCGCTTGAGTCTTTAGTCCCGCTGCCGTTCACCCGGTTCTAGCTGCCTGGCTCACACCCTCCCAGGCTCGCTGTAGCCGAACTTCGGGCTACTCCTGCGGCTCAGCGCAGGCCTAAATCTAGCACAACCGGGGTGCTCCCATCAAGGATATTCCCAGGGTCGCGCTACCGGATGGTCGCTTGCACCACCAGCAAGGTGTCCTGGTCAATACCAGATTCGGTTAGTCCTTCGCCGGATGATGACGAACGGAACCTACCGAAGTTGTTCGCATAGCGGAGAGCGATACCGAACTATTGCATCACGGGCACGCGAGAACGTTTTATTTGGAACGCGGTACCGCCCCAATGAGTCGTTTTCCTCGCCGACCGACGGGGTGACGCTGGTTTCGTCGACTGTACGGAGGAATGAGGCGTGCTCATTCCAAGTATCTCCACCTCAGAAATCTACGTTGCGATCCAGAGCTGGGTCATAAGATGCGCCACTGCAAGTCTCAAATGTAGATTCTACTCAACCGAATGCGCACCATTCTATCGCGGGCGCACTTAGCTGCACCGCGCGCGACGCAACCATCCCCTAAAGTTTTTGATCTGGAATCCTTTTGAATCGGGTACGAAGCCGCCCAGGTGTGCCCACTTCTAGCCCGCTTGAGCCATTAATCATCTTCCTCAGCGATATGGCGTTCCTAACGCCCAAGTACGGCCCCCCGATTGATGTGGGACAAATGTCGCTAACGGTGTTTTCTTGGTGGGGCTAACTTTTTTACAAGGGTTCCTACCAGTACCCTAGCAACGCTTCGTAACGTGTGGCGCAAACACCCAGAAAGAGCGAGGCATACTATATTATTGAGGTAGGTAGAAAGCGGCGCTATGGATACTTGTACATCACATCAGGAGGTACGCGCTTGAACAGGTACGACGACCGCGCCAGGTTGGTGTTTCACTACGCCAGAGAAGAAGGGAGCCGCCTGGGCCACAGCATGATCGGGCCTGAGCACCTGCTCCTGGGCCTGATGCGCGAAGGGGGCACGGCGGCGCGAATCCTGATGGAGTACGGTGCCAGCCTCGAGGCCATGCGCCGGATGGTCGAGGAGCTGGTCGGACGGGGTGAGGGCAGCCGTACCGGTGAGCCGCCCGCCATCACCCCCCGCGCGCGGCGGGTGATGGAGCTGGCCGGGGCCGAGGCCCGCAACATGTCCAGCCAGGTGATTGGCACCGAACATATTCTGCTGGGCATCATCCGCGAGGGGGACGGCATTGCCTACCGCATCATGACCCACTACGCCAAGGATGTGGACACCATCCGCTGGCGGGTGCTCTCGCAGGCCGGCGAGCAAACCAAGGAAAAAGCCGTTGCTACACCCTTTCTAGATGAGTACGGACGCGACCTCACCAAGGAAGCCCGCGAGGGCAAGCTCGACCCGGTCATAGGCCGCACTGAAGAAATCAATCGGGTTATTCAGATTCTGGCCCGCCGCACCAAGAACAACCCTGTGCTGGTCGGCGACCCCGGCGTGGGCAAGACCGCCATTGTGGAGGGGCTGGCCCAGGCCATTACCGAAGGGCGGGTACCGCCGGTGCTGCGGGGAGCCCGCATCGTCTCGGTAGACCTGGCCGGGGTGGTGGCAGGCACCAAGTACCGCGGCGAGTTTGAGGAGCGCCTGCGGCAGATCATCGAAGAGCTAAAGAATGCCAAGGTGGTGGCCTTCATCGACGAGCTGCACACCCTGATTGGGGCCGGCGGCGCCGAGGGCACCCTGGATGCGGCCAACATCCTCAAGCCCCCCCTGAGCCGGGGCGAGATTCAGGTTATTGGCGCAACCACCACCGGTGAGTACCACCGCTACATCGAGAAAGATGCGGCCCTCGAGCGCCGCTTCCAGCCGGTCATAGTCCTCGAGCCTACCCCCGAAGAGACCCTGGAGATCCTCAAGGGCCTGCGGCCCCGCTACGAAGCCCACCACGGGGTGGTCATCCCCGACGAGATCCTGGGCCTTTCGGTCAAAATCGGCATTCGCAGCCTACCCGGGCGCAACTTCCCCGACAAGGCCATCGACCTGATTGACGAAGCCGCCAGCCGGGTGCGCCTGAACGACTCGCTGGGTATGCCGGTAGCCATGGACGAAGACGGTACGCCCCTGGTGGCCCGCGAGGACATCGAGAGCGTGGTGGATAGCTGGGGCGGCATCTATGTGGACGACAAGGACGACAGCAAACTGTTCGGCCTGGAGGAAGAGCTCAACAAGCGGGTTATCGGTCAGAAAGAAGCCGTGGAGGCCCTGGCCGCTGCCCTGCGCCGCAGCCGGGTGGGGCTGGGCGGGCGCACCCGGGTCTCGGCCAGCTTCTTGTTTGTGGGCTCCTCCGGGGTGGGCAAGACCCACCTGGCCAAGGCCCTGGCCGAGGTGCTGTTCGGTTCCGAACGGGCCCTGATCCGCTTCGATATGTCGGAGTTTCAGGAGCCCCACTCGATTTCCAAGTTGATTGGAGCGCCCCCGGGTTATGTGGGCTATGAGCAAGGCGGCCGCCTGACCGAGGCTGTGCGCCGGCAGCCCTTTAGCGTGGTGTTGCTCGACGAGATCGAAAAGGCCCACCCCGACATCTACAACACCTTCCTGCAGGTACTGGATGAAGGCCGCCTGACCGACGGCCTGGGCCGCACGGTGGACTTCCGCCGGGTGATCCTGATCATGACCTCCAACACCGGCTTCAACGTGGGGCCGGCCATTGGCTTTACCAGCCGTGAGGTGGATACCGAAAGCCCCCTGAAGGCCATTTTCACCCCCGAGTTCCTCGACCGCCTCGACGAGGTGATTCGTTTCCGCAACCTGAGCGAGGCCGAGCTGGTACAGGTCGCCCAGATTATGCTCGAGGACATCGCCAAGGAGCTCGAGTCGCGCGAGAAAACCGTGCGCTTCGACCCTGCCGTAGCTTCGTGGCTGGTCGAACAGGCCCCCAAACAGGGCAGCACCCGCATCCTGCGCAACCTGATCCGCGAAAAGGTCGAAGACCCCCTTTCCCTGGAGCTGCTTTCACGCCCTGGCCGCACCCTCTTCGTTACCCTGCGCGACGGCGGCATTGCCTTCGAGGAAGAAGAGCTCAGCCTGGGCCTGGCCTAGCATAATCCTGCCATCCTCGAGGGTCC
>DAIUDO010000171.1:0-4683 GCA_036845585.1 Meiothermus sp. | reverse complement strand
ATAAGGAGGCAAGATGGAACGCACCTTTCTCTTCAAAGGCAACACCCTTCCCGACCCCGGCCCCGAGTTCAGCCCCGAACAGGTGCGGGAGCTCTACGCCGGTCAGTTCCCCGAGCTGAACAACGCCAGCATCCAGGAGCGCGAGCAGGACGGTCGGAAGACCATCGAGTTCATGGTGCAGGTCGGCACCAAGGGGTAGCCCGGTGCGGCCCCTGCCCAACCCGCCCCGGCTGCCCGCCCTTCGCGCCCGGAACCAGGAGCGGGCACGCTGGCTCAGGTCGCTGCAAGCGGGGCTGCAACAGCCGGAGGCCCTCTGGCCTGGCTGCCTGCTGGATTACTTCGTGGACGGGCATTGGGACGTGTACTACTTCCAGCCGGAGACCGACCTGATCACCCTGCGGCCCGGCAGCTTCGAGGATCCCACCGTCCAGGCGGTGCTCCTCGAGCTGAACCGACTGCTGCCCATCGAGCAGAAGCCCACCCCCCGAACCACCGGCTTCATGCTGGATCACCTCCAGGATCTGCTCCTGACCGACGGCAGCGAGGCGCTGCAAGAAGCCCTGGAGCGCCTGCGCCACACCCCTTCCCCGGCCCACAAGGCAGCCCTGGAGGAGAAGCTGGTGGCCGAAGGCTACCACCGGGGCATGGCCGAGTACCTCTACGCCGCCTACCACCAGGCCCCCCTCCAGGCCATAGCCCAGCCCTCCCCTGCCCTGCAAAAGCGGCTGGCCCAGCTACAAGCCTTCAACAACCAGCTTGAAACCATAACCTCCTGGGATGACTCAGGGGTCGGCTACGTGCCCCGGCTGGTCTTCGACGAGGAGGGCTGGGCCGGCAGCGACTTCTGGCAGCTAACCTTGGAGGAGGAGATCCACAACACCTACCAGTGGGCGGAAATGGTTCACAGCGGCCTGTGGTGGGCCGACAGCGCCGAACAGGCCCGCCTGATCGGCCAGGCCCTGGCCACGGCCTGGCACCTGGTGCGGGAGCTGATCGAGACCTGGGGCGCCCCGGACGATGCCCACAACCACCGCTTGCTCACCCAGGCGGATGCCCTGCCCCCGCCCCCCGCCGCGGCCCGTCGGCTGTCCGACCACCGCTACGACCAGGCCCAGCAGGCCGCCTCCTTCTGGCAGCCGCCCCCCCTCCAGATGGCCACGGTGCCGCTGGAGATCTGCTTTGACTGAGGTAGCCATGGAAATACAGCCCCCCTACCAACACCTCGAGCCCCACACCGCCCTGACCCTGTACAAAAGCGGCCCGGAACACCTCCTGGTCTACTGGAAGTTTCAGGATGGCCAGCCCGTCTCCATGCACATCCCCACCCCGGCCTGGCTGGAGCGGTTCCTGGCCCGGCTGCTCAACCAGGCGGCGGTGACCTACCTCCACCCCCGGCTGATCGCCCAGGGCCCCGGCCTCCAGGTCTGGTGGCGCCCCGCCCAGCCCGCCGCCATGTTCTTCACCATGGCCGCGCTGGCCCCCCTTTCCGGCCAGACCTTCCCCCAGCCGCCCCTGCTCTTCATCCAGAAGGAACAAACCATCCACCTCTACGCCCTGCCCGCCGATGAGCGCCCCACCCCGCACACCCCCCTGCTCTATGCGCCCTACCCCAACTACAACCCGCAAAACGGCTGGGTCTGCTGGGGCAGCGGGGCGGTTCCCCCGGAGGCCACCCCCGAGGCCTGGGAGCAGGCCTTCTTTCAGAGCGCCTTCAGCCATACCCTGGGCGCCATGCCGCTCAAGCGGGGCAATCTGGTGGACTTGTGGCAGGGGCTGGCCAACAAGCCACGCTTTCCCCTCACCCGCCTGAAAAAGGCGGGCAAGACCGTACAGCAGGCCGTTGCCCAGGTCATACGCCACGCATAGGGGTGCTGGGAGGCCGCAACGCCGAGGAGCGCGAGGCCCAGGCCCGCACCAGCCTGGCCGCCGAGTACGAGCGGCTGAACCACGCGGAGGAGACCCTGATCCTGGCCAAAGCCCGTGCAGAGATCGCCCGCGCGGCCTTTGAATGCAGTCTGCACCAAAAGGAGCAAGCATGAACTACCTGCTGTTGGGCAAAGAGAGCTTCCTAAGCCACCTGGAAATGTACAAACCCTCGTACCTGTACATCAGCATCCAGATAAAGCCGTTCAACAACGTCTCGGACAAGGCCACCCTGTGGGCCAGTTTCCGGGCCAGTGACGGGCAGATCGTCATCTTCCGCAGCGAAAGCGTGTCGGTGGTGGATCCAAAGAAGGATGTGGCGCCCTTGCAGGGCATCGAGGCAGAGCTGAGGGAGTTCATCGCGTCGAGGCAGCTGGGCTGCACGATCAAGGAGGGGCTGCTGCTGTACCGCCTCAGCGACCTGTGACCGCCCGGCCCACAAACCCATCCCCCCACCATCCATAACCCTATCCCCAAAACGACCCTAGCCCACCCCTCCCCCTTCTCCCCTCTTCCTGCCCATCCCCGCCGGGCCAGCGCTTGCACACGCACCTGCGCTCGCGCAAAAAGGGGCCAACAATCAGGGAGGGGGTGAGGCGGGGATGGGTTGGGGGTTGCGGGTGAGTTGGTTTATCGGACATAATTGTGGATATGTGTTAAAGTACGGATGTTTTGCGCAAGGAGGTGCCATGCTCTATATCCATGCCTACCCTGACCCCGTGCCCTTTGCCCGCTTCCAGGACGCCGGCGAGGAGCGGGCGACCCTGCGGACGCTCCTGGAGCGGGCGGGATTGGACGGCTGCCCGGTGCTGCCTGCACCGGAGGTGCTCTGCTACCCATTGACCCACCCCGCCGACCCTTACCCCTCCGGCCTGGCCGCGCTGGTGCGCCGCCGGGTGGTGCTGCGCTCTCCCCTGCACCAGCTGGTGCAGGGGCTGCCCCCGGCGGGGAGCTGGCAGCCGGGCTACCTGGAAGGGCTGAAGTCGCTGGCGGATAGCTGGCGGGCCTTCCTGCAAGGGGAGCTCGCCGCTCCCCCCGGCCCCTTCAGCCTCCAGCTGGGTCCGGAGGATCTCGAGGTGCTCCTGGAGGCGGTGCTGGCCCATCCCCAGTTCCAGGCCGAGCTGGAGCGGCTGCGCCAAGCCACCCTGCACGCGCAGGGGCTCCGGGAAGAAGAACGGGCGCTGGCCGCCTGGCTGGCCTACCACCAGATCGAGATCCGGTGGGGCCCCGTCCGGCAAGGCCCCTTCGGCGAGCGGGTCGCCACCGCCCAGGGCCGGGTGGGGGCCCAGGCCTACCGGGCCCGGCTGGAGTGCATCCCCGACGCCGGGCCCCTGCTGTACTTCCAGCAGCGCCCGGTGTTCCGCACGGGCGCCTTGTGGCGCTACCTGGACAGCGCGGTGCCCCTGGAGGCCGAGCCCGGCCTCTTCCTGGAGGCGGCGCTCAAGACCGCCCCGGCGCCGCTGCTGGAGGTGCCCCTCGAATGAACCACCCCCTGCTGCTCCAGAGCTCCCCCTTCGATGACCCCACCACCCGCCGGGAGGTGGTGGAGCAGGCCCTGGCCACCTGGGACGCCCCCACCCTGGCCGAAGCGGTGGGGTACGCCCACCGGCTGTTCCACTGGCACGAGGCCCTGACCCTCACGGTCTGCCAGAACCTGGTCTACTGGTGCCGCGAGCAGGGCTACACCTGGCCCCATCTGCCGCAGCAGGCCCTGCTCCTCTTCTGGGAGCAGGTCACCACCCGGCACCCGCCGCTCTCGGCCCGCCCCGTCCGCAAGGACGCCAGCCAGTACGCCTGGTATCGCGGCCTGCGGCGCTTCTTCGAGGTGCTCCAGTGGGCCGGGGTGGAGGTGCCCCCGCTGGAGATGCCCAGGAAGCCCCACTACGCCCTGATCCGGCCCCACTTCAGCGACAAGGAGTTCGCCCGGCTCCTGGAGGGGGCCCGCCACCACCCCGAGGGACGGCTGCGGCGGCTGGGGGTGGCCCTGCTCTACCTCTTGGGGGAGAGCGGGGTCTGGATGGGCGAGCTCTACGCCCTGCGGCTGGAGGACTTCGACCCCCAGGCCCGCACCCTGCGGGTGCGCGGGCGCAGAGCCCGGGAGATCCCCCTCTCCAAGGAGGCCGCCGAGGCCATCCGGGCCTACCTGGAGGACCGTGAGGCGGTGGTGAGCCTCTCCCCCATCCCCCCGCCCTACCTGTTCGTGCGGATGACCAACAAGAAGGGCGGGCTGGGGAAGGCCCTCAACCGGGACACCGTGGTGGGGTTACTCGAGCGCATCCTCCAGATGGCGGAGATCAGCCATGAGCGGCCCACCGGGGCCCTGCGCTGGCGGGCGGTGCGGCGCTACCTGGCCCAGGGGCTGGCCCCTGAAGAGGTGACGAAACGCACCGGGGTGGCCAGCGTGGCCGACCTGGACTGAGGAGGACGTATGTACAAACTGAAAAGCTCGGATCGCACCAAGCTGGAGAATCACATCTACTTTTACCTGCGGGAGAAGCTCGACCTGTTGGAGGACGCCGAGCTGGAGGCGCTGAGCCCCGAGGCCCTGCTGGAGGGGGAGGTCTTCTCCCCCGACCCCGGGGCTGCCTGGTGGGTGGACGATCCGGCGGAGGGCCGGGCCCTCTTCCTGCACATGGCAGGGCAGGCTTTGCAGGACGAGCGGGAGGCGCGAGAGCAGGGAACCCTGGAACTGGACTGAAGGAGAAAACGATGGAGATCATGCTAAAACACCAGACAATGAAGAACGGCAGCACGCAACTC
>DAIUDO010000170.1:0-4728 GCA_036845585.1 Meiothermus sp. | reverse complement strand
GCCGCCTCTGCGAGGAGGCCGAGGTCCTGCTGGCAGCACAAGGCATCGAGTATATTCTTCAGGATGTGGACGCTGACGAAAACTTGCGAAAAACCTACACCTTCCGGGTTCCGGTTCTGCTAAAGGAAGGTAAGGTTCTGCTCGAGGGCAAGTTCACCCTCGAGCGCTTATCCAGGAAGCTATCTTTATAGTTGGAGGCAAAGATGGATCCAATCCTTATCGAAATCGGTTCGCTACAAATCCGCTGGTACGGGTTCTTTCTGGTGCTGGCAATCTTTGCCTCGTTCGAAATTGCCAAACGCATCCTAAAGGGTTGGGGCCACGACCCCGACCGCTTTGAGCAAATTGCCTTCTGGGCCGTTATCTGGGGCGTAGTTGGCGCTCGAGTGGGCTATGTGCTTACCAGTCCAGGTGAGTTCAGCTCAAACCCGGCCTCGGCATTATACATCTGGCAAGGAGGCCTCTCCTTCCACGGAGCCATTGTGGGGGGGCTGATTCCCTTCATTTATCACTACTACCGCTACAAAATCCCCGTCTGGGCCTACCTTGACGCAACGGTACCGGGAATTGCCATCGGTGTGGCGGCCGGGCGACTGGGCAACATCATGAACGGTTCCGACACCGTAGGGCGCCTAACCAACTGGCCCATTGGCTTCACCTGGCCTGCTTCGGCCAGCGGTTTCCCGGGAATCTGCCCAGGCATCGGCGACATCAGCGAGATCGCTCGCTGTGCTCCTGACACCATTGTGCGTGGCCCGGTCCACTTCACGCAGCTATATGGGGTTCTGATTGGGGTGGTCTTGCTGGTGCTGGCCCTGCACTGGCTACGGCAGAACCGGGCGTACGGCTATGTGTTCTGGCAGTTTGTGCTATGGTACAGCGTTTTGCGCTCGCTGTTTGAAGAGACCTTCCGGCTTAATCCGCTGTGGGTCAAGATATACCTTAATGAGCAGGCCGGCATCGGCCTTTTCACCGCAACCCAAGTTGTTTCAATTCCTCTGATTATTGTGGCAATCGCGCTTCTGATGCGCTGGAAGGGCCAGCGCGAGAACCCCCCTGCGGCAGAAACCGTGGCGCCGTCCGGAGCAAAGCCAAAGCCTACTGCACAGAGGAAGAAACGCTAATTCAGCAGGGTTAACCGCCGTAATGTTGGCATCGCTCGAGCCATTCCAGGATTTCTGCACCACAGCCATAGCCCAAACGGCGTCAATGGTCCAAAGAACAAAACCCTCTACTCACTCCACGCCTGAGGTTTGAATTGCAAGGGCTGGATGAAGGCAGCCCAAGCGGTACAATCAGGGTATGCACAAACCCAAGAATCGGGAATCGGATCATGGCGAACTGAAACCAGACTGTAAGGACTTTCTGGCGCTGGTGATCGCGGCCTATTCGATTCTGCTGCCCCCACTCTTTCTGATCATCGGAGCCGCGGCGCTCGTTCTGTTGGTGTTGTATGTGGTCTTTTGAGCAGTCTGGCGAAAGCCTCGATGTGCGGGTACCAGAAGCCGCGGTCACCCAAATGGAGCGTTCCGGCCCGTCAGACTGTGCCGTGCAGAGTTAGATCCTGGAGGGTTCATGCAAGCCACCGTTGAACACCTGTTTGAGTCGCTGCCAGAAGGCTACAAAGAACGTCTAGGTCGCCCTGGCCAGTATCCCTTCACCCGTGGGGTCTACCCCAGGATGTACACCGACCGCCCCTGGACGATGCGGCAGTACGCTGGCTTTAGCAGCGCCGAGGAGTCCAACGCGCGCTACCGCTACCTGCTTTCGCAAGGTCAGACCGGGCTTTCGGTGGCTTTCGACCTGCCAACCCAGCTCGGGATGGACCCTGACCACCCCCTGAGCGTGGGCGAAGTGGGCAAGGTGGGGGTTTCGATTGCTTCCATCGAGGACATGCGCACACTTCTGGAGGGCATTCCACTCGACCAGGTCACCACCAGCATGACCATCAATGCTCCGGCCAACATGCTGCTGGCACTTTATTTGCTGGTCGCGGAGGAACAGGGTGTGAGCTGGGACAAGGTGGGGGGCACCATCCAGAACGACATCCTGAAGGAGTACATCGCCCGTGGCACTTATATCTTCCCCCCGGGCCCCTCCATGCGGCTGATAACCGATGTTTTTGCTTTTTGCGGCGAAAAAGTGCCCAAATGGAACACCATCAGCATCTCGGGCTATCACATCCGCGAAGCTGGTTCGACCGCTGCTCAGGAGATCGCCTTTACGCTGGCTAACGGGATAGCCTACGTACGAGCAGCTATCCAAGCCGGGCTGGACGTGGATGCTTTTGCGCCTCGGCTTTCGTTCTTCTTTGCCTCGCACAACGACATCCTCGAGGAAGCGGCCAAGTTCCGTGCAGCCCGGCGCATGTGGGCTCAGATTATGCGTGAGGAGTTCAACGCCCGCGAACCCAAAAGCTGGATGCTGCGCTTCCACACCCAGACAGGCGGCTCGACCCTCACCGCTCAGGAACCCCTCAACAACGTGGTGCGCACCGCCTACCAGGCCCTGGCGGCGGTGCTGGGTGGAACCCAGAGCCTGCACACCAACGCCTACGACGAGGCCCTGGGGCTTCCCACCGAGAAAAGTGCGCTACTAGCGCTGCGCACACAGCAAATTCTGGCCTATGAGTCGGGCGTGACCCGCGCCGTAGACCCGCTGGGGGGCAGCTTCTATGTGGAGCACCTGACCGATGAGCTCGAGGCCCGGGCACGGGAGTACCTCGATCAGATCGCCAAGCTGGGCGGCGCCGTCGCGGCGGTGGAGGCTGGCTTCTTTCAACAGGAAATTGAGGAGTCGGCCTGGGAGTTTCAGCGTCAGGTCGAGAGCGGCAAGCGGATCATTGTGGGCGTCAACCGGTTCAACAACCCCAACTCCCCCCTCAACGAACACACCCCGGTGCAAAAGATTGGCGACGAGCTGGGCAACCGGCGCAAAGCCCAGATTCAAGCCTTCCGGGCCAAGCGCGATGGTCAGTCGGCGGGCAATGCCCTCGAGGCCCTGCGCAAGGCCGCCAGGGGCCAGGAGAATCTGATGCCCTACATCCTGGAAAGCTTCCGTCGACAGGCCACACTAGGCGAGATATGCGGGGTACTGCGGGAGGAATGGGGTGAGTATCAGCCGTCCTACTGAGCACACCGTCGTAAAGATGCCTGTAGATGGTCGTGTGCTGCAGATTCCAGGCCATAAGTCGTAGTTCCCAGGTGTACTTTGGGGATAGATAAATGGCTTTTGGATATAGCCTTACACTGGTCGGAATTCCCGAATTGTTGTTGATCCGCTGGTCCCCCAGGACATACGGGGGAAGTATCCTGTTTTTGCTTCCGGCAATCCAGCATCAGCATCGTGTAAGCACCTCAATGCGACGCTTCATGGAGGGTTATTGCGGTTTTCACCCTGCCTGCCCTCGTTACCTAAAGCCTCTCTTTAGTCAGCCCTCATACCTAAACCCACCCGATTGGGCCTAATGGTAGCAATGGGTCGGCTAATGCCGGGATGGCTCGGAAGGGGGGTTAGCGCCCTTGCGGCCTTGGCGGTTGGTGGAAGCCTGTGGATGCCAAGTAATGGCAGCCCTCGGCCTCAGAGTGCCGATACTCAAAGCCCCTACCGCACCTACACGGCCACTGGACAGGTTACGAATGTAAAGCCTCTCGAAGCCGGTGGCTGTCAAGTACAGATCAGGCTGCACCAGTGGGTCAGTCTCAGCGACGGCTTCACGCTGGCTGAGATGCCACAGAAGGGGCAGCTCTACTCGGTCGGGGCCAACGCCGAGCAATGCGTGGCCTTGGAGGTCGCGCTGGCCTCGCTGGGCGACCCCGAAAACCTCGAGGGTCCGCGCCACATCTACTACACGGCAGGACAGTTGCGCTCAGGCGAGTGGCGCCTGACCCAGAACCCCTCGGCCCCAGTGGGCTGCGGGGGTTTGTAGTTGATTAACCTAGGTTACCACCTACCAGATGCCGGCCCGACGCCTACAGCTGTAGGCAAAGATGAAACCCCAGACCTTGAGGCTGAAGCGCGGCGTGGATGCGCTTGGGGAACAACTCCGTCAGGGCAGAGCCCACCGACTCGATGATCCTGCGGCCTAGGAGGGCGATGAACTGGCTCGACGGGTTGTAGCGCTTGGAGTTGCGCTTACGGATGGGGCAAAGCCGGATGCCCTGGGCTTGTAGGTCATCCTCCGCCTGTACCCGCGATCCACATAGGGTTCACTGCCTTCCCCCAGGTCCAAGGGCAGCAGGTACAACCCCGGGGGAGGGTCCGACTTCACAGATGAACCGGTCATTACTGGCGAGCAGATGAAGTTTCAGACCGTGGAAGTAGACCCGTTTGCTCGGGATGTAGCCGCGATAACCGAGGCCTCTAGCCAGACAGCAGCGGGGGGCGCGGATGTTCTCACACACCGGTAAGGGCAGGGTGTCCAGGATGTAGTGCTCGACGCCACGCAGCAGCAGGGGGATAAGGTAGCTCAGCGCGTGGAGCCTGCGGTTGAAGCGGCTGCGGGAAGGGACGAAGCTGAACAACCCCAGCTACCGGCATCGTTCTAGAGCCGTGTTCGAGCGCGGCCAGTATCCATACCGTCAGCCAGGCTGGCCGGGGTCTTGCGCTGCGGGTCGTCGCGGTGTCCCAGAGGATTGAGCAGGTCGTCTATGATGCAATAGGCCACTACGATAGTCCAGGTCATAGTGGCCTTACTTTTGACCCTCCTGTGCTTGTCTAGGTGGCAAA
>DAIUDO010000169.1:0-4728 GCA_036845585.1 Meiothermus sp. | reverse complement strand
TCCTGAGAACTGCGTACATAAATACGAACTGTGGGGGCTCAAGCCAAACGCAAATTAAAACCAACGGCCTGGTTCTGTGCAAGAGGTCCTCAAAATGTAAACCTCACTTTAGTTTTCCAGGTCTTTTTGCGGCGTAATGTAACGCAAACATTCTCTCGCATGGAAGGGAGGCAATGTGAGAACAAGACTGTGGTTGGTAGTTTTCCTGCTGCTGTTGTTGCCGGGTGCGATGGCCCAGCAACTGCGCGAGCAAATCCGCAAGTATACCCTGGACAACGGCCTGAGGGTCCTGATGGTACCCGACAAAACTGCCCCCGTGATTCATTTCAATCTGATGTTCGATGTGGGCGGGGTCGATGAAGCACCGGGGCTAGGCGGTATTGCCCACATGGTCGAGCACATGGCCTTCAAGGGCACCCCGACCATCGGAAGCCTCGACTGGCCCAAAGAAAAAGCCGCCCTCGAGGCCATTGACAAAGCCCGCGCCGACCTAGACCGGGCCATCGCCAGCCGGGCCTCGCAGGAGGAAATCCAGCGGCTCACCGTCGCTTTCAACCAAGCCCGCGAGGAGGCCAAAAAGTTGGCCCTGCCCAACGCCATTGATCAGCTCTTCACCAATAACGGCGAGCAGGGTCTGAACGCCTCAACCGGCTACGACCGTACCGACTACCGGGTTTCGCTGCCCTCCAACCGCCTCGAGCTGTACCTGCGGGTCTATGCCGATGTAATGCTCAATGCGGTCTTCCGCAGCTTCTACGAGGAAGCCGATGTGGTGCTGGAGGAGCGCCGTCAACGCAACGAGAACGACCCCAACGGAGCCCTGAGCGAAGCCTTTTTGCGCGCAGCTTTCCAGGTACACCCCTACGGCCGACCCCTAATTGGCAGCCGGGAGGAGATTCAAGGTTACCGGGTCGACAAAGCCATGGAGTTTTGGAAGACCCATTACCACCCCAACCGGGCCGTACTGGTGATGGTAGGCGATGTGGAGCCCGAGCGCGACATCCAGATGGTGCGTAAGTATATGGGGGCAATTCCGCGGGGCCCCTCCCGGCCCGCCGATACCATTCCGGCCGAGCCCCCCCAGACGGCCGAACGTCGGGTCAGCATCGAATACAACGCCCAGCCCAGCGTTCTTATTGGTTTTCGCAAGCCCACCTATCCCAACCGCGAGGCCTACGTGATGGATATGATTGACTCCATCCTTACGGAAGGCCGAACCAGCCGATTGTTCCGTCGCCTGGTTATCCAGGAGCAGGCTGCCTTGAGCGTGAGCGCGAGCTCGGCCTCACCAGGATTCCGCTACGCCAATATGTTCACCATTTCGGCCCAGCCCCGTGCGCCGCGCACCACCCAGGACTTGGAGCGCATCATCTATGAGGAGTTGGAACGCCTCAAGAACGAACCCGTCACGGCCCAGGAGTTGCAACGGGTGCGCAACCAGACCCGCGCGGCCTACCTACGCGTCCTGCAGGGTGGGCCGGGTCTGGCCCAGACCCTGGCCTTCTACGAGCTTTTTTTCGGTGGCTACCAGCGGATATTCGAGGAGGAAGCCATCTACAACGCCATTACGGCTGAAGAAATACAGCAGGCCGCTCGCAAATACTTCACACCCCAGAACCGCACCGTCGCCACCCTGGTAACGAGAGGAGGAAGCCGATGAGAGCCTTTTGGACCTTGTTTGTGAGCCTGTTGGCCTCGCTGACCCTGGCCCAGGGGGGCGTACCTGCCGACTGGCCTGACCCCTTCAAGCTGCAGTTTCAGCGTCTGCAACCCACCGTCATTCAGCCTGCCCGGGTGCAGCTCTCCAATGGCGTGACGGTACTGCTGATTGAGGACCGTTCCCTTCCCTTCGTAACCGGGCGCATTTATCTGCCGGCCGGTTCAATCTACCAGCCTGCCGACAAAGTGGGCATGAGCGGGATTTTTTCCAGCGTGATGCGCACCGGTGGCGCTGGCAGCCGCAGCGCCGACCAGGTTGACGAGACCCTGGAAACCCTGGCCGCCACGGTGAGTGTCAGCACCGATAATCTCTTCACTTCGGTGGCCTTCAACACCCTAACTGAGAACCTCGATCAGGTGCTCGAGATATGGGCCGATGTACTCATACGGCCCCGCTTTGCCCAGGACCGACTCGAGCTCGAAAAAGGCCGGGCCCTTGAGGCCATCCGACGCCGTAACGACCAGCCCACTCAGGTGGCTGTTCGCGAGTTCCTGCGCCGCATGAACGAAGGACATCCAGCCGGTCTGGTGAGCAGTGCGGCCTCCATCCAGTCCATCACCCGCGATGATCTGCTGGCTTTTCACGGACGCTTCTTCAAACCCAATGTGGCAGTAATGGCGATTACCGGTGATTTCAACACCCAGGAGATGGTAGCCAAGCTCGAGCGGGCGCTACAAGGCTGGCAGCGGGGCGAGGTCACTCTGCCCACTTTCCCCCCGCCCAACCCCAAGCCCAGCATCTACTTTGTACAAAAAGAGACCAACCAGAGCGTCATCTACATGGGTAACCCGACGGTGACCGCCTTCGCTCCGGGGTACAGCGAGCTTGACCTGGCCAGCCGGGTGCTGGGGGATGGCTTCAACAGCCGGTTGTTTGTGGAGGTGCGTACCAAGCGGGGCCTGGCCTACGCCACCGGGGGTGCCCAGACCCAGGGCTTTGGCTGGCCGGGCTTCTTCTACGGGGCCTCCATCTCGAGGGTGGAGAAGACCGCCGAGGTCATCGAGCTGATGCTGGCGCAGTTCCGCGACCTGCGGGACCGCCCGGTCTCGCAGGAGGAGCTGGAGCTCTTCCGCAACAACATCCTCAACGCCGAGGTCTTCCGGTTCACCTCCAAGCAAGCGGTGGCCGAGCGCATCGCCCGCACCCAGATGCTGGGCTTGCCTGCCGACTACTACGAGCAGTACATCCGACAAATCCAGGCCGCCACCCCCGCCGATTTGCAGCGGGTAATGCAGCAGTTTGTTAGCCCCGACCGGTTTGTGATTGTGGTGGTGGGCGACCAGCGCCAGTTCGACAAGCCGCTTTCTACCCTGGGCAACGTGGTGAACGTACCGCTCGAGTAGGAACCTCATTCAAAACGGTCGGCGCAGCCCCCGCTGCGCCGGCTTTTGCCCAGCAGCACATGAACAGCGCCCCTGCCCCAAACCCGGTTTGCTGGCTTTCCTACCAAGTTCGGTTCGTTCAATACCGGATAGTGACGAACTAACCCGACCGAATTTATCCGCGCAGCGGAGGGCGACACTGCTTTAGTGCATTGCGGGAACGCGAAACCGGTTTATTGCACCAGCCGCATGCGCTACCGTCCTTTGGAAGTGAGACGGTTTCTTTGCCGACCGGCAGGGTGGGCATAGCAGCAGACAGTAGGCGCCGGACGAACCGAATCTGGCATCAGACCAACCTTGAGCAGGTGTTCATTAAGCGGGAGTCCAGCAGTAGTCTGCCATCTTCTCGATGAGCTGGGATGTGCCACGAGGTAGGCCCACCAGCCAGCCTGTCGTTCCACGAGGCCCACTGGCTGACCAATCATGCGCTGATGGCCACTCGCACAGCATAGGCTCCTTAGCCCCGAGAGCCCAAGGGTGTGAGGGTATGAGCCTGTCGAGGGTGTTTTTATCTGGGTGGTATCAGACCCTCGAGGTTGCTTTGGGTATCAGGTCCTCAATGGCCTTCATGAACTCCGCGAACTGGCCGAAGTCAAGCTGCTGTTCGTTATCCGAAAGGGCAACTTTGGGGTTGGGGTGCACCTCGATGTGGACCCCGTCGAGTCCGGCAGCCAGTGCTGCACGGGCCAGGGGGGCCAGCAGATCGCGGCGCCCGGCCGCGTGGGTTACATCTACAATCACAGGCAGGTGGGTTAGTTGTTTGGCCAGGATGGCTGCCGAGAGATCGAGGGTATTGCGTGTCCATTTTTCATAGGTTCGGATGCCGCGCTCGCAGAGGATGACCTCGGCATTACCCTGCGCAAGGATGTACTCGGCACTGTAAAACCATTCTTCGATGGTCTGGGCAAAACCTCTTTTGAGCAGAACCGGTTTGCTGGCTTTGCCCACCTCGCGCAGCAGGGCAAAATTTTGGGCGTTGCGGGTGCCCACCTGTAGGATATCAGCGTACTGGGCCACCAATTCCACATCACGGGTATCCATGACCTCGGTTACGAAGACCATACCGTTGGCGTCGGCTGCCTGACGGCCAAGCTTGAGGGCAGGTTCACCCATGCCCTGAAAGCCATAGGGCGATGTGCGGGGTTTGTAAGCCCCCCCACGCAATACCTTGATACCGTACCCGGCCAGATACCTGGCTGTGGAGAACATCTGCTCCTCGGATTCAATCGAGCAAGGCCCAGCGACCAGCACCTTCCCTTGCCCAAAAACCACATCGCCCACCCTAACCCTGGTGTCATCGGGCTTGACCTGGCGGGAGTAAAGGAACTTCTGCTTGTCTTGTTGCTCCTCCAGGTCGAGGGAGGCTTTGAAAATTTCCTTGAAGAGCCGCTTGATGGTCTCGGGAGGGTAGGGCCCAGGGTTTTCCGCAGTAAGGTAGGCGAGCATTTCATCTTCGCGTTTGGGGTCGTAATGAGGCAGCCCCAACTCGGTCTGAACACGCCCAATCTCACTCACGAGCCTACCCCGCTCGGAGAGCAGCTTGAGCAATTCGCGGTTTATACGGTCCACATTTTTGCGCAGGTCTGCGATACGCTGGTCCATGACCTCAATGGTATACCAAGAGAG
>DAIUDO010000168.1:1623-4742 GCA_036845585.1 Meiothermus sp. | reverse complement strand
TTTTTTCAGCGTACTTGACCGGCCCGACGCTCGATGCTACCCAAAACCCCTACCAGTTGCTCGAGGCTGCACAGGTTATGGACCGGCAAAAAATCGTCCATGAAGGGCATTGCCGCCAGCAGTCCTCGGGTCAGGGGCTGGTAGCCAGGGGTGCCAATCAGGGGATTGAGCCAGATGAGCCGGTAGCAGGATTTTTGCAGGCGTTCCATCTCGAAGCCCAGCAGCTCGGGCTCGCCCTGGTCCCATCCGTCGGATATAACCAGCACGATGGCACCCCGGCCCAGCACCCGTTTGGCCCAGGTTTGGTTGAAGGTGTGCAGGCAGGCTCCAATGCGGGTACCGCCGGACCAGTCCTTGACCTGCGAGCCTACCTCGGAAAGGGCCTCGTCCACGCTGCGCTTTTTGAGGGTGCGGGTGATGCGGGTCAGGCGGGTTCCAAAGGTGAAGGTCTCGACCCGACGTACCCCCTGGCGCGATTGTTGCAGGCTGAAGGCATGCAGGAAGTGCAGCAGCATCCGGGCGTATCGCTCCATCGAGCCGGATACGTCGGCCAGTGCCACAATGGGCCGGGGCTTGGTCTTGTGGGTGCGCTGGATAAGCTCGATCAGCTCGCCCTGGTGCTTCAGGGCGTGGCGAAAACTGCGGCGGAGGTCGAGCTGCTCTTTGCCTGTTGCTTTCATGCGTCGGGTGCGGCGCTCAGGGGGGTTCCACACAAAGCCATACAGCAGCTTGCGAGCCACCTCGAGCTCGCCCTCCGACATCTGATCGAAGCGCTTTTGCTTGAGCACCTCGGTTTCGGAGAAGGTGAGGGCCCGATCCACAACGGGAAGTTGACCCGAGTCGGGGCCGGGGCTCTTTGACCTCGGTTCGCGCCCCACCTCGCCCGGTCTGGCTTTTTGCTCCTTTTTGGGCGGTACGGGGGTCTGGTTGAGCAGCTCGCCAGGGAACCGCTCCAAGCCCAGGCTTTGCCAGAACTTGCGGAAGACTTCGGCAAAGCGGGCCTGGTCTTCGCGGCGGGTCACCAACGAGCATTGCGCTGCATGAAAAAACGCCTCTGGATCGAAGATCGAGATCTCCCCCAGAGCGCGGGCAAAAGCCGCGGTTTGTCCAGGGGTCACGGTCAGACCCTCGCTCCGCAGGGCGCGCACAAAACCAACCACATGGGTCAGCAACTGTCCGCCGGGCGCACTCATAGCGAGGTGGGCATCTGGGCTTGGGCCAGCAAGCTCTGGGCCTGGTTTTTGGCCTTTACCACATCGTCCTGGTATTTGAGCAGCACGCCCAGGGTTTCCTCGATGGCATGCACAGAAAGTTCGGTCTGGTCGAGGGCCATCAGCGAGGAGGCCCAGTCCAGGGTCTCGGCCACGCCGGGGGCTTTGTAGAGGTCTTGTTTGCGCAGGGCCTGCACAAAAGCCACCGTTTGCTGGGCTAGTTTCTCGGGGACCCCTGGCACTTTCTCGCGCACGATCTTGTATTCCTTCTCGAAACTGGGGTAATCGATCCAGTAGTACATGCAACGCCGCTTGAGGGCGTCGTGAATTTCGCGGGTGCGGTTGGAGGTTATGACCACCACCGGCGTTTTTTCGGCCCGCAGGGTGCCCACCTCGGGCACGGTGATCTGCCAGTCGGAAAGAAACTCGAGCAAAAAGGCCTCGAACTCCTCGTCGGCCCGGTCCAACTCGTCAATCAGCAGCACCGGCGCTTTGCCATCAGGGGCCTCGAGGGCCTGCAAAAGCGGGCGCTTGAGCAGGAAATCGCGGCTGAAGACCTCGTGGCGCACCTTGTCCTGGTCGCGCTCGCCGGTGGCCTCCATCAGCCGAATTTGCATCATCTGGCGGGCGTAGTCCCACTCGTACACGGCGCTGCTGATGTCGAGGCCCTCGTAACACTGCAGCCGGATGAGCCGGGTGTCTAGCACCTGTGCCAACACCTTGACGATTTCGGTTTTGCCTACCCCGGGCTCGCCTTCCAGCAGCAGGGGCCGCCCTAGCTTGAGGGCAAGAAAAACCGCCACCGAGAGCCCCTTGTCGGCGATATAGCGATGGGCCTCGAGGGCGCGCTGGGTCTCCTGAGCGGATGCCGGAATCATGTTCATAATCATGGCACGAAGGCGAGGGGCTGAATGAGCTCAGCCCCTCACAATTTCTATTCTGGCGCGGTCTGCACGATGAGCAGAACCGAGCGACTGGCGCAGGGCTATTCCAAGACGACCAGGCTCAGGTTTGCGCAAACAGCTCCTGACCCCTACAGCCCGGCGGCTTGCATCAGGGCCCGCTTGGCCATCACATCCACCAGATGGGCGCGGTACTCCCTCGAGGCCACCAGGTCGTGGTTGAGGTTGTCGGGGGGCAGCAACCCCTGACAGGCTTCGGCGATGCTCTCTGTCGTCAGAGGTTTGCCGGAGAGGGCCTGCTCGAGCTTGGTCAGCCGCATGGCGTGCTCGCCCGCTCCGGTGACTGCGGCCCGCACGTTGCCGTCGCTGACCACCACGGCAACGCCAACCACCGCATAGCGGCTGGCCGGGTGAGGGAATTTGGCGTAGGACATGCGGGCACCCGCCTGCTGAGGGATGTGCACTTCGGTCAGTATCTCACCGCTCTGGAGTGCGGTCGAGAACATGCCGTTGAAGAACCGCTCGGCTTCCACTTCCCGCGCACCGCCTGGCCCCTGAATTTTGAACTTTGCCCCCAGCACCAGCATCGAGGCGGGCAGGTCGGCGGCGGGGTCGGCGTGGGCCAGCGACCCACCGATGGTACCCTTGGCACGCACCATCGGATCGCCAATCAGGTGTACGGCCTGAGGAAGGATAGGGCAGTGCTGCTTGAGCAGGTCCGAGGTTTCCAGCTCGTAGTAGGTGGTCATGGCCCCAATCACCAGGTGAGCGCCCTCGAGGCGAATCCCCCGCAGCTCCGGCACCCTGGAGATGTCGATCAGGGTGGAAGGGGCGGCCAACCGCAGCTTCATGGTCGGAATCAGGCTGTGGCCCCCCGCCAGCAGCTTGGCATCGGGGTGTTGCTGGAGCAGGCTCAGGGCTTCCGCGACGCTTCCGGCTTTTTTGTAGGCAAACTCCGCTGTATACATGTACTTCCTCCGGTTGTCTTCAGGTGTCGAGGGGATGT
>DAIUDO010000168.1:0-1523 GCA_036845585.1 Meiothermus sp. | reverse complement strand
GGTACTTCCTAGTCCGCTGCCTGGGCTACTTTCCGGGCATCCTGGATGGCTTTCCAAACCTTCTGCGGGGTGTAGGGCATGTCCAGGTGCACGATGCCGAAGGGGCGCAGGGCATCCATTACGGCGTTGGCGACTGCGGCGGTAGAGGCAATGGTGCCCGCCTCACCAATGCCCTTGATGCCCAGCGGGTTGTGCGGGCAAGGGGTCACGGTGTGGTCGTGCTCGATCTGCACCATGTCGTCGGCGCGCGGCAGGGTGTACTCGAGGAAGTTACCGGAGAGAATCTGACCCTCCTGGTCGTAGACGGCCTCCTCCAGCAAGGCTTGGCCCAGGCCCTGGGCAATGCCGCCGTGCACCTGTCCGTCGGCAATTAGCGGATTGATCACCGGTCCGCAGTCGTCCACCGAGAGGTAGCGCAACAGCTTAACCTTGCCGGTCTCGGGGTCAACCTCCACCACCGCAATATGCGTGCCAAAGGGGAAGACGAAGTTCTTGGGGTCGTAGAAGTGGGTGGCCTCGAGGCCGGGCTCGAGGTCCGCCGGGTAATTGTGTGCCAGGTGAGCCATTAGGGCAATGTCGAAGAAGGTCTTGGACTTCTCGGGCACCCCCTTGACCATGAACTTGCCGTCTTCATGCACGATGTCTTCCGGAGCGGCTTCCAGAAGGTGAGCCGCAATCTTCTTGGCCTTGTCGGTAATTTTGCGGGTCGCCAGGACGATGGCGGAAAGGCCAGTGGGAGCCGAGCGCGAGCCGTACGAACCCCAGCCGTAGGGCATCCGGCCTGTATCGCCGTGCACCAGCACCACATCCTCTACTGGAATTTGCAGCTCGTCGGCCACGACCTGCGCAAAAGCCGTCTCGTGACCCTGACCGTGGCTATGGGTTCCGGTAAACACCTCCACCTTGCCGGTCGGCATCACCCGTACCAGCGCACTTTCCCACTGGCCGGCCTGGGCACCCAGGCTTCCAACCAGGGCCGAGGGAGCCAGGCCACAGGCCTCAATAAAGGTGATGACCCCGATGCCCATGTAGCGCCCCTGTTTACGCAGCTCTGCCTGCTGTTTGCGAAGTTCCGGGTAGCCCACCATCTGCAGGGCTTTGTCCAGGTTGGCCTCGTAGTTGCCAGAGTCGTATTGCAAAGCCACCGGGGTCTGGTAGGGGAAAGCGTCGGCGGGTATCAGGTTCCTGCGCCGGAACTCGACCGGATCCATTCCCAGCTCGTGGGCCATCACATCTACCAGGCGTTCTAGGAGGTAGGTGGCCTCGGGCCGCCCAGCGCCTCGGTAGGCGTCTACGGGTGTGGTGTGGGTAAAGGGGGCCGTCACGTGGCAGTAAATGTGGGGGGTGGTGTACGTTCCGGCCAGCAGGCAGCCGTACAGATAGGTCGGCACGGCTGGGGCAAAGGTGGTGAGGTAAGCCCCCATGTTGGCAATGGTGTCCACCCGCACGGCGGTAATTTTGCCGTCCTGGTCTACGGCCATCTCGGCCACGGTCTCGTGGTCGCGCCCGTGAGAGTCGGTCAC
>DAIUDO010000167.1:0-4798 GCA_036845585.1 Meiothermus sp. | reverse complement strand
GACCCTCCTCGAGGGCAAGGAGTACGCCCTCCTAGACCTGGGCGATGGGGTGGCCTTCTTCGAGAACCGGGCCAAGATGGGTACCTGGGGCGAGGGCTCCATCTCGGGGCTGCACAAGGCGCTGGACTGGGTGGAGGCCCAGGGCTACGCCGGGCTGGTCCTGGGGGGGGAAGACCCCCGCACCTTCAGCGCCGGGGCCAACCTGGTTTTGGTGCTGGCCGCAGCCCAGGAGGGGGCCTGGGACGACCTCGAGCTGGCCACCCGCCGCTTCCAGCAGACCTCCTTGCGCCTGCGCCGCTCGCCCTTCCCGGTGGTGGCAGCTCCTTTCGGCCTCACCCTGGGCGGAGGGGCCGAGTTCAGCCTGCACGCCGGCGCCATCCAGGCCCACGCCGAGCTGTACATGGGCCTGGTGGAGGTGGGGGTGGGCCTCTTGCCGGGGGGCGGGGGCACCAAGGAGATGCTCTTCCGCTTCACCCAGGAGCTTTCCGCTTACGGAAGCGATATCGACCTGTTCGAGGGGGTCAAGCGGGCCTTCCAGCTCATCATGCTGGCCCAGACCTCGACCAGCGCCCTCGAGGCCCGTAACATGGGCTTCCTGCGCCCCTCCGACGGGATCAGCATGAACCGCGACCGGCTGATCGCCGATGCCAAGCGGCGGGTGCTCTTCATGGCCGCCGACTTCGTGCCCCAGCCCCCCATGCGGGTGCGGGCCCTGGGGGCGCAGGCCTTGGGTAACCTGCGCTACGCCCTGTGGCAGTTCCAGGAGGCCGGCCAGGCCAGCGAGCACGACGTGTACATCGGCAACCAGGTGGCCTACGTGCTCTGCGGGGGGGATGGTCTGCCCCGCGAGGTGAGCGAGCAGGATATCTTGGACCTCGAGCGCGAGGGCTTCCTCAAGCTGCTGGGCACCCGCAAAACCCAGGAGCGCATCGCCCACACCCTCAAGACCGGCAAGCCCCTGCGCAACTGAGGAGGCCCGGATGCAGGCGGTCTTTCCCCGGCCCAAGCCCGAGTCCTGGCCGACCCGGCTATTCCGCTACGCCATGAACCTCACCCCGGTCTACTTCGGCACCGGGGGTGTGCTCACCTACATCGCCCCGGACTGGCGCGAGGTACACCTGGCCCTGCCGCTGTCCTGGCGTACCCGCAACTATGTGGGCACCCTCTTCGGCGGCAGCATGTACGCGGCCCTCGACCCCATCTACATGCTGATGCTGATCAAAAACCTGGGGCCGGGCTATGTGGTCTGGGACAAGGCAGCCTGCATCCAGTTCAGGCGTCCGGGGCGCTCAACCCTGTACGCCCGGTTTGTGCTGAGCGAGGAAGAGTTGGCCTGCGTGCGCAGCCTGGCCGAAACCCAGCCCTCGCTGGAGCGGGTCTACCCGGTGGAGCTGGTGGACCGCCAGGGCCAGGTGCACGCTTCCTGCGAGAAAACCCTTTACATACGCAAGAAATCTGCTTGAAGGAGTGGCCATGAGAGAAGCAGTCATTGTGAGTGCGGTGCGTAGCGCGGTGGCCCGGGGCAAGAGCGATGGCGCCCTGGCCACGGTGCACCCCATCGATCTGTCGGCAGCGGTGATGAAAGCGGCGGTGGAGCAGGCCGGGGTAGACCCGGGCCTGGTCGAGGACATCCAGTGGGGCTGCGCCATGCCCGAGGCCAGCCAGGGCTTGAACATCGCCCGGCTGGCCATGCTGCGGGCGGGCTTCCCGGTGGAGGTCACGGCGGCCACCATCAACCGCTTCTGCTCCTCGGGGCTGCAAAGCGTGGCCTACGCAGCCCAGGCCATCCTCTCGGGCATGAACGAGGTGGTGCTGGCTGGAGGGGTGGAGATGATGAGCCGGGTGCCCATGTCCGGCTACCACACCGAGCTGCACCCCGAGCTGACCGAGGCCTACATCGGGATGGGCTTCACCGCCGAGCGGGTGGCCCAGCGCTGGGGAGTGAGCCGGGAAGACCAGGACGCCTGGGCCTTGCGCAGCCACCAGAAGGCCCTGGAGGCCCAGGACCGGGGGGCCTTCGAGGGCCAGATCGTGCCGATTCCGGTCAAGAAGGTGGGCTGGAGGGGCAGCAAGAAGGCCGTGGAGGAAGTGCTGTTCGCCAAGGACGAGCTGCCCCGGGCCGACACCAGCCCCGAGCGCCTGGCCAAGCTCAAGCCGGCCTTCAAGGAAGGGGGCACCGTGACCGCGGGCAACGCCTCGCCCTACTCCGACGGGGCCGCAGCCCTGCTTTTGATGAGCGCCGAGAAGGCCAAAGCGTTGGGCCTCAAACCCCTGGCCCGCTTCATCAGCTTCGCCACCGGGGGGGTGGAGCCGGACATCATGGGGGTAGGCCCCATCAAGGCCGTGCCCAAGGCCCTGGCCAAGGCCGGGATTGGCCTCGACGATCTGAAGCTCATCGAGTTCAACGAGGCCTTTGCGGCCCAGGTGCTGGCGGTGATGGGCGAGCTTCAGATGAACCCCGACAAGGTCAACGTCAACGGGGGGGCCATCGCCCTGGGCCACCCCCTGGGAGCCACCGGGGCCAAGCTCACCACCCAGCTGGTGCACGAGCTGGGCCAGCGCGGGGGCGGGCTGGGGATGGTGACCATGTGCATCGGCGGGGGGATGGGGGCCGCGGGCATCTTTGAGGTTTACCCCAAGGCCTGAACTCACCCCTCTTAGGGCCGAGCCTGTTAACATTAATGCATGCACAAGTGGCTGCTCGGCCTGCTGGCCCTGGTTGCGGGGGCCTGTACCCCAGCCTACCTGGGCAGTGCGCCCCACCACCCCTACGACCTGGACGATTTTCCGGTTTTTAGCAGTCCGGCGGGCGCTCCGCTCTACGGCCAGCGTCGCTACGAAGAACGGCGCTGGACCGCGGTTGCCCGGGGATCTACCGGGTGGTTTGGGTTTTTTATTAGCCTCGAGTTCGGCCTGCCTTCCAGGCCCAAGCCGCCCTTTCCCAACCCTGTGGACACCTGCCGCTTTGGCTCCTTGCACGAGCGGCCCGCCGAGGTGGGCCTGGAGTTGCTGCAAGCCCCTCCGGGCTTTGGGGTGAGCATCGAGAAAGCCACCTACAGGCTGCAGTGTGGCCGCATGGTTCGCGATGAGCGAGGGGTTGAGGTGTTGCGCTACACCACCTGGCTCGAGGTGCTCTACCGCTTCGAGATGCCGCCGGTAGCCCCTGGTACTTATTCGCTGCGCTGGCAGCTCAAAGAAGAAGACCGCTTGCTAGCCGTGGAGAACCGCCTTTTTACCCTTACCCAAGCACCCTGAGGCACAGCCAGTCTTTGTGTTTCTGCCGATTGACTCAGCCAGACTTGTCGGCTAAACTTTATACTCGGTACAAGTTTTCAAGTGCGCGAGGTGCCCATGATTGCAGATAAAAAGCTCTCCACCAAAGGCGGCGGCTGGCTCCTGGAGCGTCCGGAATCGGTCTACACCCCCGAGGACTTCGACGAGACCACCCGCATGATTGCCGACACCGTGCGGCAGTTTGTGGAAAAGGAGTACCGCCCGGTGGCCCAGGCCATGGAACACGGTGAACTGCAGCACAACATCCCCCTGCTGCGCAGGTGCGGCGAGCTGGGCCTGTTGGGCGTGGAGGTCAGCGAGGAGTACGGCGGCCTGGACCTTCCCAAAACGGTCTCGACCGTAATTGCCGAGGCCCTGGCCGGCACCGGCGGCTTCAGCGTGACCTACGGGGTGCAGACCTCCATCGGCCTGCTGCCCTTGGTCTACTGGGGCACCAAGGAACAAAAGGACAAATACCTGGCCAAGCTGGTCTCCGGCGAACTTATCGCGGCCTACTGCCTGACCGAGCCGCAGTCCGGCTCGGATGCCATGGGAGCCAAGACCCGGGCCGAGCTGTCCCCCGACGGTACCCACTACATCCTCAACGGCACCAAGATGTGGATCTCCAACGCGGGCTTTGCCCACCTCTTCACGGTGTTTGCCAGGACCCCCGAGGGCCTGACGGCCTTCCTGGTCGAGGCGGGCACCCCGGGTCTGCGCCTGGGCGGCGAGGAGAAGAAGATGGGCATCAAGGCCTCGAGCACCCGCCAGGTCTTCCTGGAAGACGTGAAGGTGCCCAAGGAGAACGTGCTGGGCGAGCTGGGCAAGGGGCACAAGATCGCCTTTAACGTGCTTAACGTGGGCCGCTACAAGCTGGGTGCGGGCGCCATCGGGGGGGCTAAAGGAGCCCTGGAACTCTCGGCGCGCTACGCCAAAGAGCGCGTTGCTTTTGGCCGGCCCATCGCACACTTCGGCCTGATTCAGCAAAAGCTGGCCGAGATGGCCTCGCGCGTTTTTGTGGGTGAAAGTGCGGTGTACCGCACCATGGGCATGATCGATGAGGCCCTGGCAGCCCTGGACAAGGCCAATGCGGCCGAAGCGGTGCTGGCCGGCATCGAGGAGTACGCGGTGGAGGCCAGCATCATCAAGGTGCTGGGTTCGGAAATCCTGGACTATGTGGTCGATGAGGGCGTTCAAATTCACGGAGGCTACGGCTACAGCGGGGAGTACGCCATCGAGCAGGCCTACCGCGACAGCCGCATCAACCGCATCTTCGAGGGCACCAACGAGATTAACCGCCTGCTGATTCCGGGCATGCTGCTGCGCCGGGCCGTGAAGGGGGAGCTGCCCCTCTTCGACGCCGCCATGAAGCTGCAAAAAGAGCTTTTGGAGCCCAGCTTCGAGGAGCCGGAGGACAAGGAACTGGCCCAGCTCGAGGGCCTCAAGAAGCTGGCTCTGGCGGTGCTGGGGCTGGCTGCGCTCAAGTACGGCCAGAAGATCGAGGAGGAGCAGGAGGTCATGGCGG
>DAIUDO010000166.1:0-4832 GCA_036845585.1 Meiothermus sp. | reverse complement strand
ACCAGAGGCGGCGGAGGTGATCCAGAGGATCAGGGAGACGAACGAGGAGGCCATCGCGGTGACTCCAGAATAGGGCCCGGCTCCCACCCCCACTGGGGCGACCGCCTCCGGGGAGGATTCCTCCGGACCACACAAGCGGTCTGCCCCGATAAGACGGGGGTGCCCTGGCGGGGTAATATCCGTGAAATAAGCATTTCACGGATGCACTAGGGCGTGTTCCCGGCCCACGAGCACCTTGCCCCTGTGTGAGCTTGCATTTCCATAACAGGGGCAAGATGGCAGCGGGCAAAGCGGTCCAGCTGCAAAACACCGTTGTGCCCGACATTCCGCACTCGTCTCCCATGCCTATGGAAACCCCACCCAACCTACAGGTCTACGACCTGGGCCTGGTGGCCAGCGTGCTGGACAGAATCCGGCTGGTACAGACCGTGGATCGCCTGGTAGGCCCCAGACCCGGGGAAAAGGTCTCCACCGGGATGGCCCTCAAGGCCGCCATCCTGAACGTCCTGGGGGAGTGGGCGCTGCGGCGAAGGCTGGATGAGACGGGGTCCAGCCTGCCGGATCAGAAGGGTAAGCCCCTACCCAAAGACCCACCCTGCGCTAGGTCTTCCAGCTCTTCCTCTGGGTGCGTCTGGCCTGGCTGGACGACCGACCCCTGGTCCTCAACCTGGCCCCCCATCATGAGACCGCGGTGCGCCTGCTGGGGGCAGGGCGATATTACCTGTTGGAGTGAGGGGTGCGGAATGTCGGCAGGAGGGGAAAGGTGCCTTGCTTCTCCAGGGTGACCAGGTCCAGGACCACCAAGAGCCTGGGCTTGGGGCCTGGTCTTCTCCTAGCCAGGTGCAGGGTTTTTTCAGCTTCCTGCCTAGCCAGGCGGATGAGGGCGCGGGTGGGCCAGGGGTAGCTATTCAGGAAGCGGGAGAGGGCGGAGGGGGACTTGGTCTGGCTGTGCTGGGGCCTGGCCTTGCCATGGCCTTGGAGGAGCAGGAAGAGCAGGGCTTTGAGGGAATCCCGCAGGTGGGGGCTTGGCAGGAGGGCCAGGATGGCTGAGAGTAGGGACTGGGCTGCTGTGTGCATAGCACCCGTCATCAGACGGGAAACCAGCAGCCCTTTCAAGTGGTCCCGGTGCATAAGGAATCCCCAGGGCGCATAACTGCAAGTTTTGAGGGCTGCCAGGCTCTGGGCATCCGGCTCTTCGTGCTGCCCCCGCGAAGTCCTAAGCTCAACGGCCATGTGGAGCGGATGCAGCGAACCTTCCGGGACGAGTTCTACACCCGGCCCTTGCCCACGACCATCGGTGAAATCCAGGCCGAGCTGGAAGACTACCTGGCGTACTACAACGGCCATAGACCCCACATGGCCCTGGAGGGCTTGGCTCCCCTGGAGTTCCTGGCTAAACTACAGGCGGAGTCGGTTCCCCAAGAGTCTCAGATGTGTTGACCGATTACAGTTGCCCGCAATATCAACGGTGGAGGTAGCTGGGGTGGTGGAGGTAGTGGAAGCGGGGCATGCACTACCTGGACCTTGCACAGCCCGGGGTTCGGTGCCTTCTGCGGCTTCACCGTGGTGGGGGGCGGGGACTCGGTGGCGGCGGTGAACCGCCTGGGGCTGAAGGACCGCTTTGGCCACGTGTCCACCGGGGGCGGAGCCAGCCTGGAGTACCTGGAGAAGGGCACGCTTCCCGGGATTGAGGTGTTGGAGGGCTAGCCCCAAAAGACCCGGGGGCCCGGGCCAGCCCGGGCCCCCAAGCCCTTTTACCTTAGGGCATGTCTGGAAGCTTGATCTGGATGGGCGTGTGCTGGTGTTCCCGACTGCCGTTCCCGATCTGCCCGGATTCGTTCCGGCCCCAGGCCCACACGGTGCCGTCACCCTTCACGGCGAAGGTGGGGTCCCACCCCTTCCAGAAGATGACCCCGTCCATGCCAATGGGGGGCACGGGCCGCTCCCAGTCCCGCCGGACCGGGCCGATGCCCAGCAGGCCCCAAAACCCCTCCCATCCCAACTGGTGTGCGCCCCCCAGGTCCAGAGGGTGCCGTCCCTGGTGAGGGCGGAGCTGATAAGGCTCCCGGCCTGGATCCGGACCACGTCCCGGAGGTCGGGCACCTTGGTGATGGGGGCGCAATACTCGTTAAAAACGCCGGCCTGACCCCGATGGCTTAGGCCCCAGGCCACCACCTCGCCTGTTTTTAGGAGGGCCACAAAGTGAGCATAGCCCAAAGCCAGCTGGGCCACGTCCTTTAGCCCTTCCACCTGGACCGGGGTGGGCTGGCCCCGATCCCAATACCAACTGCTATCCGAATACCAGGGGGAGCACCCTTGCCCCGTTACCAAAAGGCCGTGCGTGTTGTTGCCCCAGACCCAGACCGTGCCGTCCTCCTTCAGCACAGCGGCCACATTTCCCCCAAAAATCCCTTGAGGCAGGGCCTTGATGCCGCTCAGCCCCTGCACTTGCGTGGGCAAGGGGCGGTCGGCGAAGTCGCCCACGCCCAGCCTCCCCCACTCCCCCGAACCCCAGGCCCAGAGGGTGCCGTCCCGCCGCAGGGCGTAGCTGGCGTTCTCCCCTGCCCGGATGGCCACCACGTCCGTGAGGCCCCGCACCGGGTAGGGCACCAGGGGGTTAGGGGTGATGCCCACCTGGCCGTGGTCGTTTTCGCCCCAGGCCCAGACCGTCCCGTCCCGGCGCAGGGCCAGGGAAGGGCTCCTGAGTACCCGCTTGTACCAGATCTCGGAGGTAAGCCTCCCGGGCCGGAGCCCCTCCTTGAGCAACCCTGGCTCCAGGAGCGGCGCGCTACGTTTGCCCCTTCAGCGCTTCGGCGGAAGGGCGCGGCTGTAGCTTCTCGGCAGGGCCGAGACGCTGTTCAGGATTTCCTCCTCGTGCTGCAAAAGCCAGCTCCTCACCTCGGGAGGCGCGCTCTCCATCAGCCAGCGCTTGGCCTCCGCCCCCTGCCCGATCACCAGGGCGTTCAGCCAGTAACCCAGGGCGCTCCCCTGCATCCCCGGGAGGTCCCCCGAAGACCGGGCCTTCAGGAAGTCCTCGCGGTACGCCCTCATGGCCTGCAGAGCGGGTACGGGGAACTTCCGGGTGACCTCGTGGAACACCATGCCGTCGTAAGCGTAGACGAGGTGGACCCCGGGGGAGTAGGCGAAGGGCAGGTCCCCAAAGTAGGCGTACACCCAAAGGGCGATGAGCTCCCCCCGGCTGTCCCCGTCCAGGTCCCGCACCTCCTGGATGCCCCCGTCCCCCCACTCCTGGTAGAGGAGGTTGCGGAGGCCGCCCTCTTGGGTGAAGAGGTAGTGCGTGGTGCAGCAGTGGGCGCCGCCGGAATACCCCGTGAGCAGGAGCTCCTTGGGGGGCCTTCCGGTCACCTCCACCAGGGAGGCCTCCAGGCGGAAGTCCCGGACCTCAACGAGGGTACGGCCGGCCAGGAGGATCCGCGCCACCTGTCCCCCCTCGTTTTCCTCAATGCGCAGGCTGTAGCTTCCCCACGCCAGGGTCTGCAGGGGCTTTTGCGCCAGCCCGAGGGAACCCAGAAGCGCCATCAGGGCCAGAACCCAAGCGTTCATGGGCCTAGTATAACCCAAGTTGCTACCCAAGCATTTTCTGGGCCATGAGGCCGAGACTCAAGGCCCGGCCCTATAGGAAACTCAAGGCCTGCGCCCAAAGGAACCTTTATAAGGACAGCCCCATCCCAACCCATCGCCTGCAAAAAACGCAAAAATAGACACCCACCCGACCCATCTGCTGCGCTGGTCTGCAAATGGCCCTCCTCAACCGCCTCACACAACGACTCACCGCGCAAACAAAAGAGCGCCGAACCGAGCGGCTCACTGTGCGAATAGAACCGTCCACGTATAAGGCCCTCGAGCGGCTCGCTCAGGCGCACCAGATAAGCGTCAGCGAACTCGCCTACGAGGCGCTGCAACTGCTGGCCGAGGAGTACCGCCAGCAGGAAACAGCGCAGGCCCCAAAATGGCGCACAAAACGCACACGCGGCAAAACGCCAGCGGAGGCGCTCCCCGTGTCAACACAAGAGCCGTCGCAGCTCACAATATTCCCCTCAGAGTGATGGACCCCGCCGACTACCGCCTCTACCGCAGCCAGACCGCCGTGATGGCCGCCATCCGGCAGGCGGTGACAGCGGGCTACCGGTATTACCTGGTGACCACCACCCCGGAGGAGAAAGTTCTGGTGGCGGTGGAGAAGATCAGCAAGCGCCACCACGCGCTGATCTCCCCCGAAGCCCAGCGGGTTCGCCGCGAGGCCGGCCTGGCCACCGCTCGGTTGTTTCTGGGGCCCGAGCCCCGGGGGGGCCGCTGGCCCTACGCCCTGCTGGCCACGAAGCGCCTGGAGGGGGAGGAGCTGGCCTCGGTGGAGGGGAAGCGCCCGCTGCAATGGGTGGCCTGGCGGAAGGAGAGCTGGCTGCCCACCTACGAGCTAAGGCGGCATCCTGAAAACAACCGCTGGACGTGGTTTTTAGTGGAGGCCTTCCACCGCGAACTCTTGGAGGAAGCGTTGCATTACACCACCACCCACCACTGGCCCCGGCTGGTGGGCCACCTGAAGACGTTGAGCAACCTGCCCATGTTCGGGGGGGTGTTCCGCCAGGTCCAGGAGATCCGCAAGCGGGTGCAAAAGGCCTGGGGGGACACCCACCTGCGCAGCCCGGATGGGCAGTGGAAGGCCCCGCCCTGGCGGAAGGCCCTCGAGGGCTGGCCCCGGCGACCGCTGGGGGCCAGCGTATTTCTGTACGTGGACCCCCAGGTGGACGGTAACCGACCCCGGACCCTGGGGGAGTGGATGGCACGCAATGAAACCACGGCTACCGGGTGAA
>DAIUDO010000165.1:0-4834 GCA_036845585.1 Meiothermus sp. | reverse complement strand
CGGTTGACCTCCATCCCCTTACACTAGACCCCTTGCCCCTCTAAGCGAAAGTCCTATAACCTTTCCAACCACGGCCTAATCAATAGAAGCAAGGGTCTGAAGTAAAGCAGCACCGCGGAAATCCTATGCTTTGAGATTAGAGATGGCCCGATTGTTGGGCCTAGCAAGGCCCTGACCTACTGGAATGAAACAAGCTTAATGCGGTATGCGGCTCCAAGCGGAAAAGGGGGTCTTTGGCCCAATGAACTATTCGGTGAACCAGGTAAAAGCGCTTCCATATTGACCAGAACGACATACACACACCTCGATGGGCTTACAAAATACCGAGCTGAAGTATAAGCTAGAGGCGTTCTGAGAGGATTGTTGGTTGGTTTTGCACCAATCTACACCAACGGAGGTTTACATGTACCGTTCCCCCCCGGGTGCTCGAGGTTTCCTAATCGCAATTGGGTTACTGGGCGGAGCCTTGTTGGTTTCCGCACTGGTCGGGTTGTTGACGTTCTGGGGTCTGCAAGCCGCTTTCCCCCGACCCATAGACGAGAGTTACCCTGGCTACCTGATCCTGATTTTTGCCACCCTGGTGCTAATTCCAATCCTGTACTGGCTCGGTCGAAGGGTGCCCTACCTGACCGACTGGTACTACCTTCTCCCGGCCATTACCTTTCTGCTGGCCTTTACCCTGTTTCCCATCATCTTGACTGTTTATTATGGCTTCACCAACTATACCGGCATCCGTAACGGCAAACCCGACCGTTCGACCGAGACTGAAGTTGTGCGCGTGGAGGATCGGCAGTTATTTGTGGACGGCAACGCTCGTGAGCTGCTTCGCTGCGACCAACCCGATTGTGCCGGCCAGGCTCTAGAGATCACCACCCGCACACAGCGAGCCCGGGTAACCGCAGAACAAGCCAGCGAGGGCCGCATCACACTCACGACACCTCCCCCCTTCACACCGACCCTGGTTTACAAGATTAACGATTTCAAGTATGTGGGCTTTCAAAACTTTGTGCAAATCTTTAGCCAGGCCAGCACGGTCCTATTTCCAGTTTTTATCTGGAACCTTATATTTGCGGCCGGGGCTGTCTTTGTGGGGGCTATTCCCGGCCTGATTCTGGGACTGATGCTCAACAATAAAAATCTGGCCTTTCGTGGCTTTTACCGCACTGCTCTGATTATTTCCTGGGCCATACCGGTGGTGATCAGCGTGCAGATATTTACGGCCATGCTCAATGTGCAGTTTGGCCCCATCAACCGATTACTTGGGCTGCTCGGCTCCTATCCAATACCCTGGCTGACCGACCCCGAGTGGTTCAAAATGTCGGCGCTGCTCATAAGCCTGTGGCTGGGGTTTCCCTACTGGATGACGGCCACCCTCGGAGCCCTCTCGACCATCTCTGACGATGTCTACGAGGCCGCCAAAATTGATGGAGCCAACGGCTTCCAGACACTCACCGGCATCACCCTGCCCTTGTTGCGTCAGCCTTTTATTCCTCTCTTGCTGGGGTCGTTTGCCTTCAACTTCAACAACTTCGGCCTGATTTACCTGATGGGCGTTCAGCCTGGCGTGGAAGGACGACCCTCCACGGCCCAAGCCGCCGACATCCTGATTACCTGGGCCTACAAAACCGCCTTCCAGGCCGACGGAGGCCAGGCATACGGTCTGGGGGGTGCCATTTCAATCCTGATTTTCTTCCTCACTGTCGCTATCAGCTTGATCAACTTTCGCTTTACCGGTGCCCTCAAGGAGGTGCGCTGATGATGACCATTCCGCGTTATCTCGGTTGGGCCGTGTTTGGACTGATGGTTGCTTGGGTGCTCTTTGTTTACTTTCCCAGCCTCTTGTCCCGCATCCAACCCAACACCCCTCCGGGTTTTGTTCGCATTGAGAACGGCTGGGTCTATGCCCTAAGCGGGCTTCTGGTCGTCATCGGCCTAATCTTGCTTTATTCCTGGCTGGTCACCCTGATCAGCAACCGGCGTGCCGGTCGCAAGCGCAGCTTCTTACCCCTGTTCGGACAGGGCCTAACCCACTTGTTCATGTTCATGGTGCTGGTTTTTGCCTACTATCCGGTGCTGCAAATCCTAGCGGCCTCGTTTGATCCCCGCAACACCCTTTACCGCATTCTGCCACCGGCCAGCGACAATCTTTTGGTGCGGGCCAGGGTCATTCCCGATTTCTCCCAGCTTAGCTGGGAAAACTATGCCAAGCTCTTCGATGGTTTTGTGCTGTATCCCTACCAGGCAGTCCTGCTGGGCATCGCTGCTTTGAGTCTGGTTGTCGTGTTGATTCTGGGAGCCTACCGCCGCATCATCGGCGATGACCAATCCAACAGCCCTTGGGCACAGGTGCAAGGTCGCAGTCTGACGGTCTTTGCCATCGTAAGTTTCGTCTTGGTGATCTTTCTCTCCCCCAGCCAGTTCACCGGACAGGGTACCGAGGCCAAGTTTGTACTCTGGGTACGGAATACCCTGTTCGTATCCGGCATTACCGGGATACTGGCCGTGTTGCTGACGGCCACGGCAGGCTATGCATTTGCCCGTTTTAGCTTCCCTGGCCGTTATTCAATGCTGCTGGTCTTCATCTTTATCCAGATGTTTCCCGGCTTCCTGGGGCTGGTGGCCACCTACATCCTGATCTCCAACCTGGGCCTACTGAACACCTTTACCGGCCTGGTACTGGCCTACTCGGGCGGGATTATCAGCTTTGGAACCTGGGTTTACAAGGGCTTTCTGGAAAGCATCTCCAAAAGCCTGGAGGAAGCCGCCCTGATAGACGGAGCCAGCAAGTGGCAGGCGTTCACGCTCATCCTAATACCCCTTTCGGCCCCGATGTTTGTGTTTATCTTTCTACTCCAGTTCGTCGGAACATATTCTGAGTTCATCGTGGCCAATCTGTTCCTCACCGGGGTCGATTCCTGGACTGTAGGAATGGGCCTTCGCAACTTTACAACCGGACAGTTTTCGACCCGCTGGGGATTGTTCGCAGCTGCTGCGGTGCTGGGCTCGCTGCCCATCTTGCTCACTTTCTATGGCTTCCAGCGCTACTTTGTCTCGGGCTACACCGCCGGATCGGTGAAGGAATGACGGCTTACCACGACTGGGAACCATTCTGCGTGGAGCCGATGAAGCCTGAACTCGGACAGGAGATCACCCTGCGCCTCAAAACCACCGCAAGCGCCGGCTTTCTGATTTTGCTGCGCTACGGAGAGGTCGAACGCCGTCCCCTAAGGCGCATTCAGGGAGGTTTGGAGGTTAGGCTGCCGCTCTTCGAGTCGCCGTTGCGGTACTGCTTTTATCTCAGCGAGACAAGAGTTTATCTTGCCTCTGCGGGATTTCACGGTGCGATGCCCCGCTACGATAAGTTTTTCCACCTGTTAGCCCAGCCCACCGTACCCGACTGGGCCATCGGAGCGGTGTTTTATCAGATCTTCCCCGACCGCTTCCGCAATGGCAACCCCGCCAACGACCCCAAAAGCGGGGAGTGGGTCTACATGGGTCGGCCCATCGTGCACAAAAGCTGGAGCGAGCCCTTGAGCTACGGGCCGGGTGAGGGGCCCATCCAGCACTACGGCGGCGACCTCGAGGGCATCCTCGAGAAGCTCGACTACCTGCAGTCGTTGGGCATTGAGGCCCTCTACCTGTGCCCCATTCTCCCCTCTAGGTCCAACCACCGCTACGACGCCCTGGACTATCTGAACGTGGACCCCTACCTGGGGGGCAATGAGGCCTTCGACCGGTTGGTGGAGGCCATGCACCAGCGCGGCATAAAGCTGATTCTGGATGGGGTGTTCAACCATATCGGCAACACCCACCCCGACTTCCAGAAAGCTTTGCAGGAGCCCACCTCCCCCGAGGCTGGACAGTTCACCTTCTACGCCGATGGCTCCTATGCGGCTTTCTTCGGTGTCAAGACCCTGCCCAAGCTCGACTACGCCAACCCCCTTACGGTCGAGCGCTGGATTGATGGCTACCATGCCCCGGTGCGCCACTGGATTCGCCGGGGAGCCGATGGCTGGCGGCTGGACGTAGCCCACCAGATGGGAGAAGCAGGCACCGACCGCCGCAACGCCGAAATTCTGCGTCTGATCAAACACAACAGCCTGGAGGAAAACCCCGAGGCTTTCGTGTTTGGTGAGCTGTTTTTCGACACCGTGCCCACCCTGCGAGCCCACACCCTGGATGGCTCGATGCACTACGCCGGTTTTGCCAACCCGCTTATGGAGTGGCTTTCGGGTAAAAATGTCTACGGCTGGGACGTGGAGGTTTCTACCGAGCAGCTCTGGGAAACACTCTGGGACCATTATGCAGCCCTGCCGTTGCAGCTACGCCAGAGCATGTACACCCTCATCAGCAGCCACGACATACCCAGGGCGCTATGGCGGCTGCGAGGAGACCTGGCGAAGTTCAAGCTGGCGCTGGGTATCTTGCTGACCTTCCCCGGAGCGCCCGGTCTGTACTACGGCGACGAGATTGGCCTCGACCAGACCAACCCCTACGACGACTGGAACGGCGACCCCATGTGCCGGGGCACCTTCCCCTGGAACCAGGAGCAGTGGAACCAGGATGTGTTGGAGTGGACCCGCAAGCTCATTCGCCTCAAAAAAACCATACCGGCCCTGCGGCGCGGAGGACTTCTACCCTTGCAGGTCTCGGAAAAACTCCTGTCCTATAAGCGCCTCTACGAAGGCGAGGAGGTCTGGGTGTACGCGGCCCTCGAGCCCGTCCAGTTGAACCTGCCCAGGGTGCTCGACCTGCTGAGGGAGGAGGAGCTGGAAGGACCTACCTGGCTGGAAGGACTGGGAGTATACCGCCTGCGGTGAGCTAGGCTGCATAC
>DAIUDO010000164.1:0-4866 GCA_036845585.1 Meiothermus sp. | reverse complement strand
ACTGCGGTCACTTTGGTGGTTCCAACGTCTAAACCTACGAGAATCATCGGCGAGCGCTCACCCCCCAGGAATACACATATATACGGCTTTCAGTCCAGTCGCCGGGGTGCGCAAGAGGGTTGCTTGCCACACTTTCGCCTATTCTGCTGGCTTTGGCCCAATCTTGCAACTCTTTGACGCTTTTGCCCCAAACGTTAAGATTTGCCGCCTCAACCTGGTAACCTGCTGCGTTGTAACGTATGCGCTGGGCTTGTGGGAACGTGTGCACCAGCAAAAGCAGGTCTGCAATGGGAATCTCACCCCTTCCCTCGAGTATCGGGCCTCGCAGAGCAGCTCCGGGCAACAGCACCCCATCCTGGCTGAGACCATAGCGTTCTGAGCCGCGTCTGAGGCTCGCAACTGGGGTGCGCTCCTCGAGCACAATGCGCAACTGGCCCGGCGCGGGGCGCTCGAGGGCCACGCTCTTCACCCAGGGGTTTTGCCGCAGGAGCTCGAGTTTTTGGGGCCAGGCCCAGAGCCACGGGCGGCCCGGCTCGAGGCCGGTGATCTGCCGTACCAGGGCATCGGAGAGCTGCCGGTTGCCCACCACATCCACACGCTCGATGGGCAGGACCACAAAAGAGCCGATGCCCACAGAGGCCAGCAGCAATACACCAAGCACGGCCCGAATCATTCCAGCCCCCTTCTGCGCAGGGGCGCGCTGCTGCCCTGTGGCAACCAGAAGAAGGGAAGCCCAAGGCCCAGCACTCTGCGGGATGTCCGCCGGATTCTTCCCATGCTCTTTGTCATCGGCTTACCTCCGCTGGCAAGGCAATTTGCCCCCAGATCTCCCACTCCACCTCCAGCGGCAGCACGGCCTGAACCTTGCGGATCAGCGCATACATATCGGCGGCGGTAGCCCCGCCTAGGTTAACCAAGAAGTTGCCGTGCTCGAGGCTAATCATGGCCTGACCAATGCGGGTTCCCTTGAGCCCTCGAGCATCTATGAGGCGTCCAGCCGAGTCGCCGGGGGGGTTTTTAAAGGCACAGCCCGCGCTTTTCTTCTTGGGCTGGCCTTTGCGGGCCGCATCCACCAGAGCGATTTTGGCCCGCACCGCATCCTGGCTGGAGGGTAGGAGTTTTAGCTTGACCCGCGTCACAATGCCCCCCTCGGGCAGGCTCGAGCGCCGATAACCAAAGCCGAGTTCGGCGGGGCTGTAGCGGTGCAGGGTGCCCTCATGAAAGACCTCGACCTGATCTAACGCCTCGGCTATCTCGCCAAAACGGGTGCCGGCGTTCATCTTGACCGCACCCCCTACCTGGGCGGGCACACCGTACAGCCCTTCCAAGCCGCTCAGGCCGCGCCGCACAGCGGCTTGCAACAGATTGGGTACCGAGGCGGCAGCACCGACCCAACCTTGTAGGTCGGGGCTCCACTCGGCGAACTCGCCCCCCAGCCGGATGACCCGCTCGGGCACGCCGGCATCGGCGACCAGCAGGTTGGAACCGTTACCCAGCACCCGGTAGGGGGCCTGGGTGGCCTCCTGAAGATCGGCCAGGGTCTCGACCGTCCAGACCTCGGCCTCGCCCCCAACCCCCAGGGTGGTGAGCTTCGCGAGGGGCATGCGCTGGACCTTCAAGGCCGCACCTCCGGGCGGTGGGCCAGCAGCCGCCCCAGCTTTGAAACGTTCCCCGCCCCAATGGTCAGGATGAGGTCGCCCTCTCGAGCGCTCTGGCGCAGGTAGGCTAAGGTGTTGTCCCAGCTGTCGTAGCGGGCCAGGTGGCCTTTGGCCTGTAGATGGTCGCAGATGCGCTGGGCGATCTGGGCGCTGGTCAGCGTGATCGGGGCCTCCTCAGCACTGTAGACATCGAGGATCAGGGCCTCGTCAGCCTGCTCTAAGGCCTGGGCGTAGAGGGGCCACTCCTGCTCACTGCGGCCAAAGCGGTGGGGTTGGAACACCGCCCGCACCCGCAGGCCGGTGTTGCGGGCAGCTTTGAGCAGGGCGAACAGCTTGGTGGCGTTGTGGGCGTAATCGTCGACCAGCAGCGCCCCGTTGAGCTCGCCCACCCGCTCGAAGCGGCGGCTGGCCCCGGTATAGCGGTAGAGCCCCTCCTGGACCGCCTCGAAGGCGATGCCCGAGACGAGGGCTGCCGCAGCGGCGGCCAGCGCGTTGAGGATGTTGTGTTCGCCGGGCACTTGCAGCCGTACCAGCCCCAGGGTTTGGCCCTGCCAGACCAGCTCGAAGCGGCTGCCGAAAGGCTCGAGGGCCACACCGGCCGCGTGGCAGTCCCCCGCCAAAAGCCCAAAACTGCTGCGGGGCCTGCCCTGGGTCAGCTCTTCGAGCAGGTGCCAGCGGGGCTCGCCGTTGTAAACGACATGCCCAGCCCGGCCCGCAAAGGAGCGTACAGCGTCCTGGAGGGCCTCGAAGGAGGCGTGGTAGTTGGGGCGGGCCTGCCCGTCGGGCGAAACGTGGTCGGCCTCGAGGTTGGTCAGCACCGCCACATCCAGCTCCAGGAAGCGAAACAGCGGGTCGGACTCGTCCACCTCGGCGATCCGGAACCGCCCCGCGCCTACCTTGGCGCTGCCCCCGATCAGGTTCAGGTCGGCTCCCAACAGCACGGTGGGATCGGTTTGCGCTGCCAGAAAGATGCTGGCCAGCATCGAGGTGGTGCTGGTCTTGCCATGCGAGCCGGTGACGCCCAGGCTGTAGCCGCCGCGCAGGATTTCGGCCACCACCTGGATCCGGCGCCAGACCGGGATGCCCAGGGTTTGGGCGGTAGCCAACTCAGGTTCGCTCTCCTTGATGGCGGTGGAAGCAACCAGGACATCCACACCCTCCAGGTGTGCCGGGCTGTGCCCCTGCGCCACCCGGATGCCTTCGCGCTCGAGGCGACGGGTCAGGTCGGAAAGCTGGCTGTCGCAGCCGCTGACCACATGCCCGTCCTTGTGCAGGATGCGGGCCAGCCCGCTCATGCTAATACCCCCAATGCCCATCAGGTGATAGTGCTTCACGCCGCCTCCAAAACAATTCGGGCCAGCCGTTTGGCTGCACCGACTGGCGACAACCCCCCAAGTGTATCGCGGATCTGTGCACGTGTGGAGGGGTCGAGCAAAGCATTAAGTTCGTCTTCAAAGCGATCCCACGAGGTCAGCAGCCGGGCTGCCCCTTGCTCGGCGTAGAAGCTGACGTTGGCCCACTGAGCGCCATCGTCGAGGTGGCGTGGCAGCGGAACGCCCAGCACCGGCACCCGGTGGTAGGCCGCCTCCGACATGGTGCCGGCCCCGCCGCGGGTGATGGCGAAATCGGCTGCGCTCCAAGCCAAGGCGCTGTCCACGTAGCCGCGAACAAAGTAGTGAGGCCGCTCCTGGGCCTTGAGTTCGCTCTCCCAGCGCACCCCACACTGGTGCAAAACCTGCCACTCACCCAGCAGGGGGTAAAGCCGTGGGGGCAGCTGCCGGTTGAGTTCCTGGCTGCCCTGGCTGCCCCCCAGTACCAGGATGGTGGGACGTCGGGTGTCCAGCCCCAGAGCAGCACGGGCCTCGGCGGGTTGGTGCTGTTCTTCCCGTACCGGGTAGCCTACCACCAGGGCTTTGGCAGCCAGCCGGGGTGCCAGCGGCATGGGGGTGGCCAGTGCGACCCGGCGGGCCAGCTGGGCTAGCACCCGGTTGGCCAGACCCAGCTTGGCGTTCTGCTCGTGAATAACCAGCGGGACGCCCCGCAGGGCCGCCAGGAAGGCCACCGGGAACCCTGCGTAACCGCCCATGCTCAGGACGGCTCTGGGCCGCAGTTCCTCCAGCAGCCGGCCTGCGGCCCGCAGGCTGTGCAGTAGCTTGAGGCCCTCGCGGGGCTGCAGCACATCGCGCGAGAGCTTGCCCGCTGGGATAATTCGGTAAGGCAGCCCCGCTTCGGGTAGCACGCGTTCTTCTAGGCCCCCTCGGGCACCCACGTAGGTGACCGGTTCCCCGGCGGCCAGGAGCGCTCGCGCCGCCGCGAGCCCTGGGTACAGGTGGCCGCCGGTGCCGCCTCCGGTAACGATCACCATGGTCCTCCTTGGGTGGGTTTCTTCATGGTTGGGCCTCCCGGGGTGGCTCCGTTTCCCGACCGGCAAAGGCTTCACGCGAGAGGGCCTGCAGGAAGCCCATGGCCAGCCCGGCCATGATCATGGAGTTGCCGCCCATGCTCACCATGGGCAGCGGCGAACCCCCAATCGGGAGGGTGCCGATGACGGCGGCGATGTTCAGCGCCGCTTGCAGTACCAAATAAAGGGTCAGACCCAGTGCCAGGACGCTGCTCGAGCCCTCGAGGTTGGCTGCAATCTGAAGCCCCCGGGCCAGTATCAACCACAAGGCCAGCAGGACCATCAGACCGGCCAGCCAGCCACCGGCCCAGATAATCGAGGCCAGCACGAAGTCGTTGTGCGACTCCGGCAGGTTGGGCATCCGCGATCCCACCCCCTGCCCGAAGAGCCCAGCATTGACGATGATTTTGTGGGCCTGGGTGATCTGGTACAGCGGCCCCCGGATGACCTCCGGGCTCAGTTCGTGGACCCGCCCGGTCACGTAGGTACTCCAGCCCTCAAAGCGGTCGCGCACTTTTTCAAAGCGATCCAGGTAGAGCCCCGAGACCGAGAGGGCCAGAATCCAGGCGGTGGCTCCAATGGCCAGCAGCCGCCGCCAGGGCACCCCAATTACCACCAGCAAAAAGCCCGACAAAAGCAGCACAAACAGGCCGGTATCCAGGTCGGGGGAGGCGATGATCAGGCCAGCCGACAGGCTGATGGCGATTACCGGGCCGATGATGGGGTAGTCGGTAGGTTTGTTGTGGAAGAAGGCGGCCAGGTAGAGCACCACCGCTAGCTTAGCCAGCTCGGAAGCCTGGATGTTGA
>DAIUDO010000163.1:0-4958 GCA_036845585.1 Meiothermus sp. | reverse complement strand
GCACCGGCGATGCCAAACCCGAGATGCTGCATGAGCTGTTGCGCGAGGGGCTGGTCAGGCAGATTTGAGCTAGGGCTGGTTGTTCACAATCCAACAGCCTACCAGGGCCTTCGAGTACAGTAGGGCTGTGAGGGGTGCCCAACCGGGAGCTGACCAACCCGCTATAGTGCTTGGGCTGGTGTTTGCAGCCCTGCTGACCTCGGTGTTGTTGGGTTTGCGGGGATTGATGATGTTTCCGGTAGAACCTGTCCCAACAGAGCATCAACCATCAACCCTACACGATTCCGGTCAGGCCCATGAGCACCTCGAGGGCTGCCCTTTGTGTTATGTGCAGGCACCATTGCCGGCTCTGGTTCCTGAGTTGGGTCTGCCGTACCGGATGGGTTTCGGGCCTCATCTGTGGGTTTCGGGAAGCCTGCCTAGAGAAGAGCTTTTGAAAGCCACAGCGGCTCGAGGTCCGCCTAGGCTACTCCGAGACGAATAGCCAGCATGCTCGTGGGGGCCACCCAGACTGGGGCCTTGCAGTGTTGCGAGGCAAGTCCTCTGAGTTCTTACGGGAGTGTGACTCTCGACAAGAGATAACCCTCCCAAATTAGGGCAGGTTGTGGCGTGCGGTGCAAAATAGAATCCCAGAGCACACGCCACCCCTACCTACGGTCGGCGAAACCAGCATTACCTGGTCGTTCGGCGAGACAAACATCTCCTTTTGGTTGAGCTGGTTTGCCACCATCCGGTGCCGAACCAACCGAATCTGGTATGAGATTCTCAAATCTGGTGACAAACTGCTGGAGGCGCAATGAAAAGATTGTGGGCCGTCTACCTTGTGCTGCTGGGCCTTGCGCTGGCTCATGCGGAGTACCGAAGCTCTACCCCCATGCCCAATGCAACAGTTAAGCAGGCTCCCAAAGCGATTACCATCCGCTTCAGTGAGGCGGTTGAGGTCCGTCTGTCCACCTTCAAGGTGTACCCACTGGGCGCACCTGAGGAAGTTTGGGGTAGCCCTGCACGTTTGCGCCGGTTGGCCCAGCCATTGGTCAATCGGGTGCTCTCGCAGCGTGGCGATGCCTCACGCCGCATGGATACGGGCGTCAGTGCCGCCGCTCGTACCAGCCAAAGCGTAACCATCTCGCTAAAACCGGGTCTTAAGCCAGGGCCTTATGTGGTGATGTGGAGGAATCTCGCTGTAGATGGTCACAGCCAGACCGATTTTTTTGTATTTGTCTTCAGGCCCTGAATGGCGCGGCAGGCCCGAGCCCACACTGGTGGTGGGGGATGTGCGCTAGCATGGTAGGTCTGTAGGCTAGGTAGCCGCGCCGTAGGACTCGGCCAGTCTTGACCCTTTTGAACATGCCCCACGAACACGACAATACCCAATCCATCCTGCGGGCCGTCTTGTACGCGGGGGTTTTCCTATTGCTGGGGGCTGGGGTGTTTGCCCGTTATGTGGGGCCGGAAGCCGCCCGTAGCCAACGCTGGCGTTTGTGGTACCTGCTCTCGGGGGGGTTTCTGCTGGCCCTAGGGTCTACGTTGTACGGCATCTACCACGTGACCTGGATGCTGGGGGATACCTCGCTGATGGGCAGCTACTTGCTCGAGACCGGCCAGGGCAACCTGCTGCTGATACGGCTGCTGCTGCTGCTGGGGTTGTTGGTGCTTTCAATGGGTTGGTCGGGGCTCGATCGCTGGTTGTATGCGCCGTTGGCGCTGGGCCTACTCCTTACCCTGAGCCTTACCTCCCATGCCGGGGCCGCAGGCGGCCTGCAGGTCTGGGCCGACTTGGTGCATCTGGCCTTTGCGGTGGTATGGGCTGGGTGTGTGCTGGCGCTTGCGGTGGTTTGGCCAGGCACCCGCTACGAGGCGGTCATGCGGGCGATTCGCCGCCTTTCGGCGCTGGGTCTTGGCTCGGTGCTGCTGGTGACCCTGATGGGGGTGTACCTCTCCTGGGCAAGGCTCGGCGAGATTGCCAATCTCTGGACGACCCCCTACGGACAACGGCTTCTGCTCAAGCTGGCACTGGTGGCCCTGGTCGTGGGGTTGGCTGCGCTCAATCGTTTGTGGCTTCTACCTCGCCTCGAGGCCAAGAGAGTCCGGGGCCTGCGGACGGTCAGCCTCGAGGCGGCCGTAATTGTCGGCGTGCTGGGGGTGAGCGGACTGTTGGCCACCACCGAGCCGCCCCCGGCGACCAACCAGGCGACGCCCACCGCCATCCGCATCAACGAAACCGATGGTGACCGGCAATACATCGGACAACTGTTTAGCCAAGCCGGCCTGATTCACCTATATCTGGACATTCGCGATGCCGAGGGGAATTTGCTGGAGGGTGGCCCGCCCCTGAGGCTGCGTGCCGAACTCGGCACAGAAGTTCTTGAGGATGCCCCAATCCCGTACTACAAGTCGCAGTACCACAGCGCTTTGGTGGCCCGCAAGCCGGGCGACTGGCAGGTGGCCCTGGAGCTGCCCCGGAAACTGACCCTCGAGTTCGCCCTGGGCGTGAAGCCCTAGGCGCTGTTCACACGATTCTGAGTTTTGGTTTGCTAACCTCAAGGAAGGAGTGTTGGCAGTGAACAAACGATTCCTCTCCCTTGTGCCGGTGTTTTTTACGCTAGCTACAGCAGCACCGGTCGAACTCAAGATTAACCTGCGCGTGGGTGATCAGCCCCTGCAGTTTGGCCGGACCTATCAGACACCCCAAGGCCAGCGCTACCAGATCGACCTGCTCAAGTTTTACATTTCCGATGTGGCCCTGGTGCGCTCCGACGGCACTGAGGTCAGGGTGGATGGGTTGGTGTTGGCCGAATTCAAACGCGAGGCCCCAACCCAGGGGGTCACGGTGATGAAAATGGATGTTCCTGCAGGGCAGTACCGGGGGATTCGCTTTAATGTGGGGGTGCCCCGCGAACTCAACCACCTCGATGCTTCAACGCAGCAACTGCCCCTTGGGGTCAACTCCGGCATGTACTGGGCCTGGAATCCAGGGTATATCTTCTACCGTCTGGAGGGGACAGCCCTTCTGCCTGGGGGCAACCAGAAATGGGTCATTCACATGGGTACCGATGCCTTCCGCCTGCCCGTGCGGGTGCAGGATCTGCAAACCCGCCGGGTGCTTATTAACGTCCCGCAAACGGGTGGTAGCATCACCCTCAACCTCGATGTGGCCGCTGCTTTCCAGCCAGGCCCCAGCGCTGCTTTTTTGGACTGGAACCAGCCTGAGCTACGCCAGCTACACGGCCTCAGCCCGCAAACCCGGCTGATTATGTCGGTGGTCTACTTTCACATGACCGGTGCCTTCAGCCTGGCGCGCTAACCTGGGTCAACCGGATTTTCGAGCGGTATGTTCAAGCGAGTAACATCCACTCTGCTGGCGGCTCTGGCCCTGATCGGCTGGGTTTTTGTGGCAACCCAGCGGGTCGATGCTCCGCCTCCGAGAGATAACCTGCAAACCCTTCGTGCGAGCGTGCCAACCCCGACTGACAACCCGCAAACCCCTGCCAAGATCGAGTTGGGCCGGAAGCTTTTCTACGACAAGCGCCTCTCGGCCGACAACACCGTGGCCTGTGCTACCTGCCACAAACCCGAGTATGCCTTCAGCGATGGGGGCCATGCAGTCAGTACGGGAATTGGCGGCCAGAAAGGTACCCGCAACGCGCCCACCCTGACCAACGTGGGCCACCGCAAGGCGCTTTTTTGGGAAGGACGCTCACCGAGGCTGGAGCTACAGGCTGTAGGTCCTATCACCGCCCACGACGAGATGGGTATGCAGCCCGATGAGCTAGCCCGGCGGCTCGAGGCCATTCCCGAGTATGCCCGGGCCTTTCGCGAGGTGTTTGGCGAAGCGCCCTCCCTCAAGACCACCACCTACGCCCTGGCTGCCTTCCAGCGAACCCTGCTTTCTTACAACAGTCCTTTTGACCGCTATCAGGCCGGCGACGATAAAGCCATGTCGGAGGCAGCTTTGCGGGGCATGGATTTGTTCTTCAGCGAAAAGGGTGACTGCTTCCACTGCCATGTGGGCGCGGAATTCACCGATGACGAGCCGCGTAACACCGGACTTTACACGGTCTACAAAGACATCGGGCTGGCGCGTGCGACCGGCAAGGACGAAGACGTGGGCAAGTTCAAAACCCCCACCCTGCGCAACGTAGAACTCACCGCCCCTTACATGCACGATGGCTCCATCCCAACCTTGCGCGATGCGGTGATGCACTATAACCGAGGGGGTGAGCCCAACCTGAACGCCGATGCCCTGATCCGCCCTCTGGGTCTGACCGAACAGGAAGTAGACGATCTGGTGGCTTTTTTGAAGTCCCTCACCGACCGGGGCTTTACCACCAACCCCGCCTATCTGCCCCCTCGTTAGGAACTTCGATGAGCGCTTTCTCATTCGGGTTGTGCCAAACTGGTAGCCAGAGGTTCAGATGATACGGAGTATGCCCAGAGTGTTGGCACTGGTGGTCATGTTGACCCTGTCGCTGGCCCACCCCCTGTCTGGGGATGGTCCGGTTTCGGGCGAGCTCAAGTGGGGGAACTCCGATATTCCCATTGCCAACAAGCGGCTCCAGGGCTATCTGAGCTTCGTCTCGGTCAACGGAGTCCACGTCAATCTAAAGGACTGTTTCTGCCGGATGCTGGCCTACCAGGGACAGGCCAGCGCGCAAGCCCGCCCCGATGTGAGCGTTACCTTCACCCTAAACCCGGCTACCGGGCGAATAGAGAGCCCGGTGGTGTTCCCCAAACCGGGACCCTACATGGTTGTGGTTATGGGGCGGGCCCTGCCGGGGAAAAATCTTCCCGCCTTCATCCTGACCGCTATCATTGTGGTGGAGCCCGGTTAGCGTTTGTGGCTGTTTGGTATTCCCTTCCGTTCCGGTGCAAAGACATCCATCGCCTACCAAATGCCTACCATATGAACTACCCACAACCAACCGCATTCGCGGTATGGTCGGGGTTTCGCAGTTCTA
>DAIUDO010000162.1:0-4977 GCA_036845585.1 Meiothermus sp. | reverse complement strand
AAGGGAACTACAGCAACGCGACGTGGATTTGCTGGACTGCTCTTCGGGCGGGGCCGTCCCTGGGGTCAAGATTCCCCTGGGGCCTGGGTATCAGGTGCCTTTTGCGGCCCAAATACGCTTGTCCACAGGCTTATCCACAGGGGCGGTGGGCCTCATTACCGAGCCCTTACAAGCCGAGGCCATTCTTCAGGAGAAACAGGCCGATCTAATCTTGCTAGGCCGCCCCCTGCTGGCCGACCCCTACTGGCCCTACCGGGCGGGCCGGGCGCTGGGTACTAAGGTCTGGCCAGTGCAGTACGAGCGGGCTTTCTAGACCTCGAGGGTCCATCGTCAAGAGTCATAGCAGTACCCGCATACAGGCCCGGTGGAAGTAAATTGAGCTATGGAGAACCCTTGGAAAAGTTTTGTGCCTCAAGCGCCCACCCGCCAGGGCAAGCCGGAATGGTTTAGCGGTTCGGTCTATCTGAGCGAGCTGGTAATTACCCCCGCGCCAATGAATCTGCATGTGTTGCGGGTGATGTTCACGCCGGGTGCACGCACCGCCTGGCATACCCACCCCCAAGGGCAGGTGTTGCACGTGGAGGCTGGCATTGGATGGTACCAGCGTTGGGGTGAGCCCGTGCGGGAGATGAAGGCCGGAGACACCCTCTACTTTGCTCCCGGCGAAAAGCACTGGCACGGGGCCAGCCCCACCCACGCTATGACCCACCTAGCGATACAGGCGGCGGCGGATGGGGTGAGCACCGAGTGGTTGGAGCAGGTGTCAGACGAACAGTACCGGCTGTGAAGGTCTCAAAATGCACCTGGACTGATACCGACTCAGGTTCCGACGACCCTGCCGCGATTGTGTTGGCAGCAGTGCGACCCGAATTGCAGATCGGAAGACTTCGGTTGGGACGGGCCCCCGACGCCAGAGGCAGCGTGTGCAAGATGAAACTCAAAAACATGCGTCGGCGATCGTCCCCTCAGCAATAATAGAGGGGGCCACGACAATCATCCAAGGCCAATTTCTTGTGAGGCTCCGATGCACTGCCCGTGGGGTCATGGAGCGTAGTGAACCGACCGAAGCTGGTGTCATACCGGATTCAAAAGATAATCATCCATATCAAAAACTTTAGAGGCCAGATCGCGCCGCGTGCGGTACAACTTGAATCCCAAAGTACGCCCCACCCCTGCCTACGGTCGGCGATACCGGCAGTGCCCTTCGGTCGGGTTGGTCCGTCACCATCCGGTGGCGAGCCAACCGAATCTGGTATCAGATGGGTCCCTTCCCCCTCGACGAAAACCCCCTGCATTAGCAGGGGGGCATGCTCGTACAACTCGGTTATCCTCGGGCGGCTTCCAGGCTGCCATACAGAGTCCACCAGGGTTTGGCGCCCTTGGCCAGCACCTCGTTGAGCATCTGGATGTTCTTTACACCCTGGTCGGAGAGCCAGTCCTCCAGCGCCTTTCCACCCTGCTTGGCATACACCGGAATGCCATCCTGCCAGGTAGCCCGTCCGCACAAGACCCCGCTGAAAGGTACCCCAGCTTCGGCGGCCATCTCCAGCGACTCGCGGAACACCGCATCGCTCACGCCCGCAGATAGGTAGATGAAAGGCTTACCGGCGGCGCTGGCAGTGTCTTTGAGAAATTGCAGCGCCTGGGTGCGGGTATAGGCTTCCTCACCCTTGAAGCCCAGGGTGCCGCTGGTATAAGCAATGTTGAAAGGTAGCTCTACCTTGAGCACGTCCACGCCGTAGCGGTCCTTGGAGAACTCTTCCATGTACTTGGCTACATAGCGGGGTTTGGCTTTGGCCAGCTCGAGGCCCTCGCCAAGCCGATCGTCGTAAGCGATGGGCTCGAGAAAGAAAGGCACCTCCAGCGCAGCACACTCGGCCCCTACCCGCTCGATGAAAGCGTGCTTGATGGTGTTGATTTTAGGGTCGTCCTCGGGGTTGTAGTACAGCAGAATCTTGACCGCATCGCCCCCGGCCTCCACGATCCGCCGTACGCTCAGATCGGGCAGCAAGTCGGGCAAGCGGCCCACGGCGGTGGTGTCATAGCCCGATTTTTCGTAGGCCAGCAACACGCCGGTGCGCGGGGCCTTGACCTTCAATGCCGGTAGACCGTACTCGGTGTCAATCAGAATAGCCGAGGCATAAGGGGTGAGGATTTTGACCACGGCTGTTTTGAACTCGGTCATCTCGGCATCGCTCACGTCTGCGCCTCTGGCTTTAGCAATGGCCTTGCGTAGAGAACCCCGCTGATCCATCGCAGCAGCTGCAATGATGCCTTTTTCGTCGGCACAAGCCTGAATTCGCTCAAACTTTCCTTTGCTCAGTCCCATAGCTTTCTCCGCACTCAAGTTTACCTCGAGGATGGCCGGGGGTGAACTTACACGCTCCGTGACTCCAGGATAAACTGCTGCCACGGTCGAGCCCCTACCACCCCTGGAGGACACATGCTGATTGTTGCTGGAGAAGCCCTGATAGACATGACCCCCACAGTGCACAATGGCGGCACTGCGTATATACCTCATCCCGGCGGCTCCCCCTACAACGTAGCTATGGGAGCAGGTCGCCTGGGAACGCCGGTCGGCTTTCTGGGGCGGATTTCACAGGATGCCTTTGGGCAGTTGCTGCGGCGCCATCTGGCCGCCAGCCAGGTGAGCCTGGACTACGTAAAGGAGGGCCAGCAGCTCACCACCCTGGCCCTGGTCTCCCCTTCCGAGTCGGGCGAGTCTTTTTCCTTCTACTGCGATAACACCGCCGACCGCCTGCTCTACCCCGAAGACCTGCCCGCTACCCTACCAGCCAACACAGCCTTGCACTTTGGTTCTTACTCGCTGGTGCTGGAGCCTATCGCCTCTACCCTCGAGCTCCTGATGCAGCGGGAGGCCCGCCGACGCCTGATCTCCCTGGACCCCAACGTGCGCCCTTTCCTGATTCCCAATCGAGGCGCCTACCTCGAGCGCCTTGAGGACTGGCTGGGGCTGGTCGATCTGGTCAAGGTGAGCCAGGCCGACCTCGAGTGGCTTTACCCTGGCCAGGACCCGGAAACCATCGCTCTGGAGTGGAAGAGCCATGGCCCGGTCATGGTTATCGTGACACGGGGGGGTCAGGGCGCTTTGGCGGTTTGTGGCTCTGGAATAACCCGAGTCCAGGCACCCCAGGTGCAGATTGTGGACACTGTCGGTGCCGGCGATGCCTTCATGTCCGGCACCCTGAGCTGGCTCTGGAATGCTGGTGTCTGGTCCAGGGCTGCGCTGGAATCGTTGAACACCGAACAGACAACAGCCCTGCTGGGCTTCGCCGCCCGTGTGGCGGCCATCACCTGCACGCGGGCTGGAGCCAATCCTCCCTGGCGGGGAGAGCTGTAATGGAGCGCTTTTCGTGAAGGAATTTGCCGGATACCAGATTCGGTTGGTTCGTCACCGGATGGTGACGGACCAACCCGACCGAAGGGCACTGCTGGTATCGCCGACCGCAGGCAGGGGTGGGCTCCAGGATTCGAGGTGCGCTGCGCGCGCAACCCAGCCTCTGAGGTAAGATTTTTGAATCCGGTATCACCCATCGTGCTGAACCAAAGTTTCACACCGCCGTTTGGGCACGCTACACGGTTCCCAGTTTGGCCTCATCGGCCAGGTCGAGTGGGTCCTCTTCCTCCACCTTGGGGGTTTTCCTGCCCTTGCCAGATTTGCGGTCGAGCTTGCGCACCTCCTCGATGAAATTCTCGAGGCTGTCGAACTCCCGGTAAACCGAAGCAAAGCGGATGTATGCCACCGGGTCGAGGTCTTTCAGGAAAGCCAGCGAGCGCAAGCCTATTTCCTCCGAGGTGATCTCCATCTCCTTTACAGTGTCTTCGAAGCCAAAGGCGAATTCCTGCAACACCTCTGGGTCGATGGGGCGCTTCTGGGCGGCCAGGCTCAGGCCGCGCAGAAGCTTGTTGGGGTCGAAGGTCTCCTTGCGCCCCGAGCGCTTGATCACCAGCAAAGGCTCTACCTGGGCACGCTCGTAGGTGGTAAAGCGGCGCTTACACTTGGGGCACTCCCGACGGCGGCGGATGACCGAGCCCTCGTCCGATGGGCGAGAATCCAGCACGCGGCTATCCGGGTTTCCACAGAAAGGGCAGTTCATAAGACCGTTACGAAGCAGAGGACTTTCATGGAAGCTCCCTCAGCAGGTCGTGAATTTCCGGTTGATTGGGCGGCTCGGGGAGCAAGACCTCGAGCAACTGCCCCCGCACCCCCTCCGAAACCATCGAGCCCAGAGCCACTGCAACCCGCACCAGGGGCCGGTCGTGCTCTTCGCTCACCGGGTCGCGGCTGGGAATGACCCCGTTAACCCGCACGTTGGTGGGGAATATTCGGGTGGCTCCTTCGATCAGGCCTGCCACCGCGCCACGTATCGAGGCCACATGCGGCTGGTCGCGCTGCAAGGGCGGCAGCACCAGGGTCACGAAGCCGCCGCCGCTCAGGTAGCGCAGGCCCTGCTGCAAAACGTAAAGGCTGGATTTCACATCGGCGTTGAGCAGGTCGTACCACTCGCTTTCCAAAAGCTCGACGAACGGCGTTTTGCTCTCGGCGCTGGTCACATGAACAATCCCATCGAGCATCCCGAAGAGTTCCTCGATCTTCTCGAAGGTGTTCATTACATCGAGCACCACCGACATGTCCCCTCGGATGGGAATAGCGGTAGCCCCCAGCTGTTCAACCTCGGAGGCTATCGCGGTGGCCATTTCTACATCGGGGTCAACCGTGATGACCGTGGCTCCGTTGCGAGCATAGGAGCGGGCCATCGAACGCCCAAAGCCCCGTCCGGCTCCCGTCACCATGACGATGCGTTGCTCCAGTCCCAGCAAATCTCGTGAAAATTCGACCATTGAGCCTCATCATAGCGCAAAAGACGTGTGGAGCGTAATGGTAGGAACGTTGGGCGGCCAGCTGGTTGACCTAAGCCAGTCAGTCTGCAGCCTGGGAGGTGAGCATAGCGTCCT
>DAIUDO010000161.1:0-4993 GCA_036845585.1 Meiothermus sp. | reverse complement strand
CTACCGAGGTGACCGCTACGATTTTGTAGCGGAGTTGCGCGGCAAGCACTTGTGCAGCGTTGAATAAATACGTGGAGGTTGGCCCAGAAGCTACTCTGCGAACGTACCGAAGCCGATACGCTGCTGCAAAACCCAATACCAGATTCGGTTAGTTCGTGGCCGGATAGTGGCCCAGAGGCGACCGACCGAAGCTATCCGCGTAGCAGAGGGCGATGCCGCTTAGTTGCATTAGTAACATTAATGGAATGCGGTGCCGATTTATTACACTTACGGTACGAGATGCCGCCCCTTGGAAGGGAGTGGTTTTCCCCGCCGACCGGCAGGGTGACGGGGGGTTTCGCCGACTATGAGGGGGGTGGGGTGTGCACCAGAACTCTAGTTGCGCCGCGCGCGGCACAACCAAGCCTCAGAACGCCTTAGGTTCGGGTGATTATCTTTTTGAATCCGGTATCAGAGGCTCATTTGATCAGCATGCCGGTTGGGTCGGGCCGCCAGGAGCGCAGTACCTTCATGTAGTTGCCCCGCTCGAAGGCATCGGGGTTGGCCACGTGGATCTGGCTCATGCTGCCCTGCATCTGCCGGATGGACTCGTAAGCGTGCTCTTGCATCCAGGCTCGCAGGTCGCTCAAAACCTCGCCGATGCGTTCGGGGCCGTTTTTGAGGAGTTCGGAGGCCATCATGGCGACTCTGGCCCCGGCCATCATGCCCTTGAGCACCTCGAGGTGGGTGTGTACCCCACTGGTAATGGCCAGATCGGCCTGGATGCGCCCGTACAGGATGGCAATCCAGGTCAGCGGCAGGCGCAGCTCGTCGGCCCGGCTCAGCACCAGGTTGGGCGTGACCTCCAGATGATCGAGATCAAAATCAGGTTGGTAAAAGCGGTTGAAGAGCACCAGCCCCGAGGCCCCAGCCTGCACAAAGCGAGCGGCCATGTGGGTAAAGTTGCTGAAGTAGGGGCCCACCTTCACCGCAATCGGGATGGCGATGCTCTGGTGTACCTCTCGCACCACGTCCAGATACATCTCTTCGACCTCGAGGCCGGTTAGGGTAGGATCGGTCGGAAGGTAGTACAGGTTTAGTTCCAAAGCGTCGGCTCCGGCCTCTTCGATGAGGCGGGCATAGGCCGTCCATCCCCCCGGCGAGACCCCATTCAAGCTGCCGATGATGGGAATCCGCACGCATTCTTTGGCTTTTTGGATGAGCTCGATGTAGGCCTGCGGACCTACATTGAACTCGTGCGCCTTGGGGAAGTAATCCAGGGCCTCGGCGTAACTGTGGGCACCGTACTCCAAGTAGTGATGCAGGGCGTGGCTTTCCTGCTCGATCTGCTCCTCGAAGAGCGAGTACATCACCACCGCTGCAGCCCCGGCCTCCTCGAGCCGCTGGATGCCCTCCAGCGTGTAGGAGAGCGGCGAGGCCGCGGCCACTATGGGGTGCTCGAGGTTAAGACCCAGATAGGTGGTACTCAGATCGGGATTGCTCATGCTTCCTCCCTAGCAGATGGGTTGGCCATCTCCTGGTAGTACTTCCAACGGGCCAGGATGGCCTCCTGTGCAGCCGAAAAGAGCCGATCGGCGGCCTGGGGGTTGATCTGTTTGAGCATGCGGTAGCGGTTTTCGTGCAGGGCGTAGTCCTGGAAGGCGATGCGGGGAGGCTTGGAGTCGAGCTGGAAGGGGTTTTTGCCCTCGGCCCTGAGCCGGGGGTCGTAGCGGTACAGCGGCCAGTAGGCCGATTCCGCGGCCAGCTTCTGCTGCTCCATGCCTTTGGCCATATCGATGCCGTGGGCGATGCAGTGGCTATAAGCAATAATCAGGGCCGGGCCAGCGTAGCTTTCGGCCTCGAGGAAAGCCCGTACCGTCTGGGCATCGTTGGCCCCCATGGCCACCTGGGCCACATACACATAGCCATAGCTCATGGCGATGCGCCCCAGGTCTTTCTTGGGGGTGGTCTTACCGCCGGAGGCAAACTTGGCCACTGCCCCCAGCGAGGTGGCCTTAGACGACTGCCCGCCGGTGTTGGAGTAGACCTCGGTATCGAGCACCAGCAGCTTGACGTTGCGCCCGCTGGCCAGCACGTGATCCAGCCCGCCAAATCCGATGTCGTAGGCCCAGCCATCGCCGCCCACAATCCAGACCGACTTGCGCACGAGTACGTCGGCCAGGCTCAGCAAATCCCTGGCCTGCGGGTCGTCCTGGCCTTCTAACCGCGATTTCAATCGCTTGACGCGCTCTCGCTGGGCCTCTATGCCCGCTTCATCGGACTGATCGGCCCCAAGTGTCGCATCAACGAGTTCGGATCCCAGCTTTTCGCGCAGCCGCACCAGCAGCTCCCGGGCGTACTCGAGCTGTTTGTCCAGGGTCAGCCGCATTCCCAGACCAAACTCGGCATTATCCTCGAAGAGCGAGTTGCTCCAGGCCGGGCCGCGCCCCTCGAGGTTTTTGGTCCAGGGCGTGGTGGGCAGGTTGCCGCCATAGATGGAGGAGCAGCCGGTGGCGTTGGCAATCAGGGCCCGTTCGCCAAAAAGCTGGCTGAGCAGCTTAAGATAAGGGGTCTCGCCACAGCCCGCACAGGCTCCCGAGAACTCGAACAAAGGTCGCAAAAGCTGCACATTCTTCACGTTGCTGAAGCTCAGGCCATCGTGGCGAGGGAACTCTGGCAGCTGCAAGAAGAACGCCCAGTTCTTCCGGCCCGATTCGCGCTGGGGTAGCTGGGGGGCCATGTTGATGGCCTTACGCCCTACCTGGCTTTTGTTCTTGGCCGGACAGACCTCCACACAAAGCGCGCAGCCCGTGCAGTCTTCTACGGCCACCTGTAGGGTGTAACGCTGGTCCTCGAGGCCCTTCCACATGGCCTTGGCGGTTGTAAACCCTTCGGGGGCTGCGGCAAAGGCCTCCGGAGGGGCTACCTTGGCCCGAATCACTGCGTGGGGGCAGACCAGTACGCATTTGCCGCACTGGATACAGACCTCCGGGTCCCAGACCGGTACCTCCTGGGCGATGTTGCGTTTCTCCCACTGGCTGGTGCCGGTGGGATAGGTGCCGTCGGTGGGAAGGGCGCTCACCGGCAGCAGGTCCCCCTGGCCTGCAATCATGGGGGCGGTCACACGCTGGACAAACTCGGGTGCCTGGGGCGAGACCACAGGGGGTATGTGCAGGGTGCTGGTGGGCGTGCTGGGCACTTCTACCGGGTACAGGTGGGCCAGGGCTGCATCCACGGCTGCAAAGTTCCTGCGAACCACCGCCTCGCCGCGTTTGCCATAGGTTTTGCGGATCGCCTCTTTGATTTTCCCAATGGCCTCTTCGCGCGGCAGCACCCCCGAGAGGGCGAAGAAGCAGACCTGCATGACCGTGTTCATTAAGGTGCCCAGACCTACCTCCCTGGCTACCTGGTAGGCGTTGATGGTGTATACAGCCAGCTTTTTCTCGATGATCTGTGCTTGTACCTCGTAGGGCAGGTGGTTCCAGGTCTCGGCGGGGGAGTAGGGGCTGTTGATGAGCAGGATAGCCCCTGTTTGGGCAGGTTCCAGCACCGGATAGCGCTCGAAAAAGCCAAACTGGTGTACGGCTATAAAGTCGGCCTGCTGAATCAGGTAGGTGCTGTGGATGGGCCGTGGGCCAAAGCGGAGGTGGCTGACGGTGCGGGCCCCGGCCTTTTTGGAGTCATAGACAAAATAACCCTGGGCATAAAAATCGGTCTCCTCGCCGATAATCTTGATGGAGTTTTTGTTGGCTCCCACGGTTCCATCCGACCCCAGCCCCCAGAACACCGAACGCTTGACCTCGGGGGGTTCGATGCAGAGCGTGGGGTTGTAGGGCAGGCTGGTGTGGGATACGTCGTCGTGGATGCCTAGGGTGAAATGGTTTTTAGGCGAAGGCTTCCGCATCTCCTCGAAAAGCGCCACCAGCATGGCAGGGGTGAACTCCTTGGAAGAAAGCCCGTAGCGTCCCCCGACGACCTGAACCGCAGCCGCCCGTCCCCCCTCGACCAGGGCAGTCAGTACATCCTGGTAGAGCGGTTCGCCGGCACTGCCGGGCTCTTTGGTGCGGTCGAGCACGGCCACGACCCTCGAGCTCGCCGGAAGGGCAGCGTTGAAAGCCTCGATGTCGAAGGGGCGGTAGAGGCGTACCTTGAGCACCCCCACCCGCTCTCCTTTTTGCAGCAGGTACTCCACCGTTTCGTGGGCGGTCTCGGCTCCAGAGCCCATCAGCACCACCACCCGTTCGGCATCTGGAGAACCGAAATAGTCGAACAGCCGGTAATGCCGACCGGTGCGCTCGGCAAAGCGGTTCATGTAGTCCTGCACGATGCCTGGAACCTTTGCATAATAGGGATTGACGCTCTCGCGGGCCTGGAAGTAGACGTCGGGGTTTTGGGCAGTGCCGCGCAGAACTGGGCGATCGGGGGAGAGGGCCCTGGCTCGATGGGCCCGGATCAGTTCTTCATCGATCAGGGCGCGCAGGTCGTCGTCCTCGAGGGCCGCAATTTTCATGACCTCATGGGAGGTGCGAAAGCCATCCATTACATGCAAAAAGGGTATACGGCTTCGCAGCGTGCTGGCCTGGGCTATCAGGGCAAAATCCTGGGCTTCTTGCACCGAAGCAGCAAAGAGCATGCTCCAGCCGGTAGACCGGGCTGCCATTACGTCGGAATGGTCTCCAAAGATGGAGAGCCCCTGGGCCGCAATCGAACGAGCTGCAATGTGAAAGACCGTGCTGGTGAGCTCCCCGGCAATTTTGTACATGTTGGGAATCATCAGCAGCAGGCCCTGGCTTGCGGTGAAGGTGGTGCATAGGGCTCCGGTTTGAAGTGCGCCGTGAATTGCCCCTGCCGCCCCGCCCTCTGACTGCATCTCCTGTACCAGTGGTACGGTACCCCATAGGTTTTTCTGACCCGAAGCGCTCCACTGGTCAGCAAACTCGCCCATGGGAGAGGAAGGGGTGATGGGATAGATGGCGATGACCTCACTCAGCTTGTGGGCCACCCGAGCGACAGC
>DAIUDO010000160.1:0-5109 GCA_036845585.1 Meiothermus sp. | reverse complement strand
CTTAGAGGCCCACCCGCACATCCTTGCTACCGGTATCGCCGTACTCGCCCACCCGCAGCACCAGGGCCTTGACCTCGGTTCCTTTGGGCACCGAGAAGACCACTGCAAAGCTCATGGCTGCGCCGGGCAGCAGGGTGAAGCCGCCACCGGTATTGCTGCCAGAGGGGCTATCGTAGGCGATGGGCGGAAAGGAGCGCCCGTCGGCCCCGGCCAGGGCGGTGTTGCCGGGGTTGTTGATGCCCAGCGAGGGGGCCACCGCGCCCGACTGTTTGGCGTTGCGCAGGCTACCCGTCACCACCACCAGCTCCTCGTCGGGGTTGCGGGGTTGCACGGTGAGGCTGCTTTTGTCGAAGCGGGTGGTATAGCTTTCCATCCGCTCCACCTTTTGCACCTGCACCCGGAAGAGCCCGGTTAAGATCTGATCCCCCACCTTGCCCTGAAATTGGCCCATGAGCTGGTTGGCTCCACCCGCCGCGCGAATCTCGTAGCCACCCTGTACCTTCACCACGCTCTGACCCAGGGCCTTGGCCAGGTCGGCCACCGGCACGTAGGCGGTGCCCTGCACGGTGATAACCCGCGTGGAGGCCACCTGCCCGTTCAGAATCAAGCGCTGGGTACTCTGGGCCAGGGCCAGCCCAACGGCCATCACAACTTGCCAAAACTTCATGGGTTCCTCCTATTTGAACCGCTGTATCCGCTGGATGATGGCCTGGGCCCATTTGCGATAGAACGCCGGGCTGTCGTCGGGGTGGTTGGAGAGCAGGAAGGCATACTCGCGGTAGCGGAAAACCAGGTTGTAGGAGGCGCTTTGGTCGGGCCGCATCAGACCCCCTTCGTCCCCAACCGGAAGGCCTGTCCAGCTCGGGGCTTTGTCACGGATCATCTCGAGCCAGTGCTTGGCCCCTTGAGCGCTGCTTTTGAAGTACTGCAACTGGGCAGATCCACCTCAGCGGTTCGCGGGGGTTCGTTGCGCGGCCTGTATCTTCTCGAGCTGTTCGGGTGTGAACTGCAGGGTGGGATAGAAGAAGCGAATCTTATCGTTCTCGACCACAAACTGCGCGCGATAGGCGATGGGATCCACCCCAATTCTGCGGAAGCGCTCGAGCGAGACCTTTCCCATAGAAATCACCAGGTTGCCGTTGGCCTGGTACTCCCTGGGCATGACCCGCGTGGTCTTGACATCCTCGCGCAACCACAAGTCGGCAATCTGCTTCTTGCCGGAGAGCAGCAGGGTTCCATTCATCACGAAGGCCCCGCTGTCGTCGGCGAAAAAGGCGAAGGTTTTTTCGAAGTCGCCGGTGTTGGCCGTCTCGTGGTAGGCCTTCACCACCTCGATTGGGTTTACGCTGGGGGCAGGGGCGGGCGGTGCACCGGCCTGGGCCTCGCGCATTTTCTGTTGTTGCTCGGGGGTTAGGGTCAGCACCGGCCCAAAGAAGCGAATCTTGCCGCTCCTGTCCACCAGATACTCGCTGCGAAACTCCACCGCCCCCACCCCGGCTTTGACGAACCGCTCGAGCAACACCGTGCCGGTGCTGACCACCAGCGCACCCTGCATCTTCCAGTCGCGCGGGGTCACGCGGGTGGCTTGGTTCTCGGAGGCCAGCCACCGGGCGATCTGCGCTTTGCCGATGAAAAGCCCAACCGGGGTGTGCACAATCGCGTCGTCGGCGTAAAAAGCCAGGGCCCGATCCAGGTTGCCAGCGTTCAACACCTGGATGTACTGTTGGGCCACGGCGATGGGATCGGGCGCGGCGGGCTGCTGTGCGGTGGTTTGGGTGGGCACACAACCGATCATTCCAATGACGAGCAGGCCGAGAATACTGTTTTGAATAGAACTGGTTTTCATCTCTACCCTCCTTCTTTTTCGTATCCTCCTCTGCAGAGAGATACACCTAGAACCTAGCCAACGGGCTGCGGCTTTGGGTAACGCAAAGTGCTACAATTACCGTGACAGGGTGGGTTTTCTGGAAACGGGTTCCTTTGGCTACTGGCTGAAGCGCCGCCGCAAGGCGTTGGATTTGACGCAGACCGAGCTGGCGCGGCGCGCCAGATGTGCCACCGCCACCATACGCAAGATTGAAGCCGATGAACGCAAGCCGTCCCCCGAGCTGGCTGGCTTGCTGGCCAATGCGCTAGAAATTTCACCGCAGGAACGCAGTACTTTTTTCCAGGCCGTGCACGATGTGCGCGCGGTTGAGCGGCTGATGCAGGGCGATTTCGCGCAGATCGTTCGATCAGCGCCCAACAATTTGCCCGCACCGCTGACCTCCTTCATCAACCGGGTGCAGGATAACGCCGCAGTTGTGGCCCTGCTGACGCGCGAGGATGTCCGTTTGCTCACCCTGACCGGCCTGCCGGGCATCGGCAAAACGCGTTTGGGCATTCACGCTGCCGAAAACCTGCTCGAGCATTTTCCGGATGGCGTGTGGTTTGTCGAGCTGGCCGCAGTTACCGAGCCAGCCCTTGTCTTGCCTGCGATCATGCGGGTACTCGAGATCGCCGAGTCGGGCCCACAAATCCCGCTCAGGCAACTGACCTCGGCATTGCAAGACAAGCGCGTGTTGCTGGTGCTCGACAACTTCGAGCAGGTGCTGGATGCTGCCGCTGAGGTGGCCGAGTTGCTGAGAGCCTGCAGGGGATTGAAAGTTTTGGTGACGAGCCGCGTGCCTCTACACCTTTACGGCGAGCATGCGTATGTTTTGCCGCCCATGTCGTTGCCAGAGCGTGAGCAAACCCCCAGCCAGCTTGTTCAGGCCGAGTCCGCACAGCTTTTTCTGGCCCGGGTGAAGGAACACCAGCCCCGGTTCGCAATTACTGCGGCCAACGCACCGCTGATTGCCGAGGTGTGCGTGCGGCTCGAGGGTGTACCGCTTGCGCTGGAACTGGCCGCCGCCTCTTTGCGCCGTATGACCCTCGAGCAGCTCGTGCGAGCGTTGAGCGGCGAACCCCACTGGCTCTCGGCTTTGCGCACAGCAGCGCGCGATCTGCCGCCGCGCCAGCAGACCCTGTATAACGCACTGGCATGGAGTTACGGCTTGCTCGACACAGGCACGCAGCAGGTGTTTCGCCCGCTCGGGGTATTGCGAGGGGGTTTCGATTTATCGGCGGCGAGCGCGGTTTGCGGGTTGGATGAACACCTGGTTGGCAACGCCCTGGCAGAGCTGACTGACCAGCACTTGCTCGCGCACGACGGCACGCGCTAGCACATGCTGGAGATGATCCGCGAATTTGCCCAGGAACAGATGGCACCGGCTGAACTCGCCCTGGCAGAAGAGCGCCACGCACGCTATTTTGCCGCGCGTTTGAACGCACCTGCGCCGCTCGAGGCTTCATTTATCGAACCCGACCATGCCAATTTTCTTGCAGCCCTGGAATGGGCCTGTCGCCAAGGCGATGCCGCGCTGGCCCTGACCCTGGGTAGACCGCTGGCCGATTTTTGGGAGACGCGGGGATATTTGCTCGAGGGCCTGGAAAGGGCGCGTGCGGTGCTGCGGGTCTCGGAGAACGCCGAGCCTGGATTGCGCCTGAGTTTTTTGAACGGCGCCTGCCATCTGGCCTGGAACCGTCACGACTTTGCAGCAGCGCTGGAGTTCTCCGATCAGAGCATTGCGCTGGCTAAAGCCCACCGGTTGGGCCTGGCCTGGGCGCTCAACACGCGCGGGCGAATTTTCATCGAACAAGGGGACTATGCGCGTGCAGAACAAACCCTGCGCGAATGCCTGCAGATCGCAAAAAAGACGCATGATGAACACGCCCTGGGGCTTGCGCTCACCCAGCTTGGCGAACTGGCCTTGGCCCTAGGAAAGCTCGATGAGGCACAAAAGCGATCCGAGCAAGGGCTCGAGCACCTGGATAAGCGCGTCCCCCGGTTTTTGGCGCTGGCCCACACCAACCTGGCCGAAATAGCCCTGCTGCGCGGCGACGGCGCGACGGCACAAGCACACCTGCAGCTTGCGCTGCCCCACATTCACAGCCATGTTCGGCGGGCGCTCTGCTTTTTCACCACCCTGGCCGGCTGGTGCGCCACCCGCGAGCGCGTACTCCTGGAAGATGCCCGGTGCGCTGCGGTATCGCTGGGTGTGGTGGCCGGATTAACCAAGCGAACCGGTGCACCTTTGTCGGCACTGTATCGCACCTTGCAGGAAAAGCGGCGTGAAAGCGTGCAATAACGCTTCACCGACCTCGAGTGGCAAGAGATGTGGTACCGCGGTTACACCATGTCAAATGAGCAGGCCGTGGCCTTCGCCGGTAAACTGCTTCGGACGGTGTGAGCGTTGAACCTTACCGGGGCAGCGCCAGTGGCTTCCCCATTAGGCCCCCATACCGGAGAACTGCTGGAGCCCTTTGCGCCATAGCCAGCGGTTGATCACCCAGAAGACCGCAAACCAGACCCCCAGCACCAAAAAGCCCTGCCCCACCCCACCGGGTACCGGCAGCCCGGCAAACAGCGCCGCCGGGAAGTAGACCAGGTAGGGGAAAGGGGTGAGCAGAGCCAAACTGCGCACCGCCTCGGGAAACACCGAAAGGGGGGCAATCAGGCCCGACAAAAACAGGTAGGCCACGAACCACAGCTCCTCCACCGCGGCCCCGCGCTCGGTCCAGAAGCACAGCATGGCGAAGGTGTACTGCATCAGGAAGCGCAGCAAAAAAGCCGCCACCGAGGCCGCCACGCCCAGCAGCACCCCCTCCACATCGGGCACAAAGCGGGCCTGCGGATACACCAGCAGAAAAACTGCCACAATCAGCAGGCCAAAGGGCAGCCGGGTCAGGCGCTCGGCCAGGTGCTGCATCAGGTGATCCCAGCCGGGGTCGATGGGCTTCAAGAGCTTGAATGACAGGCGCCCCTGCACCACATCGTCCTGGAACTCCCAGATCACCCAGACGATGGTGAGCTGGCGCACCAGAAAAACGCACAAAAAGTAGCGGGCAAACTCCGGGGCCGAAAGCGCAAAGCCGCCCCCTTCGGCGGCCTGCGTCCAGACCCCCATCAGAATAAGGGGCAGCATGGCCGAAAGGGCCCACAAAAGCACCTCGGCGCGGTATTCCAGGAAGTAGGCGTACCAGGTAGTTAAAAGGGCGCGGAGCTTGCGTAGCACCCCTTTAGTTTAG
>DAIUDO010000159.1:0-5184 GCA_036845585.1 Meiothermus sp. | reverse complement strand
TCGTGTGAAGGATTGGCCAGCGGGACAGGCTATGCCTGTACACTCACGGCTTCAGGGGAGGGCCCGCTCTACGGGTTGAATGGTGACCAGGTTATGGGCTACCCTGGTGCCCTCGCGTGCCAGAACCAGACCGCCTTCAGGTGTCATCCAGATCATAAGATCGAGGAGTTTTCGCGGCACCAGACCGGTGGAAGAGACGTAGACGGTATCGTCCTGGTAGCGCAGCGAGAGCACTGCGCTTCCTCCCCTGATGGTGCTGGGGCTGTCACCCACGGTGGTGGAGCCCACGTTCTCGCCCAGAGTATCGCGGGAGGGGGGGCTGAATCCCAGCCACTCGGAAAGCTCGAGCTGCAAGATCTGGCCATAGCTTTCGAGCCCCAGCACACGCGCTACTTCGGCTAGGTAGGCGCTCCAGTTGGGATTTTTTTCGATGCGGCTTTTGACCACCTCGAGGCCTTTTCGCGTGAAGTCTTGCAGGTTGTCTACAGGAGCCTCGCCATACTTGCTCGCCGATTCGGGGCTGAAAAGGGCGTAGTTGACCTCACCCTTGAAGCGAGCCGAAAGAGCCCGCAACAGGCGCAGGTAGGCAAAGTGGTTTTCCGGCCACATCAAAAAAGCAAGGATGCGTCCTTCGGCTAACAGGTTGGAGAGGGTTGCGGTTTCGCGCGGTTCGATGCGCAGGTGCACATAGTTTTGGTAGCGGATGACGTGGAGCTCGGCGTCGGTCAGGGTCAGGCTAAAAGCGGCATCCTCTGGAATCATGCGCTCCTGTCCCCCGATGCTCAGACCGAACAGCTTGCCGGCTTGCGAGATGCCCACTTCGTGGTTCCAGAAGAAGAAACGCTGCGGCATGAGGCGCAAATTGAGGGCTTTGGCATCGTGAGGGACGGTTTGCAAGCCGTACTCGGCGCTCTGGCTGCCCAGAATTTTTTGCGGTATTTGCGGCCAGCTGGCCTCACCCCTGGGGCTGGGCAGATAACGGGTCAGCAGGGTGGTCAGGCGCTCGATGGCTGCCGAAAAGCGTGCCCGATCGTCCTCGACCACCAGTGACATTCGGCGCTCTTCAGCAGCAGCGGCCTGGAGGCGTTCCTCCAGGGCACGGATTTCCCCAACGCTTAGGTTCTGGCGGTGGGCTTCCTCGAGGGCCCGCCGCAGGGCCTCGACGCTGGGACCCCGGATGCTGCTTCGCAGCGAACCCTCGCTTTCCAGCACCCTCCGGGCGAAGCGCCGGAGGTAGGGTACGGTTTCCTCGGGGGGTAGTTTCAGATTGTTGGGCAGCGCGAAAGCCTCCCTGAACAGCTCCAGCAGAAGGTTCTTAGCTACGTTCAGGTCCTCGAGGTGCACACGGGGGTCGGATACGCTGGGAATGGGGTGGCTTAGGACAAACCGGGAGAGGTTGTAGTCCTGAACAAACTGGGGCGTCTTAGAGTAAGCCTCGAGGTTTTGCAGGATGGCATAGACCATTCGCAACTCGTCGCGCTTGCCGTGGTTGAAGATCTTGGCTGCACGCAGTAGCTCGCGCTCGAGCCGTGACCAGTACACGGCCTCAGCCAGCTTTTCGAGGGCCTCGCGCTCAGGGTTGGTTTCGGTGCTCTCGTCTTCGATGAGCAAGAGTTCCAGGTCAGGGGTCTGGCCCTCGTCTACAGTGGTCTTGTAACCGGGACGGTGGGCCTTGAAGCGTCCATCGATATCGCGGAACTTTTTGGCCAGAGGACCTGGCAGGTTGGACTGGATGAGGGTCTGGCGCAGACGGGTCAGGCCGGCCATGCCGCCCTTGGGCTCTACACCGGCTACAAGGTCGTCTACCTTGTACTCATAAAGCTCGAGTAATTCAACCAAGCCTGCCTTCATTCAAAGGGTATTATAAGGTGTCATGCGACTGGCACGGCTCGAAATTGCCACAGAATCCAACATTGGTCGTCGTCGCCGAAACAACGAGGACTTCCACCGCGTTGCCATTCACCCCACTCCCGCCGGCAACCTGGTGTTGCTGGCTGTTGCCGATGGCATGGGTGGGGCTGAGGCCGGGGAGCTGGCCAGTAAGCTGGCCATCGAAGGGATTAGTTCGGCGGCCAAATCCTATGCCGAGCATGCTGCGACCGGCCGTCCTGGGGTCGGGCTCAGCCTGGTGATGGATAAAGCCTTTAAGCTATCCCAGCGGCGGATTCTGCAAGAGGGCGAGCGGGTGCCCTCGAGGAAGGGCATGGGCACGACCCTCACGGCGGTCATGCTGACCGAGTGGAACCGGCAAGCCGTGATTGGACATGTGGGAGATACCCGTGCATATCGCTACTCCTCGGGGCGCTGGACGCTGCTCACACAGGATCACTCCTGGGTTGCCCAGCAGGTGCGTCAGGGGGTTCTCACCGCCGACCAAGCCGAGGACCACCCCTGGAAACACATGCTGACCCAGGCCCTGGGCCTTTCCGATGTACGCCACGACATCACATCTGTCAACTTTGCCCCTGGCGAGGTGCTGGTGCTGGCTACCGATGGTCTGTACGGGCTGGTGCCTCCCGAGGAATGGATCATTACCAGCGACCTGCAAGCGGCCCTCGAGGGCTGGGTGGGCAAGGCCCTAATGCGGGGCGGTACCGACAATATTACGGTCGTTGCAGCGAGGTTCAGATGAGTTATCTAATTGCCTTGTCTTTGGTGGTTATCTCCACTGCCTTGATGTTGCGGATGGGGCGCTCCTGGTTGATGTTTGCATTCATCTTTCTGGTGTTGGGCGGTCTGCTGGTGTTGGGCGCGGAGCCAACCGTGCTGGCTGTGGCTTCGCTGTTGGGGATGGCCTCGATGTGGGTTCCCAGAACCAACCGGTTGGCACCCAGGCCACGCCCAAAACCCACGCCGCGTCCCCCCAAGGCCCAGCGTAATTCCAAGGTGTCGTTAGGCAACGGTGTCACTGGCCTCGAGGCCCTTTTCGATATCCAGGAAAAAGTTGGTATTGGCGGCATGGCCACGGTTTACAAGGGTCGTAGCAAAAAAGATGGCCGTCTGATCGCCATCAAAATACCCCAGGAAAAATACGTGGGCGACCCCCGTTTTGTGCGGCGCTTCCACCGCGAGGCTGAACTGCTGGCCCACCTCGACCACCCTGGTATAGTCAAGGTGTACGACCACGGCAACCAGGGCGACATCCACTACATTGCCATGGAGTTTCTGGACGGCGAGGGGCTGGATCGGCTCATCGAAAGCAAGCGCCTTTCCATCCGCAGTATCGTGGAGGTGATGGGCCGGGTGGCGGAAGCTTTGCAGCACATTCACGCCCAGGGCATCATCCACCGCGACATCAAACCCGGTAACATCATGGTGCTCAAGAACGCCGTGCGCGATGACGGCAGCGTTGACCCGCGCGGTGTGCGCCTAATGGACTTTGGGATTGCAGCCGGTAAGGTTTTGACCCGCCTGACCATCACCGGGGCCCGCATCGGTACCCCGGTCTACATGAGCCCCGAACAGGCCAAGGGTCAGCGCATTGACCATAAGTCCGATATCTACAGTTTTGGGGTGGTTTTTTACGAGGCCCTGTGCGGCCAGCCGCCCTTCCAGGGGGCTTACGAGGCAGTGATCCACCAGCAGATCACCCAGATGCCCGCCCCTCCCAAGCAGGTCAACCCCGACATCCCTCAGGTGCTCTCTGACCTGGTGTACCGGATGCTGGAGAAAGACCCAGAAAAACGCCCCGGCCTGGAGGCCGTACTGGAGGTGTTGCGCGGCAAGTGGCAGGAAGACCCCGGCCTGACCGCACCGGTTTACCTGGCGCTAGCGGTAGAAACCAAGAAGGGCACGCTGCGCCTGATGGACCTGAACGGCACCCTGATGCGCATGTGGAGTGGGGTGGGCAGCGGGCGGGGCATGTTTCCTTCGCCTCCGCTCTCAGTAGCAATCGACAAAAGTGGGGGATTCTGGATCAGCCTGTTCGAGTACGGCGGTGGCGCGGTTCGGCTGGTGCATCGCTTCGATGCGGGCGGCGAGATCACCCACTCGATTGCACCCTATGGCATGAAGCTGGGTGAGCTGCTATACCCAATTTCGCTCGCTGCAGTGCCGGATGGCCTGCTGGTGCTGGACGGGGAGGCCTGCACCGTCACCCGATTCGACCTCGACGGCAACCCCGTGGCCCGCTTCGGCGGTCCAGGGCAGGGCCGGGGAACCTTCGAGTCCCCCAGGGCCATGCTGGCCAGCCAAAAGTATATCTTCGTGCTCGACTATGGCAACCGCCAGGTACAACGCCTCGAGCACAGCGGCCAGTATGTCTCCCGCTACGCCTTCCGCAAGAGCCGAGAATCACAAGAACTGCGCTTGCTGGGCGGTCTGGGCCTCACCCCCGACGAGCAGTTGCTGATCTACGATGCGGACAGCCAGAAGATTCGCAAGCTTTCGCTCGAGGGCGAGGTGCTGCTTTCGTTGCCTTTGCCGGTGGCCGAGGGTGAAGACCCTACCAGCCAGGTGGAGATGGTTGTACTGGATGACACCATTTATGCCATCCGCCGGGGCGGAACCAGGATTCACCGCATCAAGCTGGACGGACAGACCCTGCCGAGCCTCGAGGTCTATGCTTCGCTGCGCGGCATTGCTTTATGGCACAACACCCTAAAAGCCAAAGCCGAAGCCCCTTTAGACCTCTCGGCCCAGGCTTTCGACTAAAGCAGTGCAGGTTGAAGGTTGCTAGCCAGAGGTTTGCCAGACTCGACTCCCAATTTTTCCCTGTCCTACAGCCGTGTCTGGCTCGAATTTTCATAATCAAGACATGCCATTGATGCCCGGGGACCCCGCCCCACTCATTCAGTTACAGGATTCCCACGGCAGAACCATAGATCTGGCCGATCTGGTCAACCAGGGGCGCTACATTGTGTTGTGGTTCTACCCCAAGGCCAGCTCCCCTGGCTGTACTGCTCAAGGTAAGGGCTATGCCGATCTGTTTGACGAGTTCAAGCAGCTCGGCGCCGAGGTGTTTGGGGTAAGTGCCGACCCGGCTTCGGCTCAGTGCAGCTTTATCGATCGGATTTCGCTAAAGGGCGGCATGATCCCGGACCCGTCTGGGAGGGTCGGGCGTGCTTTCGGAGTAGGGGGGTGGTTGGGCTTTGGCCTCCTGCTGGGGATGTACAACCGCGATACCATCCTGATCAATCCCCAGGGCCGCATTGAACAAGTCTGGCGCAGCGTGAATCCTTTTCG
>DAIUDO010000158.1:0-5200 GCA_036845585.1 Meiothermus sp. | reverse complement strand
GCACGGTGCGCTGCCCTAGGAAATCCGCCAGGGCGAAAGCGGCGCGGCGTCCACAGGGCCAGGTCTTCCCCGTTGCGTCCAGGCAAGTTTGCGCGGATTCCACCGCGTCTATGCCCCAAAGACGCACCCGTACCCCCTGGATCTCGAGGGTGTCGCCATCTATCACGCTGGCACGACCTGTTAGGGTCTGCTGAGCCTGGGCCAGGCTTAGGAGGGTTAGAAGGAGTGTCAAAAGTCGCAACATGCTGGTAAACTACAGTTTATAGGTATTCCAATCCTCCAGGGATAGAAAAGCTAAATCGCACGCCCCTACCAGCCATGCTAGAACCCGACACCTACGCCAAACTAGCTGAAGCTATTAAAGACTGCGTTGAGACGGATCGGGAACTTTTGGACGTCCTCCGCCGCGAGATCGCGCCACTGAAGACCGAAGTACGGCGAATCAAGGCACGTAGAACGACCGCAGTTTCTTTGGTTGCCACCGATGGAGGCAACAACCAGTTGCGCTTCGATCCTTTTCTGATCCAGATGGTTCGGGTAGTGGACTCCAGCAATAACGAGTACTGCCTGGAGGCAGTTACCCCCAACACGCCGCTTGAGGTGCTGGAGGCGAGGCATTTTAGGGACGGACGTGGGGCCACCCCTTTAGGCCAGATGATGGAATTCCTGGGGGTGCGCCGGCTACAGGAGCTTTCCCCTATGCTGCGGCCCTCCTCGCCAAACAAACCGGTATCGCCGAGTTGGGTAGGGGTGTACCGCGAGCTGATGGAGTGGGCCATTCTATTCTCCATCCTCAATAAAGACTTTGCTAGCGACACCCTGCTGGTTTTTGACGGGCTCCTGCGGAGCAAGGTCTTCGCCAAGGATCTCTTCGCGAAGCTACTGGAGGGTATAAAGGCCCGCATCCAGGAAAAGCAGAAAAGCCGACGCAACCTCTACCTGGTGGGTATGGCCAAGCACTCTAAGGTGCTCGACCGTTACCGTCTGGCTATGCGCCTGGAGGGCGTGCTGGATACCCCCTACCCGGCCTATGTCGAGGTGCCCCGTGACGTAGAAGAAAAGGCCTACGTCTGGAGTGAGTACGCCCGGGGCAACGAGGTAGCTTTGGAAGGGGGGGAGGCTAACAAGTTCGTGGGCGGCAAGATGTTCCTGGTTAAGTTCGGCACCAGCCGCTATGACCCCATCTGGCCAGTGGACATCTTCGAGCCCCAAAAAGATGAGGCGCAGGAAATTCTGGGCTACCTCCTGGCCGATGCTCAGGCCGGATTCCCCGTACTACACTACCCCGCCAGCCTGCAAAAAGCGCATGAGAACGCAGCGCTGGTAGGCTTCGATCTCCAGGTGCTGCAAGACCAGGTGTTTGAGGCCATCCATGAGAGTTTGGGAGAGGAGTCAAACGCTCTGGACGTATTCCGTTTGCAGGACGCCGATCCGGCGCGACGGCGCTACTGAAGGAGACAGATGGAGCTTTTCCCCAAGAACAAAGTAGTAGGCATCTTTCGCGGTTTCCAACAGGGCGGCCTGGAGTTCCACGCCGACCTGGTGTTGCCTTACCGTAACGATTTCCAGAACTTGCCCATGCACGGCCAGTTTCTCCTGATCCAGCTGGAAAATCCCAACGAGGCCGTTCTGGGCCGTATCGCTGCTTTCTCTGCTGAGGGCAAACTTGCCTACGGGGAAGGAGAGGAGTTCAACATCCGAGCCATGCTGGAAGACCTGGAGATCCCGGAGGACGTGCGCGAGCAATATCTGCGCTACCGGGTAAACATCCGGGTGCTGGGGGTGGTGCGCAACAACCATGCTGGAATTACCTTTGCCCCCTCCCACCGCCGCCTGCCGCACGTGGGCAGCAAGGTGGCTTTCTTGGATGATGCGGTGCTGCGGGAGCTGGCGGGGCATAACATCGAAGGAGCCCCCATCGGCCACCTGGCCTTCGGGGAGTACGTCTACGCCGGGGGGAGCGCCGGGTTCAGAGCGGAGCCCTGGATGCAGGTACTCTCCCCGGAGGTGCTCGTCCGCTTCCCCGTAAGCTCGCTGGTGGCCCGGCGCAGCCTCATCTTCGCCCGGGCAGGCTTCGGCAAGTCCAACCTCAACAAGCTGCTCTTCAGCGAGCTCTACCGCGACACTCCCACGGTGGAAAAGCGGGGCGGGCGGAAGGCCAGGGTGGGCACGGTGCTGTTCGACCCAGACGGCGAGTACTTCTGGCCTGACGACAAGGGACGGCCCGGGCTGTGCGACGTGCCCCATCTACAGGACAAACTCGTGGTTTTCACCAGCCGCAAGGCCCCCAGCCCCTACTACGGCTCCTTCGTGGCCGGCGACATCCGGTTGGACATCCGCCGGCTCAGACCCGCCGACGTGATCTCCATCGCCCTCGACCCCGAGCGGCAGGAGCAACAGAACGTGCGCAAGCTTCGGGGGCTCAATGACCAAAAGTGGGGGCAGCTGGTGGATCTGATCTACCAGGGCGGTAACAGCGCCGACATACAGCAGGTATGCGCCTTGTTGGATCTGGATCCTTCCAAGCAAGAAGCCGAAGCTAATGCGGCCCGCAGCAACATGGCCGCCATCGTGCGCATGCTGCACGATCCCAGGAGCCGGATGCTCGACCTGCTCATGGGGGCCCTGAAGGGGGGCAAGTTGTGCGTGGTAGACATCTCCCAGATGCGGGGGAGGCAAGGCCTGATCCTTTCGGGCCTCATCCTGCGCCGAATTTTCGATCATAACCAGCAGGAGTTTACCAAGGCCAACCCCGAGACCATCCCTACCATCGCGGTGATCGAGGAGGCCCAGTCGGTGCTGGGGGGTGAGACGAGCGCTTCCGAGCCCTACGTGGAGTGGGTGAAGGAGGGGCGTAAGTACGACCTGGGGGCGCTGCTGGTGACCCAGCAGCCGGGCAGCATCCCGGTGGAGATCCTCTCCCAGGGGGACAACTGGTTCATTTTCCATCTGCTCTCCCAGGCCGACCTGATGGCCTTGAAACGGGCCAACGCCCACTTCAGCGACGACCTGCTCTCCTCCTTGCTCAACGAGCCCATTCCGGGGCAGGGGGTGTTCTGGAGCTCGGTGGGAGGGAAGCCCTACCCGGTGAGCCTGCGGGTGCTCTCGTTTGAGCAGAGGTACTCCCCACGGGATCCGCATTACACCGAGGGAGCCGTACCCACTGCCGTAGCCGGGCTGCCGAAGGGCCACGAGACAGCGCCCCCGGAGGGCGAGGAAGACCGCCCTGCTGAGGAGCGGGATTACATGAACCAGACCATCGAGGAGCTGGTGGAGGAGCTCCGAAAGGCGCTTGACGACGACCCCGTGGTCAAGCAGCTGCGTTCGGAGGAGGGAGTGCACTACGGCGCTCTCCAGAGGTGGGTAACGAAACGCCTCCGCAAGAAGGGATGGGAGAACTCGGACGAGTGGGCGCACTACAACCTTGAGCATCTGCTGAAAAAAGCTTTCGGTGAGGAAAGGTTGTCCAAGGAGTGGAAACCCAGAGAAAACGGCAGACCCACTCCGTGGTTTTGCTTGCGAGGGGTTAAATGATGCGCCCGGACCTCGTCCGCCTCAACGCCATCGCCCCCTACTTCACCATGTTCCCTTTGAGCTTCCCTCTCTCGGTGCTGGAGGGGAAGGCCCGGCCCACCGAACGAGTGCTGGATCCCTTCTGCGGGCGGGGTACTACCAACTTCGCCGCCAGGCTGCTGGGGCTGGACTCGTTGGGGGTGGACTCGAGTCCGGTGGCCGTGGCCATCACCGCGGCTAAACTGGTGAGCCCCCCTGTAGACGAGATTCTAGAAGAAGCCCGCCGCATCCTTGAGCGGCCTGCACCTCAAGAGGTGCCCCAAGGGGAGTTCTGGCAGTGGGCCTACCACCGGGAGGTGCTGGAGGAGCTGTGCCGCTTCCGGGAGGCCTTCCTGGAGGAGTGCTCGAGCCCATCCCGTCAGGCCCTGCGGGGCATCCTGCTGGGGGCCCTTCATGGCCCGGTGTACAAGACCGCTAGCTATCTTTCCAACCAATGCCCCCGCACCTATGCCCCTAAGCCCGCCTACGCGGTACGCTTTTGGCGCTCTCGTGGCTTGAGGCCCCCTCGGATAAACACCCTCGAAGTGATCCAAAGACGGGCCCAGCGTTACTACGCCCATCCATTGCCGCCTAAAGGAGCCGTAACGCTGGGGGATAGCCGCGAGGATAAAACCTTCAGGGGCGCTCAGCAAAAGTTCCACTGGGTCGTCACCTCACCGCCATACTTCGGAATGCGAACCTACCTTCCCGACCAGTGGCTGCGGGGCTGGTTTCTGGGGGGGCCCGACACCGTACAGTACGACCAGTCCGGCCAGTTGGGGCACGGCAGCCCAGAAAGATTTGTGGAGGATCTTGCTAGAGTATGGAGAAACGTTGCGGAGCAATGTGTGGATGGAGCACGTATGGCTGTGCGTTTTGGCGGTATCAGTAGTCGCAACAAAGAGCCTATAGAACTCATTCATCCTTCCTTCAGCAGCACCCCGTGGAGGATAGTGGAATGCAAAGCTGTCCCACCTGCACCCAAGGGGCGGAGGCAAGCTAGCTCTTTCCTTGGCAGGGATAGCCGCCTCGTGGAAGAGTTCGACCTATTTTGTGCTTTGAGCTAACATCTAGCCTTCGGCTGCAACTATATAGCTCGAGCCCTGCTTCACCAGCAACCCCAGCCGCTCCAGCCGCCGGAGCCTGTCGCTGGCGGAACTCTTGGCGATTCCAAGCGCCCGGCTGACGCTCGAAGGGCCCACCGGCCCTGCTGCCGCCAGGCGCAGCACCTCCTGGTCAACCGCGGATAGGGGGAAATCCTGCCCTGAGGTAGCCTCGTGCCCTTCCTGGGTGGGTAAAGGTAAGGGCTCATCTCCCATCCGGTGAACAGTGGCATTAGCCATCCGTCCCGACGGGGTGTCGCCCATCTTCCTGACCGCCCGGACTTCCTGCCTTACCTGGCTAATCTTGGTCTCCACAGCCTCGGCGGAAACAAACGCCAGTGTTTGCTCGGGGAATGCGCCGTGCATGCCTGCTTCCGCACGAGCGGGCTGTGCGGTGGTTTCTCCACTTTCAAGCCGCCCAGTCCGGGCCTCATACATGCTGGAGAAGTTGCCCCAGAACACTACGAAGGCCCCGATCAAGCTGCCCCAGAAAGCCCAGGGGGAGTGAATGACCACATAGGCAAAGCTCATATAAAAGGTCGCAA
>DAIUDO010000157.1:0-5257 GCA_036845585.1 Meiothermus sp. | reverse complement strand
CTGTACCGTGCGGTGCGAGTCGCCGGTTGCTGTAAAAGCCGACCAGAAATACGGGTTGTGGTACTGTTCTCGTAGCGCCAACTGAGCCCTGCGCAGGGCGCTGGCCACAGGCATTCCCGCGCGCAGGTTGGAGTAAAAGGTGGTCATGAATTTAGCGGTGGCATCGTCACGGACGGGCCACAGGCTGGCAATCAGACAAGGAGCTCCCGCGTACAGGAAACCCCTCGCCAGACCCATCAGCTCGTCGCCGCTGGCCTGCTTAGCCAAACCGGTTTCGCAGGCCGAGAGCACCACCAGATCGGCGTTGAGGCGGAGGTTGTAGAGATCTCGGGCCGCCAACCAGCCGTCGGCCATGCGGAGGCCAGAAAACATTGGGTTATCGGGGCGGAAGGCACCGTGGGTAGCGATGTGCAAGACCCCGGCCTCGGGTGCGGCTTGGAAAAAATTTTGCAGCGTGGCGGCCTCCCCCACGAACTTACGCGGGGCCTCGGCGATCTGGCTAATCTGCTCGACCTCCTGGATGACCTGCGGAATATTTTCGACCGGCACCGCAAAGGCCACCAGCGAGCCTTGATCGTGGCGGATGCGCTTACGGCACACTGCATACACGGCTGCACTGGGTGAGAACGAAACCTCTGCACGGTCGATCAGGTACTGGCCACCGTCGTACAGAGCTGCAAAAGGAACCGCGTGGAGTATCCCGTGCGGAACCACGACGAGGGGCTGGCCCTCGAGCTTGAGCGGCAGCGGTTCGATCAGAATCTGGTACAGGGCTAGAAGCTGGTCGTCTACCGAGCGCTTGAGAGCTTCCTCGCCGTAAATCTTCAGCATGATGCCGCCCTGAGCCACCCGACTGAGGAAAAACTCGAGCTGTTCCACATGTTGCTGGACCTGCTCGAGGGTGCCCAGCCCGCGCACGACTTCGACGTGTTCTCCTTCCACCACAAAGGCCGTCAGGTCACGTTGGCTGTGGAAGTACTCCAGCAAGACAGTGCCGGGCTCGAGAACCTGTTGCAGCTCGTGTAGACGAAATGCCTGCGCCTGTCCAATCATGGCTGCTTCGGGCTGTAGACGCTCGAGCTCTCGGATGAGCTGCGTGACCCGCTCCTCAAGGGCCATCATTTTTTCTCTGTGGCCGCTGCGGGTTTCAGATGCCTGTGCAGCTTCCGCAGCCAAAAAGTGCTCGTTGAGCTGCTGGCGGACTTGCAAGAGCTCTTGGTTTATGCGCTTGATCTCGGGGTCGGTGACGGTGTACAGGCTCTCGCCGCCACGGATCAGCAAATCCAGCAAGGCCCGCGACTTGGCCCGCTCGGCGTACTCGAAGGCCTCACGCGGGTGCCGCAAATCCAGCAGTACGTCCACCAGATCGCCGTAAACCTCGAGCTTATCGCCTAAATAGGCCGACTTGAACTCGTCCACGTTCAGACTGGCCCGTACCCCCTCGAGGCGCTCGATGGCTTGCTTAAAGTGCTGTTCGGCTTCCTGTGGACGCTGGTCCAGCCGGGCCATCTGACCCAGCAAGCGTTCGATGCGGATGGTCAGATCGGGTATGCCCAGTTCTGCCGTAATGGCCTCGGCCTCCTTGAGGTAGTGCCTGGCCTCCGAACGGTTGCCCAGCTCGAGCAGGGCTTCGGCTATTACACTTATGCCCAGTGCCTTAGCCGAGGGTATCTCGCGCAGGCTCTCGATGGCCCGTGCAGCCACCAGCACGGCCTGCTCGAGGGCCGCAGTATCCCCCTGGCGCCCCGACTGTAAAAACAGCGAAGCCACCGAAACATCCACCATAGCAGCCTGGATGGCGTTGTTCAGGGACAACCAGCCGTTGCGGGCCAGCTCCAGGGTCTGGCGGGCCTCCTCGAGCTTGCCCTGCTTGGCCTGGGCGCTGCCCAGGGTGGTCAAGGCCTCGGCCTGCTCCATCAGCATGCCCCGAGCGGCGAAAACCTCTACCAGTTCTTGCGAGAGCTTGCGGGCCTCCGACAACAGGTTCAAGTCGAGGTGGATGCGGGCTTCCTCGAGCTGAGCAAAGACTGCATTGGGATTACCATCGAGCTTGCCGTACATAGCTCGCACGCGGCTCAACAGGTCGAGGGCCTTGTTCAGACGACCCTCCTTGCGGTATAGCAAGGCCAGATTGACGCTGTTTCCGATGAAGTCTTCGGTCAGGTTCTGGGTACGAAAAATATCGAGGGCAATCTGATAGTGTTGCACGGCCTCGTGGTAGCGATCCTGGGCCTCGTAGATCAGCGCCAGGTTGCCGTAGGCTTTGCCCAGCCCCACCTGATCGCCCACCTGCTCTAATTGCTCGAGGGCATTCTGAATAGCCTGCTCGGCCTCGAGCATCCGCCCCGAGCGGTAGTGAATGATGCCGATGTTGATGCCCACCAAAGCCGATTCGCGCAACAAGCCCAGGCCTGTAAAAGCCGCGTGGGTCTTCTCGGCCAGGGCCAGGGCCCCGTTTATATCCCCCATCACGGCCAGGGCCTGGATTTGCCGCACTCCGGCGCGGGTGGCGTCTTCGTGGTAGCCCAAACTTTGCAGTCCCTGACGGGCTTCTTCATAGGCCGGGATAGCCTCGGCAAAACTGCCCCGCACGGTAAGCCCCACCGCATAGGCCCACAAGGCCAGGGGACGGGCCTTGGCATCCTGCACATAGAGGGCTGCCTCCAGCGCCCGCTGACCGGCCAGCAAGGCCCGGGCGGTATCTACATCCTTATGATGGTCTACTTCGTTTTTGAGAACTTCTATTAATTCAATGCCGGCCGAAACCTGCTTTAAGCGCGCCTGACGCTTGGTCGGATCAGGTTCGTCCATAAGGTAATGGGCCAACTCGAGGGCATTCATAGACGTAACGCCTCAATCTTATACCGGATCCAACTGGGAACCGATAGCAATCTCAGTTTGTGGATAGCCCCTTGTCTTCAGGCCGCCGATTCGTCGAGAAAGTCCCGTATGGAGCGCAAAGCTTCAACGACCACAGGGTCGAAGCGCCGCCAGGCCTCCCGGGCGATGTCCTCAAGCGCCTCATCGATGCCGCGAGGGGCCCGGCCCTCGATGCCCTGAAGGGCCGCTGTGAATCGCTGGGCGACCTGCAAAACCCGCGCAGCCCTGGGAACCCCTGCCTGCAGCGACTGGCTCCCATTCCAGGGCGTTTGAACAAACATCAGTACCCGCGCCGCCTCACGCAGCAAATCATCGGGCATCTGTACTCCAGAATGAGCCTCTATTTCACCGAGGGCCAGTTGCAGTAGATAACAGCTGGCCTGGAGCACCCGTAACTCCGCCGCCTCCATGTTCAGCACCTCACCCAGCCGGGAGGCAATACGGAAAAGCGGAGTCTGGACTTGGGTTATTGGAGGAAACAGCTCCTGCTTCGCCTCGAACAGTGGGGAACGGCCCTTGCGCAGGGCCTTGTCCTTGTACATCTGGTCGTCGGCGATGCGCCATAGGCTCTCGATATCCGGCACGTCCGTGGGGTACACAGCGTAGCCCAGGCTGACTCTCAGATAGGTGTTGTCGGAGACCCGTATCTCCTCCAGCAGCGCACGGTAGCGTTCTGCCGTTCGGGACGGGTTTAGGGTACTCGAGCCCTCGATGATCAGGGCGAATTCGTCGCCCCCAAGGCGGTAAGCTCGGTCACCCGCGCGAGCCCGGGAACGCAACAACCCACCCAGCCGCACCAGCACGTGATCGGCATGTACGTGGCCGAAGGTGTCGTTGATGGCCTTGAATCCATCCAGGTCGAGCAAGACCAACACCACCATCCGATCGTTGGTCCGGTTGGCAAGTTTTTCCAGGTCACGCTCGAAGGCCCGGCGGTTACCCAGACCGGTCAGGGGATCGGTGTAGGCAGCCCAGGCCAGCTCGCGTCGTAAACTCCACTCGACCCGCACCACTCCAACGGCGGCTGCCATATCGCTGAGCAGCTCCTGGGTCTGGGCATCGGGCAGCCAGTGTTGTTGGGTGCTAAACAACAGCAGCGCGCTGGCCTCAATGCCCTGCCGAAGGATGGGCAGGATAAACAGGCTGCGCAGCCCGGCCTCGACAAGCTCGTGCCGATGGCCCGGATACAGGTCGTAACGGGGAATACCCACCTGCTGCCCGCTGCGCAGGCGCTCGCCGATCTGGCGGGTGATGGCCGCTTCCACCGGCAATCCCGAACCCCAGCCGGCCTGGGCAATGATCCGAATGGCATGGCCTTCAAAGGCAATTAACCGGGCTCCCTCGGCCCCGGAGAGACGGGTGGCCTCCTCGAGGGCGTCTTGCAAGCCCAGCTCGAGCGGGCGCTCGTGCGAAACCCGCAAAAGGGTGTTGATGGCCTCAAGCCAAAGCGACTGGCGTTCTGCCGCTTCGCGCAGATACAGCTCGCGCAGGATTGGGGCCACTCCAGCAATGTTCTGGGCCACCAGGCCCGCCTCGGCCTCGTTCAGGGCCTGGGCTGAGGCATGCAGGTGCAAGACCGCCCACACCTGCCGATTGGCCGACAAGGGCAGGGTCAGATTGACGACGGACCCCTGGATGGACTGCTCGAACCCCGCAGGTAAGGTGTTCAGAACCCGCGTCAGTATATGCCCTTCATGGTCCAGCCGGGGATTACCGGCCTGCCATTCCTCGGATGTACCCGGGTAGGCCTGCCGGAGCACAGACTCCACCACCGCCTCCGGGCCCTCCTGCCCAAACAGTTTATTGGGCACGCCGCAAACAGCCTGCAAGCTAAAGCTGTTCAGGCTGTCCCGCACCCATAAAAAGGCCTGTTCAACCCCTGGCAGCTCACGCAGCAGCATCTCCAGCGTCAGCTCGAAAGCCTGACCAGCCCCCCCCGAAAGCAATCGCTCTATCAAGCGCGCGGAAACCACCTGCCCAAGTCTAGGCTCTGAGGATACTCGTGCCAGCCGAAGTCGGCGGGGAATACGGTTCTGACCTGACATACTAACCTCGCTCAATACAGGGCCAATTCGAGTCAAACTGGTACTTTAGTAAACGTCTACCGAGCGCACTACAAACTGTTGGTCGCTCAGGCTCATCTCGAGGTGATAGACCCCTGGCGCCGGTACCGGTAGCCGGAACATACCCGAGGCACCCAACTCCACCTCTTGCAACAATCCACCATCACAGGCCACAAAACGGACCCAACCGCCCGTCTGGATCGGCGTTACCAGCTTACCAATCAGGTGCGGCTCGGCATTCTCAACTTTGAGGCTCAGGTCTAGGTAGTGGTTGTCCACCCTATAAAGCTTGCTCCAGGTTTCACCCAGGCTGT
>DAIUDO010000156.1:0-5296 GCA_036845585.1 Meiothermus sp. | reverse complement strand
TGTATTTTCTTGGCGTATTCCATCATTACCTCGTTTGCTACGTAGGGGAGCCCCCACCTCATAGAGATTCATTTTTTGCTGCCTCCTTTTCTCCCACTGAAAGAAGTTCCTCCAGTTCCCTGAGCTTGGCCTCCACCAGCGCGCGGTGCTCCTCGGGCAGGGCCTCGAGCCTCACCCGCGCCAGCCGGCTCGCCACCGCCTTGTGCCAGGGCGCTGGCGCGGCCTCCTTCTGCAACAGCGCCCGCACCCGCTCCTTGAGTTCGCGTAGGGAGAGGCGGGTAGCTTCCTTCAGTAGCCCCCTGCGGGCCTTCTGGTCCTTGACCTTCTTCAGCTCCAGGGCCGCCTCCAGCTCCCCGCGTACCTCAGCCGGGCTCAGCTCCAGTCGCGCCTCAATTCTCATGGGATCCTCCTACCCTATTGTGGGCGGGGAGAGTGGAGTTGTTAACCGGGCCAGACCCTTGTTCCTCAAGCAAAACGATCAACGGTGTATGACCGGGGCAGCCGGGCCTCCCCCACCTCCCAGGGATAGCGCGGTTGCAGTTTGTTGAGTGGGAAGGATTGCAGGCGCTCTTTGATGTGCAAGCGTTCGTTATCGTTGAGCCCGAACAGGTCAAATACCGCCTCGTCTATGGCCTTCAGGGTTTGTTGGAATTTTTGTCTGGCCTCGGCAAAAGCGGCTTCCTTTTGGTCGTACCGATGCAAGAGGGCGCTGTAATCCTGAGCCACCCACAACTGTTGCAGGGTCTTGCTATCAACGCTTGTGCCCTCGTCAAGGCCCTGCAACAACAGCTCCACATACCGGGCCAGTTCCTCATCTTTCAGGTCAATCTGGGCAAACAGCCCATCGCCCTGCAATCTGCTGCCATCCCGCCCGATCTGCTCTACCCCACAGGCTTGTTGCCAGCCCCGGAAATCAAGCCCGAGCTTTTTGGAGGCGAGGGTGTAACCGGAACCACCGCTTTTTCGCTCCTCAACGGCCTTGCTGAACCAGCTGAAGGGATGCTCCATCGAGGTAGCGGCCAGTCCCTCCAGCTGCTTGTAGAGATCGGTCAGCTTTTGCAGGATTTGCGCATCGGGTGCTTTGGGCCAGGGCAGGCTTTCCAGGGTGCGTGGGTAGATGTGGGCGTAGTAGCCCTGGATTACCCCACTTCGCAGGTGCACCGCCCAGTACCAGCGCACCAGGGCTGAGTTGAGGTAGGCCGCTACCGCTTCGCCCAGACCCTCTTTGGGGACTCCAACGATAAGGCTGTCCACAGCCGCTGGCTTTTTTCTGATCACAGCGGCAAAAGGGGATAGAGTGATGTTTGCAACTGCCAGATAGGTTCCAGGATCTTTCTCCCCCCAGAGGCTTTTGCTGCGGCACTGGTCAAGATCAACGTATCCGACCGGGTTCGGTTCGTGGGCGATACCCAGGCTGGCCCCGCTGATGACCGGACGACCCTGGCCGTTGCTCGTGACCTCTGCCCCCGCTCGGGTAACCCCATACGTCCACCAGTACGGTTTGGGTGGCTTCTGCCGGGTGTACTGGGTCTCCATGGCCTCGGTGAGGGGGACAATGGCCCCTTTACCGGGGTGAAGCTTTTGCAATAGTCCCACGTCCTCGGCTTTCAGCAGAGGCAGCAGATAGGCCCCATAGGTCACATTGTTGTGGGGGGCCTGAACCACGGGATTTACCCTGGCGTCGAAGAAGTCTTTGTAAACAATTCGGCTCACCTCGTAGGGATCAGCACTGTCTTTGGGCCAGGAGGAAGGCACCCATAGCTCGATGAGGTCGTCGGGCTTTGCGGCGGTCTTTTCGATGATCAGCGCCATTGGAATCCGAGCGGCATCCCAGAGGTTTTGCTGCCTTCCGTTTTCCTCGATGAACTCCAGCCACACCACCTTGCGCAGGGCATACCCCTTCCCCGGCCACAGCAGGGACCAGACCGGGGCTGCGGCCTCGCTGGAGGCATACCCTCCCGAGACCACCATCCCGAGTTTCCCCCCCTCCTTGAGCCACTCCCGCAACGAGCGCCACAGGAAGATCAGGCCGGTGTCCCCGTTGGTGCTCCAAACCTCCTGGTAGAGGGTTTGCATCTCCGCCCCATACTTGACCCGCTCGGCGCGGATGTAGGGCGGGTTCCCCAGCACGTAATCCCACTTTTCCTGGTCGCGGGCCCGCTCGCCGGGGCTCAGGTGATCGTCCCCGATGAGCTGCGAGATCACATCATCTCGCACCAGGGCGTTCTGGTTGTACACATGAACCTTGGGCTTGGTTTCAGCCTTCAGGCGGAGCTGCCCCCACAGGAGCTGGAACAGGCTGATGTAGCTGGCGAAGGGATTGAGGTCAAATCCCCAGATGCTTTCGCGGAGCGCATCCAGGTTCACCTCGAGGCCCCGCCCCCGGTGTTCCTCCACCACCCGGTGGAAGTAGCGAACCAGAAACGACCCCGAACCACAAGCGGGGTCCAGCACGCGCGGCAGCGCATCCCCTGGATGGTTCAGCGCGGTCTCTTGCAGGAGGTAGTCCACGATGGAGCGGGGGGTGTAAAACTCCCCCAGGCGCTTGCGCTTGGCCGGAGGCAGGAAGTTCTGGTAGATCTCCCCCAGCACCTCCTCGGAAAGCCCCTGGAAGTCATAGGCGTTGACCCGCAGGATGAGCCGCTGCAAGGCCTGGTCCATCAGGCCGTTGGCCTCCAGCACCCAGGCGAACATCTCCTCCTCAAAGGGCTCCTGGTAAGCCCCCTTGAGGTCCATGGAGGATACCTTGACCAGAGCGGTGGCGCTGCCGGTGAGAAACTCCACAAACGCCCCCCAGCGCTCCGGCCCCCCGTTGGTCAGGCGGCGCCGGGTGAGCTTCAGGTCTTCCAGGAAGCGCAGGAATAGCACCCGGGCAATCAGGGCGGCGGCAGAGTCGGCGGCGAAAGCCTCCCGAATCCGGGGGTTGCTTTCCTCTTCCTTGCCTTCGATTTCCCGCCCGTACTGGTCGGTAAAGCGCGGCAGGTGGGCTTCAAAGAGGGCCTTGAGCACCATCGGGTACTCCCCCTCGATCCGGGCCAGGGCCCGGCGGCGGGTGTCCGGCTGGGCTCCCACCAATGTCTGCTGGGCATCCTTGCGCCGTGCCTGATACTCCTGGTAACGCTGCTCCAGGACATCCAGGGCCTTTTGCGCGGCCTCTGTTAGCTCCTCGAATGAAGCGTGGAGATCCTGCTGTAGCTTCGGCGTGTTCTCCGGGGTGAGGCTGAGGTAGCTGTAGGGAAGCTGGCCTTTGACCAGGGTAGCCCACTGGTTGCTGTGCTGGGCCTGGTCCCACGACAGGTCAGCCAGCGCCTCTCTTAGCTCCTGTAGGCTGATGGTTTCGAGGTTTAGGGTTTTCAGGATCTGACCACTGGCTGAGCGAACCTGGAGACGCTTGGGGGTCAGGAACAACACATAGCGGGTCAGACCGCTGACGTACTTCTTCTTCTCCTGCCAGAGCCGTTCGGCCTCCTGGGGGTTGTTAAGGTAAGCATCCGCGAGCTTGAAATCCCCCACCACCCAGGGGTCACCTTCCGGGGTCAAAAGCTGGATGTCGGGGAACCCAGTGACTGCCCGGCCTTCGGTCAGGACGTGCTTGCGTGGGTAACCCAGCACCCCGGCCAGGAATTGCTGCACGTTGGGGTTGTAGGCCCGCTCGGGCTGGTCAAAGGAAATGTCCAGCCATTCTTGAAGGGGATTTGGTTCGGGTTTGGATTTTGGCTTCGGCATAGAGTGTCCTTCTGGGGGCGTCACGTATCAAAAGAGCGAATTTCTACAATCTTTCCAACGACTTCTTCCTCGGAGGACAACGGAATCATAGCAGAGGACGGGTTGTCCGAAGGACGGACGCTGAGAGTGCTGGTAGGCCCAAGCGCCAACGAGCGACAGACATAGCTACCATCAGCCCGGCGAGCCACAACCCGCGAACCGGCCCTGCTTTTGTTCTGGGAGTCCACCAGGATGACATCCCCATTGTAGATTGGCCTCAAACCCGAGCACATGGAGTTGCCTCTGACCCTGAAGGCCACTACCGTACCCTGCAAAGCCAGATCCATGTTTACCGGAACATATTTCGGCTGTATATCTTCTTCACCAACACCCCCCGCATCTATCCAACCGATGACCGGAACCTGGGGCCACAGCGCCTGGGCATCTCCCAAATCGTCATAAAACTGTTCGATCAGGTATATCAGCGGAACGCCCAACGCCTTACCCAGTCGCGACAGGGTGCGTACATCCGGGCGAACCCATGTACCGGCCTGTGACTGCCGACCCACCATGGCGGTGCGAAGGGCGGTTCGACCTATGCCCCACTTATCGGCCCACTGGTCGGGCCTCGTGATCCCGTCGCGCCGCATGGCGGCGAAGATCAGTTTGTTGACAGGGCCATTTAAGATTGGATACTTTCGAGGTCTACCCACTATTCCCCCAGCAGGCGCTCGAGTTCCTCCAGCATCTCCTCTACCCGGGCCCGCTTCTCGGCGGGTAGGGCCTCGAGGTTCACCTTTGCCAACCGGCGGGCCACCGCCTTGTGCCAGGGCGCTGGCGCGGCCTCCTTCTGCAACAGCGCCCGCACCCGCTCCTTGAGTTCGCGTAGGGAGAGGCGGGTAGCTTCCTTCAGTAGCCCCCTGCGGGCCTTCTGGTCCTTGACCTTCTTCAGCTCCAGGGCCGCCGTGTAGGGGATGGCCCCTTCCATGAGCGCAGCCTGGAGGTCTGCGGGCAGGGAGAGCAGGGGGAGGCGGGTTTGCACAAAGCTCTCCCACCCCATGCGGCCCAGGCCCTTGAAAATTTCCTCGACCTGGACGGCCTCCGGGTTACCCAAAACGTTTTGGGTAACTTTTCCCCGAACCTCGTTCTGCATCCGCTGCAACAGCCCCACCACCTCTTCCCTGCCCTTTCCCAGCCGCATCTGGAGCAGGGCCAGGATGCCCAGGGTCTCCTCGTAGGGGTTGAGGTCCTCCCGTTGCAGGTTCTCCACCAGGGCGATCTGCTGGGCGGTGGCCTCGTCCACCTCGAGGATCACCACCGGCACCTCGGTGAGGCCCGCCATTTTGGCGGCCCGGTAGCGGCGCTCCCCGGCCACGATGGTGTAGCCCTCCCCCGCCTTGCGCACCAGCAGGGGTTGCAGGATGCCGCGCTCCTGGATGGAGGCGGCCAGCTCGGCGAGCTTCTCGAAGCGCCTGCGCGGCTGCGGGGCAGGGGAGAGGGCGGCAAGGGGCAGGGTATGGGTGCTTTCGACCTGGGCGGCCTCAGCGGCCAGGTTGCCCAGGAAGTAGTCAATGGGGGTGTGCTTCTTCAT
>DAIUDO010000155.1:0-5407 GCA_036845585.1 Meiothermus sp. | reverse complement strand
AGCTGCCATCCCCCGTAACCCCCATCTGCTGGGGGCCAGCGGCTTTAGCTACCTCTGGCACACGGTACTTGCCGCGTTTGTAGGACTGGGCCTTGCTAATCATTGGGCGAACACCTGGATATTGGTGGGGCCGCTGGTATCGGCCTGCACCTCGAGCGCTTCCAGCGCAAAGCTCAAATCGAGCGCGGCCCCGGCCACCAGGGTATAGGGCCCTACCCGCTTGCCACGGGTCTCGAAAAATAGGTGTGCGGGGTTGTCGCCTATGTTGGCGATGTGGCCTCTTGTAGCCAGCTTGCCCAGGCCAGCCTGCAAATCTACCCGGCCTGCCGCAATCTGCACCACAAAGGGCAGGCTTCGCGGGTCGTGGGCGGGCACATCGCGCACCGGCTGACCAAACTCATACTCCAGCAATCGCTGGATGGCGGCCAGGCGATCCTCGAGGCACTTCATCTGTGCAGCGCTGGCCCGCAGCTCGTCCAGCGCTGCTAACAGATCGTTCGGATTTAGGTTAGCCAGGAAGTTGAACATGTGGGGTTGCTCTCCTTGGGTTTGGTTGGGCTGGGGGCGGCCTCGAGCTGCTTGCTCACCAGCCAGCCCAGCAGGGCAAGAATCAGCAGGTAAACGGTAGCCAGGCCCAGGGCCAGGCCCACGCCGTTGCGGTAGGACTCCCAGAAGGTGGGGGCGTTACTGCTGTTTTCCACTAGCGGCAACCCCCAGCACTGCGCCCAGCACAGCCACTACGCCCAGGGCTACCAGGGCAGCGGTCATGTATCCCAGGCCAAAACGGAAGCCGTCGCCAAAGTCAAGGGTGGTGTTGTTCATCAGTTCAACCTCGCTTTCTGCTCCATGTAGCTGCTGCGAATCCGGGTCAGGGCGGCATCAATTGCCGCTTTAGCTACGCTGCGGTTGATGCCAGGGGCCATCTGCTCGATCAGCTCCAGGGCTTCCCTCATTTTTTCCTGGGCCCGTACCTCGGGCGGCAGGTCGGATTTGCGGTAGCGCTCTTCAACGGCCTGCACCGCCTGCTCAGCCAGCTTGGGCAGTCGCTCGCTCAGCCACTTCTCGTAGTTGCCGGCCAGCACCCGGATGATGCCAGCCAGCAACGGCCCCACAATCGGCACTTTCCCCAGCACCGAGGTCAACAGGCCCGCAAACAGCGCAATGACCCCGACGGCCAAGGCGGCCTGAACGGCCCAGGTGATCCAGGTTTGGCTAGATGGAAAGAAGTCTGTCAGAGTCATAACACCTCAAAATTTGCATAGGTTTGGAAAGCGCTTACAGGGGTCTCCTACGCTGTACCCAAACGGGCTTGGGCTGGGCACCACATCCGATCCGCTGGGCGGTGGGCTGGGTTCTGGGCTCGGGCTGATTGGGGTTGCCATTGGTGCGGCCTGGCTGCGCTGGAGCAGGTAGTATCCACCTAGGGCCAGGCCCCCCAGTATCACAAGCGTTAGAAGGAAGTCTTTGTTCTCCATATCTACGTCTAGTTGCGGTTAATCACAACATCTGATGGTTCGTACACCGCTATTGGCTTGCGCTGGGCCACCCCGCCCCGGTCGCGGCAGTCGCAGGGCGTACCCGCCCAGGATCCATCGGCGCACTCGGTGACCACCTGAGCGCACATCATGCCATCAGACACACCTGCTATAGGATTCGTCAGCGGCTTGGGCTCGGGCTGGCTGGGAGCAGCGTTGGTAGTATCGTCTGGCTTGACCAGCAGGGCATAGGCCCCAATGCCGATACCAGTCAACAATGCTCCACCAATCAGCAGCTTCATGTCCACACTACACCCCCTGGGTCGGGTGCCTGGCCCACCGTGCTGGTATCGCCGGTGTCTACCTGCCCAGGCCCTACCGGCCCTGCCACATAGGTGGGCTGTTTGCTGGCCATCATCCCCAGCCAGAAGGCTAGGCCAGCGGCCAGGGCTACAATCAGGATCGTTTTCCCGTCCATGTTTCCTCCGCTTCACCCTTACGGAATCGCACACCCTGGCGGCTCAGGTACGCCTGCATATAGCCGATGGCACGGTGCATCTCGAGGCGTATAGCCCTTACTTCTGCGTGCGTCTGACTTATTACATTCAGCAAACGCAGTGCGATCACCACCAGGGCCACCAAACTGACCATGCCCATGCCCAGATCGGCAATGTTTTTCCAGGCTGCGATGTCCATTTAGTACACCCCCCTGGCATTGAGGTCGGCAATTTTCTTCTGCACCTCGGCGATCTGGCGATCAATCTCGACCAGCTGCAATTTTGTGTTTTGATACCGTTTGGCGGCATCCTCAGCTTGCGCTTTCCCTTGCCGAATGATGCCCATAAGATTTTCCCAACGCGGGCGGTTGTGCTCGCCCCTCATCTCGATGCTGCGGTCGCCCAGGCTTCCTACACCGGTAACAGCGGTTTTGCACTGGTTCAGCAAAGTTTGATTGGTTTTACTGCCCGTGATTTCCCACCATTCGTTCAATCCGCATACCGGAAAGCCGTTGCAGCGATAGGTGAAATCCGGCTCGAGGGCATACCCCTCACATCCAGTATTGCCAGCAGATTGAATCTGCTGCAGCTCGTATTCCACAGTCAGCCGCTCGGACTGCAACCGGGCCAGGTCGCTGCGGTAGCTGCTTAGAAGTTGCAGCAGGGTGGCCTGTTGCTGCTCAGCGCTGGGCTGGGTGGTGTGGGTGGGAATGTTGGGGGCGGTGACGGTGCCGGGCGGTGCGGTGGGGGCCAGGGCATCAGCCACCTTTTTTTCGGCTTCGGCTTTCTGGTTGGCCACCACCAGGCCCACCCCAACGGCGGCCACCCCCGCCACGCCCAGGACTAAAGCGGCTTTGCTCATGCGGCCCCCTTTTCGGCCAGGTAGAAGGCCCCGGCCACCAGGGCCACCCCAGCCAGGGCTACCAGGGCCCCGCTAAAGGCGCGGGTCTTGGCGAATGAGTAGTAAGCTCGGGTGCGGTCGGTGTCGCCTTGCTGCTGGGCCAGGATTCGCTGCATCTCGGCCTCGATCTGGGCCAGGCGTTGCTTGGCCTCGAGGGTGGCCAGGCCCAGGCGCACATCGGCCTCGATGCGCTCCTTTTCCACCCGCAATGCCTCGTAGGCCACATCGGTCTGACGGCGGCGGGCGTCCCAATTTAGCAGACCACCAGCAAAGTCTAGAAACGCGGTCAGCGGCTCCATAACTTCTACTCTTTGACCACCTTCACCACGAGCAGCACGGCAGCCACCCCGCCCACGCCTACCGCTACCCAGACCCAGGCGGGGATGGTCGCCCCGCCTTCCGCTTGCCGGGCGCGGGCCTCTTCCTGTAGGCGGCGCTCACGCTCGAGGGCCAGCTCGTCCTGCTTCCGCTTCCACGATGGATAGTCAATGCGCTCGTAGATGTTGAAAATCTTATCAGCGGCCCCGGCCAGATCGTTTACAACGCGCAACCAGTCGGGTGTGCCGCTGGCCCCCGAGGCTGCCATCGACATGGGGTCGTAGGGGCCAGCGGCCGGGTTGGTGTAGGGGTTGGCCAGGGCGTTGCCCGTGCTGAAGCTCACAGCGCACCCCCTACAGGTTGTTGCGGGCGGCCAGCTCGGCCATCTTCACCAGGCGGCTACGGTCGGAGATGTTGAGGCGGCGGCTTTCGGCGTAGATGTGCAGGTAGTGTCCGGCCCGCTCATTCCACACCATAGGGAGGTTTGCAGTGAATACCTCGAGGCTCAGCCGCATGCCCGGCACCAGGTTGACCTGGCTGGGCCAGGCCCACATGGCCTCGAGGTTGGACTGCTCGAGGGTGTGCAAGCTCGAAAAGCTCCCGTTGAACGCGGTAGCTGCGGCATCGTCCACACCGCCCAGCTCGCGTAACACTCTGAACCTAAACTGGCCATTGCCGTGGGTGTAATAAATCTCAATGGCATCAGTTCCGCTCACCCCCGCAGGCTCCACAAATGTGATGCTGCCGGTGGTGTAGTTGATGGCCACGATCTGGCACTTCGTCCACACCCCCGACACGTTGGCCCAGACTGCCACCTCGGGGTGGAATAGCGTAGGCAGGGTCGGTGCGGCTTGTTTGGTCTGCAACAGGTCGGGCACCACCACGTTGCGGTTGGCGGGCGCACCCAGGTTTTGCCCTGCTCGCATTGCCAGGCCCTTCAGGTACATGCGAATGCGGCGCTCACCAGCCGCTACCTGTACCTGCCTGTCTTCCGGCACGCGGAACTGGGCCAGGCTGAACCACTCTTTGGGCCGGTAGGGGATGCCGGTACCCAGGAAGTCTTCCTCATCCAGCCAGGCCGTACCCCAGGGGCCATCCGGCATAGCGGCCGCAGCGGCGGCGGGTTCAGGCTGGGGCATGGGCGCAGGCTGGGGCTTGCGGCCTTGTAGTGCATCCAGGCCCCTACCGATGTTGTCGCGCAGTTGCTCAAAGAGTCCCATTATGCCCCCTTACACGTTGGAGTTATCTACCCCGGCGGGGAACTCGAGGCGGGTGCCGGGTTTGTTCAAGTCAACGGTCACGCTGCTTTCCACGTAGATTTCCACCAGCTCTTCTTGCCGGAAGCGGATAGCCTGGATTTGTGCCCCTACCCGTAGCGGCGCTAAAGTCTGCAGAATATTTTGGTAATATTTGGCGTCCCGCTGTTGGGATTCGGTCAAATCGTAGTAGGCCGCGTACTGCACCTTGGCGATGAACTCGGGGTGGTCGTCCGGGCGGCTGCGCTTGGCGATAATCAGGTCAGAGTCAGGCGGAATCTGGTTGCCCGCGTTGTCGAACAGCTTGGCGATGATGGGCATGGGGTTGGGCAGTACCCAGGTGGCACCACGCGGCACGGTGAAGGTGCCAATCTTCAGGCGTTGCTTGCCGGTATAGGCGGCAAACTCCGGGCTGGTGAACAGCACACTGATTGGTCTGGCGGCGGGGTTGATCTGTTTTATGCGCTCAAAGGCTTCTTGCATGGTTTCTCCTTATTTCTCCTTAGTCGATCTGCAAAATGGTCATTATCAGATTGGCAAACGATCCGGCGGCTACCCCCAGGCCGATGTAGTCGGCGGTAGCATCCTCGATCAGGGTGTTGTTAATGAGCAGCGTGCCCAGCACCACCCCGGCCAGGTTGAATAGGATGCGGTTGGTGTAGGCGTTCTGGTTTTCTTTGCCCACGATGGGCTTTCCGTCTTTGCCTACCTCCCAGTACACCACCCGGCCATCCTTGCGGTCGGCCCAACCAAAGATGTCGCGGCGCTGGGCATAGGCGGTTTTGCGGGCCCAGTAGGCCCCCAGAACTCCCAAGCTGGTGTTCACCACAATGGGATTTTGTACGACTTGCAGCGGGTTACTGGCAGTTGCCAGTTTCCGCATATCGCTGGTTTGCGTGTTTTCAGCCATAAGCCTCCTAGCTCACAGGCTGGGAGGCTTTACAGCAAAAATCAAGGCTG
>DAIUDO010000154.1:0-5537 GCA_036845585.1 Meiothermus sp. | reverse complement strand
ACGCTGCTGCGCAAACACATCGAAGCCGGCTTCAGGGGCCTGGTTCGCGGCCTCCACCTGCATGTCGGGCGGGTCAGGACCTTCTGGTCTTTACGGGCCAGGGCCAGCCTCAAAATCGCTGCTCACCACCTCATTCACTCTAGGGTGTTGGCCTGACTGCGGGGAGCAGACGGGGTAATCTTCCAAATCAAAAACTTTAGAGGCTTGGGTGTGCCGCGCGCGGCGCAACTTGAATCCTGTAGCACACCCCACCCCTCCCTACGGTCGGCGAAACCAGCGCCTCCCTTCGTCGGGTTAGTTCGCCACCATCCGGTGTCAAACTAACCGAATCCGGATGGGACTTACGCAGTTGGCTCAAGGATGAGGAGAGGAGCGGCACCGCCCCCTCGCTCACCCTCCCTCTCCGGAGTTGCCCTTCAGCCGCACCAGAAACCGCCGGCCAGAGCTTCGGGTTCTCCAGAGCAGCGTACCCGCTGTCCATCCGCACGTACGCTGGTGCAAAACCCCGCTCCTTGGCGGTCTGCAGCATCCCTCGAGCGTGAGCGTGTTTGCTCTGGCCCCCCTGGGGTTTGTTGTAAGTATGTCCACCTCCAAAATCTACCTTGCGATCAAGAGCTAGGCCTTGAGCCGCGACACTGCAAGCCCCTTATACGAATTGCTCCAAACCCAAACCGTACATTTCTATCGTGGGCGCACTTAGACCCGAACGTCGTAGGGGATGAGGGCCTGCCGCTTCGTCCTCAGCAGGGTCATGAGGGCGATGCCGGCGGTGTTTTCCGCTCCAGGGATAGGTCACCTGATCCATGTTCGGAGCGTAGGATTTATCCAGGGGGGTGTCGTCCCCTTCCTGAAGTTCACGAAGGCCTTTGCCTCCTACCACAGCGAGAGCGTGTCGGGCGGCCGTCTTTGCAGCAGGATGGGCGGGTAGGTCTATCTCCTCTGGGCTGCCTCGGTACCCGCTGAGCCGCGATGAGGAGATGGATGCAGTCCAGGTCATCGCACTTTGGCATCACACCCTCTGGAAAAGGTTGGGTAAGCCCTAGCCTCCAGGGACACAAACGTCCTGTCAACTGCAACTGCGTAACTCCTACTTTAGAGCCGGTAATGGAGATAGGGATTTTCGTGCGGTGGGCCATCGGAGACCCACATCTCCAGGGTGCCCAGGTTCATGATCACCGAGGCGATGGTGCGGTAGGGCTCGCCTAGAACGTACTCCTCGGCCCCGGCAGTGCGGCAGACCGCATAGGGGGCCCCCTCGCGGTCGGAGAGGGCGGCTTGCAGGTCGGCCAAGCCCGGTTTTTCCACCTGGCTAAGCCGCTGGTTTAGCCGCTCGGCCCTGTGCTGGGAGCGGTCGAGCCACTCGATGGGCGGTACCTGGATGCCAAAGCGCTCGGGGTCGATGTAGTGGTTGGCGTGCACCAAATGGCGCTCATGCTCCCAAACCGCTACCCCTCCGGGCGAAACCTCGAGGTCCTTGGCACGCTCGCCCTGCCCCAGCAGGAAGTTGCCCGAGTTGGTCAAGGGGGGCTCGAGGATCATCGCCTGAGCTGCAGCCAGGGTCTTCTGACGCAGGGCCTGGTAGGTGCGAAGGTGGAAAGGCTTGCCCAGCCCGGCCCAGTGGTCGCCCACCGAGACCAACCCGTTGATACACAGGCCCAGGCCGTGGGAGTTGAGGCCAACCTTGCCACCGAAGATGCCTGCCTCGGTAAAGGCCAGCACCTGGGTGCCGTCGGGCTCGGTAATGTGTTGCAGGGCCCCCTGCACACCCTCCATCCAGTCCCAGTTCTGGCCCATCCAGAGGTTCCCGTCGGCGCTGTGGGCAGGCAAAAGGGCGAACGCAGTGCAGCCGTTGGGGGGCTCCCGGCCCGGATAAACTGTATCTAGGCCGAACTGGTGATACACAATCTCGTAGCGTACGTTGAGGGTGGCGATGTCCACCAGCGGCTGCCCCGACCCTGCGGCGAGGCCCTCCAGGCCCTGGACATAGGCGGGGCTTTGCTGCCGAAGGGCCTCTAGATAGCGCTCACCCCGCTGACGGGCTTCGGCGGGGGAGAGCCTGCACTCCACTTCGAAGCGGCGGAAGTAGAGCTCGAGGTTATGGGCAATCTCTGGGGAAAGGATGCGGCCCTGGATAGACCCCTGGTCGTAGGGGTCGCCTTCCAGGCGAAGGTAAGGCAGCATGTTTTTATTATCCACCGCCCTCAGACAGGAGAAAAGCGAACCCGGGGCCCCCTTTCCAGAGCCCTGGGTCCACATTGACGCAAAGGCCATCGTTGTATTCCAGCGGGTAAAGCACCGTCTCAGGTGGAACACCGATCAGGCTGTAGACGGGGGTGTGACCATGCACCAGCCGGTGGGCCCCTAGCTGACCTAAAAACGCCTCGGTTGGGGCCAGGCCGCCTAGAAAAGCAAACCGGGTGGTAAACTGCTCGGCCAGTGCATCCCAGGAATCTACGTCGCCGGAGTGCAACACGCCTTGCACGCTGCGGTTGATCTGCTCGAGGTCGTCCCCCCAGTCGAGATAAAACAAGCTATCCGAGTGCATCAGCAGGGTGTTCTCGACCCGGGCTAGGGCAGGGCGGGCTTGCAGCCATCGGATATGGGTCTCGTTTAAGCGCTCGAGGTCTTGCTCTACGCCACCCACGCGTCTCCAGATTTCATAGAAGGTCATGCGGTATCCCTGTCGTCGAAAGCTGGGAACCTCCACATCGCCAAAGCGCCGGGCAGCAAGCAGCATGAGGTCGTGATTTCCAAGCAGCCCATGAACGCCGCCACCGGTGGCCTGTGCCGACTGCTCGAGGTGCATGATGAACTCGATAACCCCCAGCCCGTCGGGGCCCCGGTCGGTGTAATCGCCCAGGAACCACAGATGGGCCTGGCCGCCACTCCAGGCCAGATTTTCGTCAATAAGTCCCTCGCGCTGCAGCAGGCGAAGAAGGGGTCGAAGGCAGCCGTGTACGTCGCCGATTACGTAGTGCACCGCCATACAGTGTATCATCCAGGGTGTGAAAGTGCCGCTAGGTAAGCTGTTCTTTGCTTTTATTCAGGTGGGTCTGGTGGCCTTTGGCGGCGGCGGGAACGCCCAGCTCTACCAGGCCATCGTGCGGCGGCGGGGCTGGATGGGGGAGCGAGAGTTCCTCGAGACTACCGCCTTATGCCGCATTCTGCCGGGGCCGGTGTTTGCCAACGCTGCGGCTCACATTGGAATGCGGCTCGGTGGGGTTATGGGTGGAATACTGGCCCTGCTGGGGGTTCTGACCCCGGGGGCCATCCTGATGCTGTTGCTGAGTTTTGCCTATCTGCACTTTGGAGCGCTTCCTGGCTCACTGGCCGAGAGCGCGCTCAACGGGGTGGCAGCAGCAGCCATCGGCTTGATTCTGGCCACCATGTTGCGCCAGGCTCCTTCTGCCCTGGATTCGTTTAAGGCGGTGGGTCTGGCCCTGGGGGTTTTTGTCACTTATGGCCTGTTGCACTGGCCGCTGTTGCTGGTGTTGCTGGTGACGGTGCCGCTGGGGATGGGCCTGTACTGGCGCGAGGCCGAGGCCATGCCAGCCGATGCGAGCCTGGAGGCCGGGCGTGGCTGAGGTGCTCGAGGTCTTCCTGGCTTTTTTGCGCTTTGGTGTGCTCAGTTTTGGTGGCGGCATGGCCAACCTACCCGAGATGGCCCGGGTCATCATCGGCAACGGATGGGTGACCCCCCAGGCTTTTGCCGACGGCTTTGCCCTAGGGCAGTTTGTGCCAGGGCCCAACATGCTGGCGGTGTTGTTCTACGGCCTGAGTGCGGCGGGCTTTGCGGGGGCCCTGGCGGCTGCGCTGGGCATGTTTTTGCCGGGTGCGGTCGGGGCCATGTGGCTGGTGGTGGGCTGGCGGTGGATGGCCCGGACCCGCTGGAGCCGGGCCTTGCGCAGAGCCCTGGTGCCCATCAGCATGGGCCTGAGCGCCAGCATGGTGCTGGTGCTGATCCAACTCAGCGTGGAGACGCTCTTTTGGGGTCTGGGGATATGGCTGGCCTGCTGGCTTATCTACCGCGAGGTGGGGGTGGGGTTGGTCATCGCTGGCGGGGCCGTGTTGGGGCTGCTCATGGGGCTGCTGTAAGCACAGACTCGTGCCTGCCGGGCAGCCCTCGGTTCGAACCGCAGCGTTACTGGCGCGGCCCGCAGTCAGGGCTGCGCCAGCTCGAGCATCTTCGCCACGCTGGTCACCTTGACCCGGGGGCGCCCCTGGGCCTGGCCTTGGGTGCACTCGAGCGCATCCAGCCTGAGCCAGTGGTCAAGGCCCACCGCCTGCACCCCCCGCTCTTGCAGCAGCCGGGTGACGGCCTGCGGGTCGGGCTCGGGGGCTAAGGGCAGGCTGGGGGCGTCTTCCAGGAGAAGCCGGACCGTCTCAGCGGCATCGGCCTTGTTGGTGCCAATCACCCCGCTGGGGCCGCGCTTGATCCAGCCAGCGGCGTACTCGCCGGGGGCTACCTGCCCCTCGCGCAACACCCGACCGCCTTGGTTGGGGATGATGCCCTTGCGCTCGTCGAAGGGCACCTCTGGCAGGGGTACCCCCTTGTAGCCCACCGAACGCAACACCATACCCACCTCCAGCTCCTCGAAGACCCCCGTGCCCACCGCGTTCAGGTTCTCATCCAAGCGGTTTTTCTCCAGGCGAATTCGCTGCACCCGGCCCTCGCCCAGAATGGCCACTGGCGAGACCAGAAAGCGAATGTGCACCCGGCGGGGCTTGCCCGCGGGGGGCCTCGAGGCGAACTCCCGAAGGATTTCCAGATTTTTTAGCATTGCGGGCTGGTCGGCGATGGCAGCCGCGCTCTTCTCGTCGAGCTCGAGCTCCTCGGGACGCACCAGCACATCGGCGTTATGGAGCTCCCCCAGTTCACGCAGCTCCTTGGTGGTGAACTTGGCCTGGGCCGGGCCACGGCGGCCCAGCATGAAGATATCGGTCACCCGGCTCTCGGCCAACACCGGCAGGGCGTGGTCGGCGATGTCGGTCTGGCTCAGCTCGTCTGCCGACTTGGCCAGGATGCGGGTCACATCCACGGCTACATTGCCCATCCCCACCACCGCCACCCCCTGCGCATCTAAGCGGATGGGCAGGTGCTGGTAGTCGGGATGGCCGTTGTACCAGGCCACAAACTCGGTGGCCGAGAGGCTGCCCGGCAGCTCCTCGCCCGGGATGCCCAGGTGACGGTCGCTCGAGGCTCCCACCGCGTACACCAGGGCGTCGTAGTGGCGGCGCAGGTCGGCGTGGGTTAGATCGCGACCGTAGGCCACGTTGCCAAAGAAGCGCACCCTGGGGTCCTGCAAGACCTTTTGCATGGCTTTGGTAACCGACTTAATGGTCTGGTGGTCGGGGGCCACCCCGTAGCGCACCAGACCATAAGGGGTGGGTAGACGGTCGAAGACGTCAACCAGGACCGGCACCGCACTTTGCTTGATCAGGGCCTCAGCGGCGTATATACCCGAGGGTCCCGAGCCAATCACCGCTACCCGCAAGGGGCGGTTTGCATCCAACTGGTTCGCCATTTTCCACTTCCT
>DAIUDO010000153.1:0-5541 GCA_036845585.1 Meiothermus sp. | reverse complement strand
ATTCTCGATAAGGGCCTGACCAAATTCACTGCACTTGAGCAGGGTGGCACTGCGCCCTTCGGCTACCATCAAGCGGTGGAAATCGTAAGTAACCCGGCCTTGGCCAATCGTTTTGGTCATCGCATGAATTATGAGGTCGGCGGCCTCGCTCCAGCCAAGGTAGCGCAGCAACATCTCACCCGACAGGATAACCGAACTTGGGTTGACCTGATCCTTGCCTGCATACTTCGGCGCTGTGCCGTGGGTAGCCTCGAATACTGCATGGCCCGTGTAGTAGTTCACGTTGGAGCCAGGAGCTATCCCAATTCCACCAACCTGAGCAGCCAGGGCATCGGAAAGATAATCGCCGTTGAGATTGAGGGTAGCAACCACGCTATATTCAGCTGGGCGAAGCAAAATCTGTTGCAGGAAGTTGTCGGCGATCATGTCCTTGACCACGATTTGCTTGCCGGTTTTGGGATTGGTGAAAGTTTGCCAGGGGCCGCCATCAAGGTCTACCGCGCCAAACTTGCTTTTGGCGAGGGCATAGCCCCAGTCCCGGAAAGCACCCTCGGTAAACTTCATTATGTTACCCTTGTGAACCAGCGTGACCGAAGGTAAATCGTTGTCGATGGCGTAGTTTAGCGCAGCCTCGACCAAGCGATGGGTTCCTTCCTCCGATACCGGCTTAATGCCGATGCCGGAGGTCTGGGGGAAGCGAATTTTACTGAAAGGCTTGGGGAACTCAGTCTTGAACCACTCGAGGAATTGCCTGACCTCTGGGGTATCTTTGGCAAACTCAATACCAGCGTAAATGTCCTCAGTATTTTCCCGAAAGATCACCATATTGACCAGTTCCGGGTGACGAACTGGACTGGGCACCCCCTCAAACCATTGCACAGGACGCACGCAGGCATACAGGTCGAGCTCCTGGCGTAAAGCAACATTGATTGAGCGGATGCCGCCACCTACCGGCGTGGTCAGCGGCCCTTTGAGGGCTACTAGGTACTCACGGATGAAGTCGAGCGTCTCCTCCGGTAGCCAGATGACCTCGCCGTAGACCTCGTTGGCTTTCTCGCCTGCGTAAATTTCGGTCCAGGCAATCCGGCGTTTACCGCCGTAGGCCTTAGCAACCGCAGCATCCAGCACGGGCCGGGCAGCTCGCCAGATATCAGGCCCGGTTCCATCGCCTTCGATAAAGCCCACAACTGGATGGTCTGGTACCTGTAGCTTTCCGTCTTGTATGGAAATCTTATCGCCTGCCTGAACGGTGATTTTTTGGTATGCCATAGCACCCAAAGCATAACAGACCGGGTGGTTTGGGCTAGCTTGCGCTCAGGTGTACGATTGGCTTTTCGGCGTGTTAATAAACCAAGCTCAGTTCCCAGGTGATCTAGCGGGCCTGTCCCCCCTGGGGCCCATTTAGACCAAGTAGCAGCTCCAAGGAGGCTCCCGCAACGGGCCGTCATGCCAATGTGGGCTATACCCACAGGCACTGGCCCGCCGGCTCGAGGGCCACGATTAATCTCATGCTTCCAGTGGCTCGGATGAATTTGGACAAACCAAGCAACCGGGCATTGATCTCGATTAGAGCGGTTCTCGGAAAGAACCCCGCCATCTAGGTAAAATCTACAGAACCCTTTTTCGCTGCCGAGATTGTCGGCAAAAATAGAGAGATGCGATGAGGATATAGTATTGCTCATGGTACTCCTGGTTTCAGAAGTAATCGCACCCGAACTTTTGCAGGGTTTTCCCGATGAAGTGGAGGTGGCCTATTTGCCCAAAGAAGCCCCTTTGTCGGAAAAAGCCCTACAAGCCGAGTTTGCGGTAGCACCCTACGGCAGCGGGGCCAAGCGTTTTTTTGCTGAACTCCCCAGGCTCAGACACTTGAAGGTGGTGCAGACGCTCACGGCAGGCGTGGATTGGATTCTGCCCCACCTGCCCCCTGGAATTGTGTTGTGTGATGCGGCTGGTGTTCACGATATTCCGGTTTCGGAGTGGATTGTTGCGGCTGTGCTGGGGGCCATCAAGCGCTTTCCCGAGTTCCGCGATGCCCAGCGGGAGCAGCGCTGGGCCTACCGCTGGGTGGAGGACTTGGAAGGCTCCACGGTGCTGTTTCTGGGTTATGGCTCGATTGCCAGGGCTACCGAAAAACGACTGGTGCCCTTCGAAGTAGGGTTTATTCGGGTCGCACGGACCGCCCGCGAGGGGGTGCACTCAATTGATGAGTTGCCCGGGTTGTTGCCCCTGGCCGACGTGGTTATTAACCTACTGCCCCATACCCCGCAGACCCACCAGCTTGTCGGGGCCCAGCATTTCGCCTTGATGAAGCCAGGTGTGCTTTTTGTCAACGCGGGGCGGGGCAAGACGGTGGACCAAGCGGCTCTAGTGGAGGCCATCCGGGCGCAGAGGGTGCGGCTCGTGACCGACGTGACCGATCCCGAGCCCCTACCGGAAGGGCATCCTTTATGGTCGCTACCGGAGGTTTTTCTGACCCCACACATGGCAGGCTCAACCCCCAAGCTGTTCGAACGGGGCTTCCGGCTGGTTCATCAGCAGGTGGCGCGGTACGTGCGCGGGGAGCCCCTGCAAAACGTGGTGACAGATGGTTATTGACCTGCTGATTGCCCTGGTTTTTGCTGTTGGTGCCTGGACGATGGCATTATGGGTCTCGGCGGAGGTGAGCCTGAACCAGAACCAGAACCGCTTGCAGAGCGGTATCAACCTAGGGCTTACCATTGCCATTCAAGCGGTGTATGTGTTGTTGGTGCAGACGGTGGGTACCTGGCGCGATGCCTTGCTGCTGATTTCGGTCATGCTGCTGCTTTCGTGGTACGGCATGTTGGGCCTAACTAAAGCCATGTCCCAGGATGGCCTTCCACAGGCTCGAGGTTTTGCGCGCCTGACTGCGTGGTTCCGGCGCCTGCGACTGGCCGGGCACCGGACCTTTGCCTTTGTGGCTTTGCTGCTGATGGGGGCGGGCGCGCTGGCTGGCCTCAGCGATTCCTGGTTGGGCCTTACCCTGACCCTTCCGTTCGTTGTGGCCCTGTTCTGTACGCTGTGGGTGCCTCGCTGGGTGCGCCGCCTTACCGTTGGGCAGGACGCAGTAAAAGCAAGGCGACAGAGATAAGCAAAAAGGCGATACCGGCCTGCAGGGGTATGGGGAAGCTGGGGATGTACTCCACATTGCAGGGAATGGGGCCTTTGCAGACACTAGGGGCTATGCCGGGAACCCACTGCTCTAAGAGGTGGTATCCACTCCAGAACAGCCCTAACAAGGAAAGCGTTAGCGCGTAGGGCCTGATGGCGAGGTCGCCGCGCCAGGTGGCGATGCCGAGCAGGAAGGCCAGAGGATACATGGCGATGCGCTGATACCAGCACAACGTACAGGGAATGTAGTTGCGCACCTCGGAGTAGTAGAGGCTACCGAGTGTTGCCACCAGCGCTACCAACCAGGCGAAAGCCAAGAGCAGCGTGTTGCGGTCAAAAGAGGGTGTAGGCTGGGTCTGCATCATTTTAAAGTGTAGCGTACAAAGCGGCCCTGAACCTGACCTGGGAATTCTGTCTCGGTTCCGGCCAAGCGCACAAAAGGCATGGGGTGGACGCGCCCGATCAGCCCCGCTCCGATATTGTTCCCCTGCCGCTCGGGAACCACCCCTGCCAGGATACCCACCCCCTGGTGGGTCAGTACGGCGCCCACCGCTTCGCCGTAGAGATAGGCTACGAAGGCGCTGCTGTTGGGGCTTTGTAGCAGCTTGCCCACCGCGTGCGAGAAAGGAAAGCGCCACTCGGGCGCAGCGTAGGCCTCGGTGAGGATGCGGGCCAGCTCCCAGGCCTCCGACCAGGGAACCTGTTCGCTCCAGTAGGCCTGGTGGCTGGGTTCGGAACGGCACAGCTCGAAGGTTGCCGAAGGCCGAAAGCCCTGCGCCAGAAGCTCGGCTGGGTCGGAGTGCTCGGGCAGTGTGCAGGACAGCGGCGCTCCTACTTCGGCGAAACGTGTTCGCAGCACCTCGAGCGCCAAACTGCTAAAGCCAAAAGCGGTATTGGTCAGAAGCAGCGGAAAGTTGGGCTGGAGCAGGTAGGAGATACCTGCAACCTCGCCGGAGTGTTGCCTCGAGGCCAGCGGAAGGTACAGCTCGTACAGGTTCATCAGGGGTTGCGACTTAGACCCATGGCCCCCGTCAGCCCAACAGCGCCTCGACAAACTCACCCGCATCGAAAGGCTGCAAGTCGTCGGCTTTTTCGCCCACGCCAATGAACTTGATGGGTACACCCAACTCGCGCACAATGGGAACCAGCACCCCGCCTTTGGCGGTGCCGTCGAGTTTGGTGACAATCACCCCGGTCAGGCTCACGGTTTGATGGAATTTCTTGGCCTGCTCGAGGCCGTTCTGCCCGGTCACGGCATCCAGCACCAGCCAGACCTCGGCTGGCTCGCCGGGGTCGGCCTTGGCGATGGAGCGCTTGACCTTGGCCAGCTCCTCCATCAGGTTGTGCTTGGTGTGCAGCCGCCCAGCTGTGTCGACCAGCAGCAGGTCAAGTCCTCGCGCCTTGCGGCTGCTGGCTGCGTCGAAGGCCAGGGCCGCCGGGTCGGAGCCCTCGGGTCCCTGGATCACCGGGATGCCCAGCCGCTGGCCCCACAGCCCAAGCTGCGCCCCACCGGCGGCCCGGAAGGTATCGCCCGCGCAGAACATCACGCTCTTGCCCCGGCCATGGTAATACTGCCCCAGCTTGGCGATGGTGGTGGTCTTGCCTACGCCGTTGACCCCGACCATCAGGATAACCTTTCCGGCCGGTTCGACCCCAGCCTTTTTGGCGTCGGGGCTGAAGCCAGCCTTGCGGATCTTGGCCCGGAAAGCATCGGGCTCGAGCTGGACAGTAAGGGCCTGCTTGAGGGCTTCGCGCAGGTCTTTTTTGCCCGACCGACGCACCTCCTCCAGAACCTCGTGGGTGGCTTCTACCCCTACATCGGCGGCAATCAGGGCGAACTCGAGCTCCTCCAGCACCTCTTCGGGGCTTCTGCTCCAAGGAACCGCTTTGGCGATGTGGTCGCGGGTCTTGCTAAGGCCCTCACTAAGGCGCTGAAACCAACTCATAGCGCTTCAGTTTACCTTGCCAAAGGGTTCTTGAGGGATACCAGGACACAAGAGCCGGGCCAAGCTCGAGGTTGCGAGCGTATTCACAAACGGCTCTGCTATTATAACGAGGTTGTATGCGGGTACCGGTCACCCCTGAAAACCTCGAGCGTGCCGCACAGATTATCCGTAGCGGTGGACTGGTGGCCTTTCCGACCGAAACCGTCTATGGCCTGGGGGCCAACGCCCTAGATGCCAGCGCAGCGGCAAAAATTTTCGAGGCTAAACAGCGCCCCAGCTTTGACCCTCTGATCGTGCACGTGGCTGAGCGGGCCATGCTGTCCCAGGCGGTGCGGGAGGTTCCGCCCCTGGCCGAAAAGCTCATCCAGCGTTTCTGGCCGGGGCCCCTGACGCTGGTGCTGCCCAGGTCGGAACAAATACCCAGCATCGTGACCGCCGGGCTGCCTACCGTGGCGGTGCGGATGCC
>DAIUDO010000152.1:0-5551 GCA_036845585.1 Meiothermus sp. | reverse complement strand
AAAACCCCATCCGTCCAGCCAGCGTGCGGGGGCACCTGCGGTTCTGGTGGCGGGCCACGGCGGGGGCGCGTTACAGCACCTTGGAGGAACTGTTCAAGGCTGAAGAGGAGATCTGGGGCAGCGCTGAGAAATACGGCAAGGTGGCTTTGCGGGTGGTGGAGCAGCAGGCCGGGGAAAGTAAAAAACCCTCGGAGCTGGTGCCGGACAAAGGAACAGCGAGAACCGGGCCCATGGAGCGTTTTTTCCTCCACCCCTTCAACCCCAACCAAAGCGAGGGCCTGCCCGAGACCAGCGGGCTTCTGAGGGTGGATTTTACCCTCGAGCTCGAGGTAACCCGGCTCAGCCAGGAGGAGAGGGACCAGCTCACGACCGCGCTTAGGGCCTGGATTGCCTTTGGCGGGGTGGGGGCCCGCACCCGCCGGGGCTTGGGGGCGCTCGAGGCGCTGAGCGATGTCTCGAACTGGCTGCCAGCCGGTCCCGACCAGCTCAAAAACTGGTTTGCGGCTTCACCCATAGCGAAACCCCAGCACACCACCCTGGCCGGGGCGGTGGTCTATCTAGGGCAGCCCTCTGAGCCCCGTAACAACGACCCCTACAAATACAAAGGCCACGCTGCCTGGCGGAAACTGGGCAAAATCTGGGCGCGCTTTCGCAAGGGCCACTACCTCGACCCTAAAACCGGCCGGACGATGGAGTACACCCCTATGGAGGGAGGCAAGTGGCGCGACCATAATACCCTGAAAAATCTCAGCCCTCATCAGCAGCAAATTGAGCTGGTCAAGCCGTACCTGGGCCTGCCCATCGTGTACCAGCGCTTTGTCAACGCCTCCAAAGCTTTTGCCGGCACCCTCGAGGCTGCTCATTCCCAGGGCAAGCGCATGGCCTCCCCGGTCATCCTCAAGCCCATGGCCTTTGCCGACGGCAGTGTGCGGCCTGCGCTGGTCATCCTCAATGCCCCGGTTCCTGAGCAAATCAAGATCGGGGAGCAGAAACTAGAGCTGCAGATCCCCGAGTATGACTCCGTGATGAAAGCGCTCGAGGCCGACGACGCCCTGGAAGCGGTTCGCAAAGCCGCCCTCCTCGAGGGCTTTACCCAGGAGGTAAAGCTATGAGCTACCTTCTCTCCCTCTCCCTCGGCCCGGTGCAGGACTTCATCGCCGCTGCCCGCCGCACCGCCGACCTTTACGCCGGTTCTCAGATACTCCAGGAGCTGTGCAAAGCTGCGGCCCAGGCTTTAGGCGAACAGGGGGCCGGGCTCATTTTCCCTTCCAGCCCAGAGGCGGATGGGGCCAACAAGATCCTGGCAGTGGTGGAGGGCCACCCGGAAAAGCTGGCGGAAGGGGCCAGGCAGGCCGTCTTGGATCATCTAAAGCGGCTCTGGCAGGAGCACACCGAGGGTTTTGGAAGCAAGATTGACCAGAAGCGGGCTAATGCGCAGCTCGAGACCTTCCTTGAGTTCTTTGCCGCCTGGCTGCCCATACAGGGCGACTACGCCCAGGCCCGTCAGCAGGTAGAGCGCCTCCTGGCTGGGCGCAAAACCCTGCGCGACTTTGCGCCGATTGACCAGGCCGATGCCGGGGTGCCCAAGTCGCCTCTGGACCCCTCGCGGGCCGCCGTTATCAAACCGGCAGACTGGGCCAATGCGACGGTGAAGCTCGAGGACGGCCACAAGCCCCTGCGCATCCGTCCCAACGAGCACCTCGACGCCCTCTCGCTGCTCAAGCGCATCTACGGGGCTAAGCAGGGCGGCAAGGTGGTGGACACCCGCACCATGGCCCGGCGGGCCAACAATCCCGAGGCCGAGCCCGATGAGCGCTACGGCGAGGACGACGACCACATCCAAGAACCCCAGCCTTACTTCGCCATCCTGGTGGCCGACGGCGACCGCATGGGGGCCCTGATCAGCTGCCAGAAGGACCGCGAGGCCCATCGCAACCTGTCCCGCACCCTGGATGCTTTCGCCCAGCAGGCCCGCCAGATTGTCCAGCGTCACCGCGGCTTCATGGTCTATTCCGGCGGCGACGACGTGCTGGCCTTTTTACCGGTCAACCAGGCGGTGGCCTGCGCCAAAAGCCTCGCCGAAGAGTTCAGCCAGAAGGTGAACGGAACCCTCTCGGCGGGGGTGGCCATCGTGCACTACCGTGAGCCCCTCTCGGAGTCGCTGGAGGCGGCCAGGGAAGCCGAGCGGGCGGCCAAGCGGGCGGGCCGCAGCCGTCTGGCGGTGGCCCTGCACACCCGGGGTGGGGCTCCCTTGACCGTGGTGCGCACCTGGGACGAGCTGAAAGGTGGCCCGCTGGCCTGGGGGCCGCTGGTGGAGGCTTACCAGAACTACCGGCTCTCCCGCGGCCTGGCCTACGAGCTGGCCAGGCTGGCCCGGGTCTGGCCCGAGAACCTGGACGCCCAGGCCCTACAAAAGGAGGCCTTGCGCATCCTGAGGCGCAAGGAGGGCCAGGGTATCGAAATGCCCCCGCTAGGCGGCCCAAAGGATTTGTTGGATTTTGCCCACCAGCTCATCATCGCTCGCTTCCTGGCCGGGCTGGGCGAGAAGGAGGCATCGCATGCCTGAGCGCATCGTGGAGGTCCAGGCCCTCACCCCCCTGCTTTTCCGCGACGGGCGGCCTTTTAGCCTGAGTGCAGGCAGCGAAACCCAGGCCAGAAGCCTGCCCCTGCCCCTGCCCAACACCCTGGCCGGTCTGGTGCGCACCCAGGTGGGCCTGGCCCAAGGAGGAGCCGCCTTCGACCACAACGACAACCACTCCGCCTTGCAAAACCTGCACGGCATACCGGTTTATGGGCCGATTCTGGTCCAGGGCAACACCTTCCTGTTCCCCGCGCCCAAAGACGCGGTGGTCTACCAGAACGGCGGGGGCAGCCTCGAGGTTATGCGCCTCAAGCCCTACCGCCCCACGGCCGGCGGGTGCAACCTTCCGCCGGGCCTGTGCCCTTTGCGGGTCACCGAGGATGTAAAACCGGAGAGCGGCTATAACTTTTGGAGCCAGGAGGAGATGACCGACTGGCTTCTGGGAAGGGACCAGGTGCTGAAGAAGCGGGGAGGCCTACCTGAGGAGCGCCGTATACACGTGGGCATAGACCCCAGGGCGGGCCGCGCCCAGGAGGGGCAGATCTTTAGCGTGGGGTACCGCAGCCTCGAGCAGGGGGGGCAGGAGTACCGCTTGAGGGCCAGGGTCAGCCTGGACACCTCTCCAGAGCCCATCGGCTACCTGGGCGGGGAGCGCCGCCCGGTGCGGCTTCGGGTCTACGAGGTGCTAAGCCAGTACTGGTTCGATTGCCCCCAGGCCATCAAAGAGGCCTTCGAAAAATTCGACCCCGAAAAACAGCTCATCCGCATGGTGCTGGCCACCCCTGGCCTCTTTGAGCACGGCTGGCGGCCCGGCTGGTTGGAGAGAAGCGGGGAGCTGCACCTGCCCAGGGGCTTGGGCAATGTAAAGCTTTCCCTTGTGGCCGCAGCGGTAGGCCGGCGGGAGCCGGTCTCGGGCTGGCAGCTGCGCACCGGGAGGCCCAGGCCGGTGCGCTGGATGGCCCCGGCGGGCAGCGTCTACTTCTTTAGGTTAGAGGAGGGCCAGGCCAGCACGGTGCTGGAAAGCTGGCTCAGACCGGTAAGCGACAACGAGCAAGACCGCAAGGACGGTTTCGGCCTTGCGCTATGGGGGGTGGCAGACTATGCAGAGTAAAGCTTTCTTTCTACAAGCCCTGACCCCGGTACACCCTGGCACCGGCCAGGACACCTCGAGCACGGTGGATCTGCCGGTGGCCCGGGAGCGGGCTACCGGCTACCCGCTGATTCCTGCCAGCAGCCTCAAAGGGGTTCTGCGCGATGGGCGGGGCCTCGAGCCCGCCGACGACTCGGAGGAGGCCCGGCGGGTACGGGCCATCTACGGCTTCGCCGGCAGGCGCAAAAAGGGCGACGAGGAGGAGGACATCAGCCAGGCGGGAAGGCTCACGCTCACGGATGCCCGGCTTCTGGTGCTGCCGGCGCGCTCCTATGCGGGCACCTTCGCCCTTGTCACCTGCCCGCTGGCCCTTCAGCGCTGGAGGCGCGACGCCGAGGCCTTGGGCGTATCGGCCAAGCTGGGCTGGCCCGAGCCCCAAGGGACGGAGGTCTACGCCGGGGAGGCTGTCCAGCACGGGGAGAAGGTGATCCTGGAAGACCTCGACCTCGAGGTCAAGGGCGGGCTGGACCAACTGTCCCGCCGGCTCAGCTCGCTCATCTTCGGCCAGGAAAAGGCCTACTTCATCCAGCGCCTGGCGGTGGTGAGCAACGAGGTGTTCAAACACTTCTGTGAAAGCGGCCTCGAGGTCATCGCCCGGGTGCGGCTGGAAGAGCAGACCAAGACCGTTAAGAACGGGGCCCTCTGGTACGAAGAGGCCGTGCCTGCCGAGGCTTTGTTTGCCTTCTTCGCCCTATCCCCCAACGGGGAAGACTTCACCGAGCTCACCCGGCGCCCTGTTTTGCAGCTCGGGGGTGAGGCCAGCGTGGGGCGGGGCCTGGTGTGGCTGCTGGAGGGGCGGGTATGAAGGAGCACACCCGCAGCCAGCGCGACCTGCGGCTGGCTTTGGAAAAGGTTCTGGCGGTGGAGCGGGCCTATCCCAGTAAAGACCCGCAGGGCACCAAGGGCCGCTACCAGGCCTTGTGCCAGGACTTCCCGGTCATGGTCCGCACGATGGGCCTGGCCCAGGCCCTGGCCTTTGCCGAGGCCAAGAAGGGCGACGGCGATGGGCTGGAAAAGGCCTACGCCCTGCTTTTGGAGCACGTGGCCGCGGTGCTGGGGGTGGAGGGCAGGAATCTCTTGACCGAGGTACAGCAGACCGATGCCCTACAGTACATGCACTACACCCGCCGGGTGCTGGAGGCCTGGGTCTTCTTCAAGCGCCTGGCCGAGGGCCAGCTCAGCGTGGACAAGGAGAGGAAGGATGCGCGCCCGTCTGCCTGAAAACCCTCCCGCCCAGGCCGGCCTGGCCCTGCAGCGCTACCTGAAAGCTGTAGGCGACGACGGCAACTCGGCGCGGGTGCTGCTGGAGAGCATCCAAGATAGCCAGGTCTTCGGCGAATATAAGCTCTTCTTCGAGCGCTGGAAGGGTTCCCTCGAGGGCGCGCTCTTCCTCGAGGCCACCACCCGCGCCCCCCTGGCCATCGGCCTGGGCAACAAAACCCCCCTGGAAAACGGCCTGGCCATCCACCACACCTACGGGGTGCCCTACCTGCCCGGCAGCGCCCTAAAAGGCCTGGCCCGGCGGGTGGCGCCCAAGCAGCTTAGCGAGGAGGACAGCCGGGTCCTCTTCGGCAGCGCTGAGAGCGCGGGGTTCATCGTTTTCTGGGATGGCTGGCTCGACCCAGCCTACCAAAAGCCCTTCCAGAAGGACGTCATCACCGTACACCACCCTGGCTACTACAAAGGCGGCCAGGCCTGGCCTACCGACTTCGACGATCCCAATCCGGTGGCCTTCCTGAGCGTGCGGCCAGGGGTAAAGTTCCACCTAGCCCTCTCCAGCCCCGACCTCAAGGCCACAAGCTGGCTCTACCTGGCCGCCG
>DAIUDO010000151.1:2064-5558 GCA_036845585.1 Meiothermus sp. | reverse complement strand
GCAAGTCTGGGGTGGTGCTTTGGGAGCGAAAATAGACGCTCAAGCGTTTTGGGTGTAAAACTATGCAAGCCATATCGCTTATAAGGTTTAGTCCTAGAGAGTTTTTCAGGAGGTTATGAATGAGCAGGGATGTTCCCGAAGCCGATCCAGCCCAGCGACTGGTTGAAGAGACCGAACTTGGAGGGCGCAAGCCTACCAACTGGTCGCGCTGGGTGATTCTTGGCTTGGCGGTGGGATGGAGTGTATTTCAGGTCTGGGCTACCTGGGTGGGTTCGCTGGATGCCCTCTTTTTCCGTGCCACCCACCTGGCCTTTGCTTTTGCTTTGGTGTTCTTGGTGTATCCGTTCAATCGTCGCAGCCGCCGCGACCGGATTCCGCTGTTCGACTGGATTTTGGGTATAACCGCAACGCTCTCGGCGGGCTATGTGATGTGGCAGTACAAGGATATGATTGAGATTCGCGGGGGTCTGGCCAACCCGACCGATGTGCTGGTAGGTAGCCTGACCATACTGATGCTGCTGCTGGCGGGCTGGCGCTCGCTGGGGCCGGCTATGCCCATTATCTCGATGGTTTTCATGCTGTTTGCCCTAACGGGCCCTCAAGGGCTCTTCCAAGGACAGTTGCCGGGTGTGCTTGGGCAGCTGCACGCCGGGGTGCAGTGGCGTTCGCTGGTCAGCCAGTTGTTCATGAATGCCTCGGATAGCATCTGGGGTACACCTATCGGGGTAGCGGCCCGGACGGTTTTTGTTTTCGTGTTGTTTGGGGCCATCCTCGAGCGGGCCGGAGCGGGCAAATGGTTTACCGATCTGGCTTTTAGCCTGCTGGGTAGCGTCCGCGGGGGGCCTGCCAAGGCTTCAATCGTTTCTTCTGCGCTCACCGGGGTGGTGTCGGGTTCTTCCATCTCCAATGTGGTCACCAGCGGCACCTTTACCATCCCGGCCATGCGGCGGGCCGGGTACTCAGCAGAGAAAGCCGGGGCGGTCGAGGTGGCCGCCAGTTCCAATGGTCAGTTGATGCCACCGGTGATGGGGGCGGCTGCTTTCATCATGGCCGATTTCCTAGGTGTGCCGTACTCGGCGCTGGTGCTGATGGCCGTAGTGCCGGCGCTGCTGGCCTACACAACGCTCTTCATTCTGGTAGACCTGGAAGCGGTCAAACTAGGGCTCAAGGGACTGCCCAAATCTGAGCTGCCGCAGTTCTGGCCCACTTTGCGGGCTGGTTTGCACTACGTGTTTCCCCTGGCCTATCTGCTGTACGCCTTGCTAATCGTTGAAATGTCGCCCGAGCGGGCTGCGCTCAACACCATTTTTCTAATGATTGGCGTGGCGCTGTTGCAAGAGCTGTATCGGGCTGTTCGCACGGGCCGGGGCATTGGCAGCGGGCTGCGCTCCTTCGCGCAGATCGTGATTGAGGGGTTTGCCAACGGTGCGCGCAACATGGTGGGCATTGCCATCGCGACCGGCCTGGCTGGCATCATCATTGCGGTGGTGCTCATCACCAACATCGGCTTTGGCCTGACCGACCTGCTGCAAACCCTCTCCGGGGGCAAACTGCTGATTGCCCTGCTGCTGGCGCAGCTCATCAGCTTGGTTCTGGGCATGGGCCTGCCCACTACGGCCAACTATGTGGTCATGGCCAGCCTGGTGGTGCCGGTGGTTACCAAAATTGCTCAGCAGAGCGGTATAGACTATGGCTCGTTGACCTTTTCGGGCATCGAGGTGCCCATTCTTAAGATCGTGGCCCACATGTTTGCCTTTTACTTTGGTATCATGGCCGACTCGACCCCTCCGGTGGCCTTGGCAGCCTATGCGGCCTCGGCGATTGCCCGGGGCGATCCTTTCAAAACCGGTGTGCAGGGTTTTGTTTACGAGTTGCGAACGGCCCTGCTGGCCTATATGGTGTTCTTCAATCCGGGTTTGTTGATGATCGGGGTGGGCAGCGTGCTCGAGGGCGGCCGCATCATCGCAACGGCGTTGCTGGGGCTTACGGCTTTCTCGGCGGCTACCCTTGGGTACTTGCTGGGGAATGCCAACGGGTTTCAGCGTTTGCTCTACCTGGCGGCTGCGCTGATGCTCATGCCGAATAACCCGAACACCGAGACCATCGGAATGGTCGTGCTGCTCCTGACCCTGGGCTGGCAGGGGTGGGTTCGTCGAAGCGCAGCATGAAAAGTGCGGGCGAGCAAGGTTGTGCCGAAACCGACCTAGCATGAAGCTTCTACTGGCGGAGTTGTTGGATAACCAATCGGGTAGGGTCGTGCGTCAGCGGGCTCTGTTGCAGCTAGGGGCCATCGCCCTATCGCTTCAGTTCTTGCACCTGGCCTTGGCCTGGCTGGCTGTGCCGTCGCTGAAAGGACTGCCGGTCTGGGCGGCCTGGGCTTTGAGCGGGTTCTTTGGTCTGGTGCTGCTGGGTCTGCTGGTATTCAGGCTGCGGCGCGCAGTGCGGCAGCCCCACCTCGAGGTCGTACGCCAGGCCTTTCTGGACGCTTTCTGGCTGGGGGTGGCCGGCCTGGCGGCGATTTTTGCCGGGCGGATGGATTTTGGATTAGGGGTGGTTGGGTTTTTGACCCTGGGGTTGGTTGGCTATGGGATTGGATTTGGCCGACTTTGGCTTGGGTTGAGTAAAACGTGACCACCACGGCTTGACTGTGCGAGACGGCTGGGCCAGCAGTTGCTGAATTCGCGGCAGGGCTTCCTGGGCCCGCTTGCGGCCGAGCTCGTAGGCCAGGTCGGCTTTGGTGTAGTCGAAGGTCTCGATGGGGGGATCAGCTGCCAGGGCAATGACCACATCGGCCTGGGCCAGGGCCATGCTCAGCAGGCGTCGGCGCGAGGCCTCACCGGCTTGCAAAGCTGCCTCGAGGGCACTCTTGGGTTCGCTGGGTACTATTCGATTGGAAACATCCACGGCTACGACGGGCCCTGCCTGGAGGGCTTTGGCTGCCGTGACCGGCACTTTTTCGGCTACATCGCCATCGACCAGCAACCGCCCATGCCAAGGCACCGGTGGGAAAATACTGGGTACGGCACTGCTGGCGGCCAGGGCCTCTGCAACAGGGCCGGCCCGCAGCAGGACCAGTTCGCCGGTGATGAAGTCGCAAGCCTGGATAACCAGGGGAATGGGGCTGTCTTCGATGCGGCGGTTGCCAAACAGGGTGCGGTAGCCTTGACGAATCTTGATGCCCTCGGCCAGGTAAGGCCGGCGGACGAAATCTACCATCCGGCTGACCTGGTGCAGGGCCCCGTTTTTTTGCAGGCGCTCGAGTTCCGGGTCTTTGAGCCACTCGCTCAGGTCGGTGTGACGAACGGTAATGCCAAAAGCATACGTGGCCGCCGCCAGTGCACCTGCCGAGCTGCCTGCCAGTCCGGCAATTGGAATTTTGGCTTCGGTCAGTACATCCAGCACCGCAATATGAGCGACACCGCGAACCCCGCCGCCCCCCAGTGCCAGCACAATGCCTTCCATGGAATGTATGGTAGCAGAGAAGTTGAACCGAG
>DAIUDO010000151.1:0-1964 GCA_036845585.1 Meiothermus sp. | reverse complement strand
ATCCCACCCTGAGCTATAGCCACTGGGCGGCTAACCCAGTCCAGATACACGCTGCCCACCCATGCTGGGTCTAGCCCAGCCCGTCCCGCTGGGAAAAATACCAGTTGGTGTACGGGCGAGGCCCGTCCCAGTAGGGAATCCTCCAGCTGGTGTGCGGATCCAGCAGTCCCGGCATGGGAATCCTTCAGGTGGTAAATAAGAGTCCTATACAACATTTTGGCTTTCAGGGACGGCAGAGTTCCTTACGAGAACTGCTCTATGTCAGGTGTGTGTCATGCAGGGCTGGAGTGCATAGGAGTAGCATAGGCGCTATGGTTCCAGAGCTTTCCATGGTGCCCGGTGTTTTGGGGGAGATTGCCCGGCGGCGGCTGGCTGAGGTGGCCGCGCTCGAGGGCCTCGAGTTTCCTGAAGCACCGGAAGTTCCCTCCTTTAGTCAGGCCTTGCGGCTGCCGGGTGTGTCGCTGATTGCCGAAGTGAAGCGCAAGAGCCCATCCCAGGGCGATATTGCTGTAGAGCTCGATGCGGCCTCGGTTGCCCGAGCCTACGCTACCGGAGGTGCTAGGGCCATCAGTGTGCTCACCGAGCCACACTTCTTCGCTGGCTCCGATCTGGATTTGCAGAGGGTACGACAGGCGGTGGGTCTGCCCATCCTGCGCAAGGACTTTACCGTGCACCCGGTGCAGATTACCCAGGCCAGGGCCCTGGGTGCTTCGGCGGTGTTGCTTATCGTGGCTGTGCTGGGAAACCTGACCGCAGCCTACCTGCGAGAAGCCGAACGGCTGGGTTTGGATGCCCTTGTCGAGGTGCACGACGAGGCCGAGCTCGAGGTTGCGCTGGCGGCAAACGCCAGCATTGTGGGGGTGAATAACCGAAACCTGGTGGATCTGAGCATCGACCGCTCAACGGCGCCCCGCTTGGGCCAGATGGCCCGAACGGCCGGTTTCACCGGGTTGTTGGTGGCCGAGTCCGGCTACAGCCACCCGGACCAACTGACAGAGCTGGAGGGGTTATTCGACGCAGTGCTGATTGGAACTAGCCTGGCTCGCAGCGCCGACTGGCAAGCCATGACGGCTCAGATGACCAGACGTTAGGGGTGGTTTATCGCTAAACTTACAGAGGGAATTGCTTGCTCCGGCTTCTGGCAACTTTGAGCTTTCTGAAGGCGGCGCAGGGGCGTGATGGATGAGCAGTCACGAGCTAGCGCCCTAAAGGGAGAACCTGGTGGCCCTGTACCTGAGCCTGCTCGGCCCACCCCAGCTCTGGCGGGACGGTAAGCAAACCTCGAGCCTACCCCGCAAAGCGGTGGCGATGTCGGCCTACCTTGCGGTGGCCGGGCGGCCGGTCGAACGCGGACGCCTGGCCGATTTGCTCTGGGATGGAGACGAGGGGGCTGCGCGCAGGAACCTTCGCCAGGAGATGTTTCGCCTAAAAAATACGCCCTGGGGGGAAGTTTTTGTGCTAGGGCCGCACCACATCGGGCTGGGGCCGGTCGAGACCGACCTCGAGGAGTTCCTAAACCACATGGCCTATGGAAGATGGTCGGAGGCTCTGGCCCTCTGGCGGGGCGGATTCTTGTCAGGGCTGGACCCCAAGGCTACGGAGAGCTACTGGGACTGGCTCATTCCTGAACGGGAGCGCTGGGAGCGCCTCTTCTACGAAGCCGTGATAGGCCTGGCGCACAGCCAGGAGGCGGCCGGCCAACTCGCAGAGGCACTCAAAACCTATCAAAGGCTTTTGAACGGTGATCCGCTGCAGGAGTCCGTGCAACAGGCCGTAATGCGTCTGCAAATGCAGATGGGCGACCGCTCGGGAGCTATACGACAGTTTGAGCAGTATCGGAAGCTACTGCACGACCAGCTGGAACTTGAACCCAGCCCGCAGATGCTGGCTTTCGGGGGAATGCTGCGTGAGGGGCAGTTTATGACCGTGCAGTCCTTGGGCATCAGCCCGTTGTTGATGGATCC
>DAIUDO010000150.1:0-5561 GCA_036845585.1 Meiothermus sp. | reverse complement strand
GGCTGTGGGAGGAGGACCCGGGGCTGATGCAGCAGGCCGTCGAGCTGCAGCGGCAGGTGTTGCTGCGATCCTGGGGGTGCCGCCCGAGGGTCTACCTCCCCCGCAGGATGACAGCCTCCTTCCCGGGCTGGGACTCGCGGATTGCCCGGGCGCGTTCGTAGCCACGCGGCCATGTCGGATTCTGGCAAAACCCTGCCAGCGGCGTCCTGGATGCGGAGCGCGTAGCCTGAGCCCACCCCCCCCTAACTTTTTTTCTGGCATATCTCTGCCAGGCCCCAACGGATTAGCTGAGCGGTGAGCGCTCACCGCCTGCAGCCCTGCTACCCTGGGGCCATGAACAACCCCGAGTCCCTGGCGGCCAGACCCTGGGGGTCAGCCCGGCCACCCTCCGGCGCTACGCCCAGGCCTGGGAACAGCGGTTCGACCCGCTCCCCCGAGCCCCAGGCCAGGGAGCTTGTAATCCTTCAACACATCTGAGGCTCTTGGGGAAGCTCCTCTTGTTTTGCGTCACTCGGAGTCTCACCCGTGGTTGTCCGAGCACACCTCCCCCTGCACCCGCTCGAGCAAGCGGCTCTTGCCATAGCCCGGCGGTGCAACCAGTAAGGTGCTGCGCCCCTTTTGCACCCCCAGCAACAAAGCCCGGCCCTCCTCCTTCCGGCCAATAAAGGGGTGTGACATGGGTTCAGGATATACGTGTTTACTGATTTACTGCAATACTGTTTTCTTTATTTCTGTGTTTATTATTTTACTGACTTCCTTATTTGCTGTGTTCCTTGTTCACGGTCACACTGCATTCTGGGCTCACTGAATTACTGATTGCGCCCCGTGCGTCCTGTGTGTCATGATGTCGGCGTGACACCGGCGTTATACACCCCGGAGGAGCTGGCCCGCCTGCTACGGGTGAGCGAGGAGACCATCCGGCGCAAATGCCGCAAGAAGGAGATCGAGGCCCGCAAGCTGGGCCGGGTCTGGCGCATCCCCCGCGAAGAGGCCCTGAAGCTGGTGGGGGATGAAGCGGCCTTGCAGCAGGCAGGAGGGCGCGCATGAGGCTGGCGGTGATCAACCTGAAGGGTGGCACCGGCAAGACCACCAGCGCGGTCTACCTGGCCGCCGCCCTGGCCCGACGGGGCCGCACCCTGCTGGTGGATGCCGACCCCCAGGGCTCGGCCCTCTCCTGGAGTGACCAGGCCGAGGGGCTGCCCTTCACGGTGGCGGCCCTGCCGGTCAAGACCCTGCACCGGCAGCTGCCGGGGCTGGCCCAAGGCTTCGCCCATGTGGTGGTGGACACCCCACCCGGCGACCTGGGGGTGGTGCGCAGCGCGGCCCTGGCGGTGGAGCTGGCCCTGATACCGATCCCGCCCAGCCTGATGGATGTGGATCGGCTGCGGCCCACCCTGGAGCTGTTGGCCGAGGTGGAGCCCCTGAACCCCCTGCGGATTGCCCTGCTGCTAACCAAGGTGCGCAAAGGCACCCGCAGCGCAACCGCCGCCCGGCAGATGCTGAAGGAGATGGAGCTGCCGGTGCTCGATACCGAGGTGCCGCTGCGCGAGGGCTTTTCCACCAGCTTTGGGCTGGGCCCGCTCGAGGTGGGGGAGTACGAAGGGGTGCTGGGTGAACTGATGGGCGAGGAGGTGGTGCGGTGAGCAAGGCCAAACCCGCCAGCGATATGCTGGCCCGCTTCCGCAAGACCGCCGAGCAACCCAAGCCGGTAGCGGTGGTGGTTCCAGAGGCCGAGGAGACCCCCCACGCGGCCCCACCCGCCCCCAAAGAGCGGATGGTGCGGATCACCCTGGATTTGAAAGCCAGCCAGCACAAGTTTTTGAAGCGGTTGGCCCTGGAGGAAGAGCTGAGCGTGGCGGATCTGCTGCGGGCGGCGGTGGAGACGCTGGAGGAAGACCCCCAGTTCGCCCAGCACCTGGCCCGCCGAGCGCGGGGTCACTAACGCATGAGCGAGCTCTTACCCCAGGACTACCCCACCTTCTTGCAGGGCCTCAAGGAGCGCATCCGCCAGGCTCAGACCCGCGCCGCGCTGGCGGTGAGCCGGGAGCTGATGGGGCTCTACTGGCAGATCGGGCGCGACCTCGAGGCCGCCGTGCGCCAGGGGCGCTGGGGCGAGAAGGTCATCGAGCGGGTGGCTGGCGACCTCAAGCGGGAGTTCCCGGGCGTGGAGGGCTTCTCCAAGCGCAACCTCGAGCGCATGCGGGCCTTCTACCAGGCCTACCCGGACGAGGGGCAGTTTGCGGCACAGCCTGTGTCGCAATTGCCCTGGGGGCACAACCTGGTGCTTTTGCAGAAGCTCAAAGACCCCGCCCAGCGGCTGTGGTACGCCGAACAGGCCCTGCTGAACGGCTGGAGCCGGGCTATCCTAGAAATGCAGGTCGAGAGTGGGCTCTACCACCGCCAGGGCCGGGCTCTGACCAACTTCGCCCAGACCCTGCCCCCGCCCGGTTCCGACCTGGCCCAGCAGGTGCTCAAAGACCCCTACAACTTCGACTTCCTGACCCTGCACAAAGAGGCCAACGAGCGGCACCTCGAGCGCGCCCTGCTGGAGCACCTACAGCGGTTCATGCTCGAGCTGGGGGTGGGCTTCGCCTTCGTGGGCAGCCAGTACCCCCTAGAAGTGGACGGCCAGGACTACTACCTCGACCTGCTGTTCTATCACCTCAAGCTGCGCTGCTACGTGGTAATCGACCTCAAGATGACCGAGTTCAAACCCGAATACGCGGGCAAGATGAACTTCTACCTCTCGGCGGTGGATGACCTGCTGCGCCACCCCACCGACGGCCCCACCTTGGGCCTGATCCTGTGCAAGAGCAAGCGCAAGCTCACCGTGGAATACGCGCTGCGCGACCTGAGCAAGCCCCTGGGCGTGAGCAGCTTCCAACTGGCTGAGGCCCTGCCCAAGGAGCTCGAGGCCGCCCTACCGAGCGTGGAGCAGCTAGAAGCCGAGCTAAGGAGCGACGATGAGCAGTCCGACGACTGAAGCCCCAAAACCCGAAACCCGCCCTAAGCTGCCCGAGGGGTGGCGGTGGGTGAAACTCGCGGAGGTTGCCCAAATAAATCCGCCTCGACCGCGAAATCTGGGGTTAAGCGGTGACGAACCAACCTTCTTCGTATCCATGTCTGCCGTTGATGACTTAACAGGCATGATCAAATCGCCCGAGTTGAAGCCTTTCGGTGAAGTATGTCGTGGATATACGTATTTTGAAGAGGGAGATGTGCTGTTCGCGAAAATTACCCCTTGCATGCAGAATGGTAAGCACGCAATTGCCTCGGGCTTAACAAATGGCTTCGGGTTCGGCTCCACGGAATTTCACATAATACGACCCGGCCCTAGCATCACAGCAGAGTGGATACATTTTTACGTTCGCCGTCCTGAAGTTTTGTCAGATGCAGCAAATCACTTTAAGGGAGCTGTGGGACACCAGCGTGTTCCATCCGAATACCTCGAGAACCTCGAGCTTCCCCTACCTCCCCTCGAGACCCAACGCCGCATCGCCGCCATCCTCACCGAGCAGATGGAGGCGGTGGAAAAGGCCCGCAAGGCGGCTGAAGAGGGGCTCGAGGCAGCCCGGAAACTTGCTGGTGCGTACACAGTTGCTTCTTTCAGAGGGCCAAAGGTTGCTGACTGGGATCGAGTTCCCTTGGCTGACATAAGTACATTCCTGCCAGCAAAGTCCATTGCAAGCGACGGGGACACAGAGGTTCTAGCTATAACAACGGCATGCCTATCCGAATCGGGCTTCAGGCCAAAGGGGATCAAAACTGCCCGCATGTGGGCCAATGATGCTCGAGAAGCAACGGTGTCTCCCGGTGAAATCCTAATTGCCAGGAGTAACACGCCCGAGCTCGTAGGTAGGGTTGCGGTATACCCAGGGGGTTACCCAAATTTGGTCGCTTCAGACCTCACAATACGAATAAAAGCAACCGGTGCTGACCCAGCATACCTGGGCGCCTATCTTTCTTCGCTCTACCTGTCTGGGTATTGGAAGGAGCGTGCAGGGGGGGCCAGCGGCTCGATGAAGAAGATCACGCGGGGGCAGCTTCAAGCCGAGCACATACCTCTTCCCGACCTTGAAACACAGCGTCGCACTGTAGCTGAGCTGAACAGTAAAACGGAGGCTACAAAGCAGCTTGTCCGTCACCTCGAGGCCCAGCTCGAGGCCATCCGCGCCCTACCCGCCGCCATCCTACGCCGCGCGTTCTCAGGAGAACTCTGATGCCCAGCAAGAACGGCTCAAACGGTACGCCCCGCTTCACCACCCAATCCAGCCTCAGCGCCTACGTGTGGAGCATCTGCGACATCCTGCGCCGCTCCAACTGCGCCGGGGCCTTGCAGTACGTCCCCGAGCTGACCTGGATTCTCTTCCTGCGCATCCTGGACGACCTGGAAACCCTGGAGGCCGAGCAGAGCCAGGCGGTGGGGGCGGCCTTCACCCCCAGCCTCGAGGCCCCCTACCGCTGGCAGGACTGGGCCGCCCCCGACGGCTGGAAGCGCCGCGAGCTGGAGGAAGGGGCCTTGGGCGCTTTCTTCGGCTTCGTCAACGGCGAATTGCTGCCCTACTTGAAAGGCTTGCGCGACCAGCCTAACGCCACCGCCCGGCAGAAGGTGATCAGCGAGATCATGTCCGGCGTCGATCGGGTACGGGTGGACACCGAGCGCAACTTCCTGGACGTGCTGGACAAGGTTCACCTTATCAACTCGCAAACGGTGGACAGCACCCACCTCTTCGCCCTCTCCCAGGTCTACGAAGGGCTCCTCTTGAAGATGGGGGAGAAGGGCAACGACGGGGGCCAGTTCTTTACCCCCCGTCAGGTGATCAAGGCCATGGTGCAGGCCATTGACCCGGGCCCCGCGGACACCATCTATGACCCCTGTGCCGGCACCGGCGGCTTCCTGGCCACGGCCTACGAGTACGTGCTGCAGAAGCTGGGGGACGACGCCACGCCGGAGCAGCTCGAGGCCCTCAAAACCCGGAGACTTTACGGGCGCGAGAAAGAAAACCTGATTTACCCGATCGCCCTGGCTAACCTGGTGCTCCACGGCATCGACAAGCCCAACCTGTGGCACGGCAACACCCTCACCGGCCAGGAGATCTACGGGGGATTGTGGGAGGGAGCCCCGGCGCAGTTCGACGTGATCCTCACCAACCCCCCCTTCGGCGGTAAAGAAGGCAAGGTAGCCCAGGCCCGCTTCGCCTATAAGACCAGCGCGACCCAGGTGCTCTTCCTTCAGCACGTGATCGACTCCCTCAAGAGCGGAGGCCGTTGCGCCATCGTACTCGATGAGGGTGTGTCTTTCCGACAGGAGATAGCCTTCGTGCAGACTAAACGCAAGCTTCTCAATGAGGCCGACCTCTGGTGCATCCTCTCGCTGCCCCCAGGCGCATTTGTCAACGCAGGGGCCGGCGTAAAGACCAACATCTTTTTCTTTACTAAGGGGCGGCCTACCGAGAAGATCTGGTACTACGACCTGTCAGGGGTGAAGGTGGGGAAGAAAAGCCCACTGACCCTCGAGCACTTCGAGGAGTTCTTCCGCCTGCTGCCCACCCGCGCCGACT
>DAIUDO010000149.1:0-5603 GCA_036845585.1 Meiothermus sp. | reverse complement strand
GGCCTGCCGGAGCCGGGCCTCTAAAGCCCGGTGATCCTGACCGGGGTTGGTACGAATATCGATCCCGACCCTCACCTGATCGGGAATCACATTGAACTGCCCCTCCCCTGCCCCTGCTGCAAAGACGGTGGGGGTGACCCAGGGCAAGCCCAGGTACTCGTGCTGGCTTTCGGCTTGCAGGGCCTTTTGCAACTCCCCAAGCGCAACGACAAACCGCGAGGCCGAGGGAATGGGGTTGGCCCCGGCGTAGGGCATGGCCCCGTGGGTCATCTTCCCCTGGAATTGGACCCAGATCCGCAGGGCCCCCTTCTGCCACAAGCACACCTGGTTTTCTTCCGGCTCGCAAATAATCGCGCCAGCAAAACCTTCGGCGTAGCCCGCCCGGACAAAAGCCTTGATGCCAGTCATCAGGCCCTCCTCGTCGCAGGGGATGCACAGTCGAAGGGTTTTCTTCGGCTCACCCAGCACCTTGCGCACCGCAACCGCCGCACAAATAGCTGCCGCCAGCCCTCCCTTCATATCGCAGGCCCCGCGCCCGTAGATTCGGCCATCCAGAATCCGAGCCTCGTAAGGCGGAAAGGTCCACTGGTTTAGGTTGCCGTGGGTCACCACATCGGTATGGCCTTCCAAAATTAGTCCGCCGGGGCCTTGCCCCAGGTCGGCGATCAGGTTGGGACGGCCCGGAGCCACCGCCTGCACGGTGGTGCTAAAACCCTGGGCCCGCAGGTAGGGCTCGAGGAAGTCCACCACCGGCTCTTCCCCCGGCCCTGGGAAATAGCTAGGCCTGCGTACCAGTTCCTGGGTCAGACGAACCAGCTCATCGGCGTCTATCGCTTGGGCCGCTTGGAGGGCTAGGCTGTATATGTCCATAGTTCTTCCTGAAGACAGCAGAAGGTCACTCTTGACGCCTATTGTTCGTACAGGTCGCGGTAGGAAGCCAACCCGCCCACCGAATAGGCCTGCAACACCCCGTGCACCAGAGCCCTGGCAAACACATCGGCCGCCACCGCACCCAAGCGGCTGAGTTCGGCAGGGCCCTCGAGGTCCACCTCACCGGTAGCCAGACAAAAGATCACGTCGCCATCGAACATGGTGTGGGCCGGGTAGACTGCCCTGGCGATGCCGTCGTGGGCCATCTGGGCTATCTTTTGCGCCTGGGCCTTGGTCAGCCGGGCATTGGTGGCCACACAACCGATCACGGTACTGCTGCGAACAAAGGTCTCAGCAAAAATGTCGCTGTAGTCCGGCGCTGCCAGGGGTCTGGGTGTATGCCTGAGCTTAAACTCGCCGTTTTGCTCGAGGAACCGTGCGTAGATTTCCCCGGACACTGGGTCGTGGGCCCGTCCGTGGGCGTTGGCCGCGACGATAGCCCCCACCACCACCCCATCCGACATCACCAGGCTGGCCGTACCGGTTCCCCCTTTCAGCCCGCCGTTCCGAGCCCCCGTACCCACCCCTACCACGCCCTGCTCCACGGGGCCACCCTTGAGGTTTTGGGCAGCCCGATACCCATACTCGGCGCTGGGGCGCACGGTAGAGCTGCCCACCAGCAGATCGAAAATCACGGCGGCGGGCACGATGGGAACCAGGGCCTGGGCAGTCTGGTTTCCCACCGGGTAGCCCTTACCGTGTTCCTCGAGCCAGCGCATCACCCCCTGGGCAGCCTCGAGGCCATAGGCACTCCCGCCACTCAGCACCACGGCATGCACCTGTTCAACCAGGTTGACCGGGTTAAGCAGGTCGGTCTCGCGGGTGCCCGGTGCGCTACCGCGCACATCCACCCCCGCCACCGCACCGTGCTCAGGAAAGACCACGGTGACGCCGGTCAGGTTTTCTAAATCGGTAAAGTGGCCTACCTGGATACCAGGGACATCGGTGATGGCGTTGTAGGGGCCAGGTTGCATGAGCAAGGTTTAGCATAACAAAAAGTAACACCGTTATAAGGTTCTAAGTGCGGCCACGTTTTGTGCAATTTTGGACGAGCCGGGCCTGTATTTGGGACTTGCAGTAGCACGTCTCAGAGCGGATTCGGTTGGTTCGTCGCCGGATGGTAGCCTCGCCCCGCCCGCACCCTGGCGCGGCGCAGAGGCGACCGACCAAAGTTGTCCGCGCAGCAGAGGGCGATGCCGGTTTACTGTAGCATGGGAATGCGATAGCGCTTTGTTGTACCAACGGAACGCAATACCGCTCCCTGGTAGGGAGTCGTTTTCTTCGCCGACCGTGAGGAGGGGTGGGGTGGGCTTTAGGAATCTGGTTGCACCGCACTAAGAATCCAGTACCGTCGAGCCACCCGCCCCCCCGAAACAAAAACCGCCCAGGCGGGCGGGTTTGCAAGAAAGCCTGCTCAGGCCGTTTTGGGTTTTTGCACAAAGCGCAGCACGAAATAGACCACCGCAACCACGATCAGCACCGGAACCAGCACCCGCAAGAGCGCCCAGACCAGGCCGGCCAACCCCTTCAAGATGGTGCCCAGGAAGGTAAAGAGCCAGCCCCCCACCCACAACACCACCAGGACCGCCACCGCGATCAGAAGGCCCAGTACAACCCACTCGAGGATGTCCTGCAACGAACGCTCGTTCATGCGTTTAGGATAGCACAGCACCCCTGGCGTGCATCCTTCTTTTGGAGGAAGCCAAAATCCCCTATCCTCTATCCAATCGGCGCAGCACCTCTCGCTTACCATAAAAGCAGTGGAACGCTACCGACTGAGCGAAGGACTGGTGGTTGGGCGCAAGCCCCTTCCGGCGGGGGATGTGATCGTGTCCTTTGTGGGGCCGGAGGGTGCTGTCCAGGCCATCGCCCGCAAAGCCCTGCGACCTACCGGACGTAGCGGTCGGCTCTCGCTTTTTCATCACCTTAAGTATCAGGTCTACCAAAAACCGGGCAGCGACCTCCCCACCCTAACCCAGGTGGAGCTGGTCGGGCGACTGGAGGGGTTGGAGTCCCCCAGACGCTTTCCCTATGCCAGTTTTCTGGCCGAGCTGGCTTTCCGCATCGCCTCGCCGGAGGTTGCCTACCGCATCTGGCCCCTGCTAACCTCGGGCCTGAAGGGAATCGCCAAACACCAAAACCCCCGGCTCGCCCTGGTCTGGGCTGGTTGGCGCGTGCTGAAATCTGCTGGCCTGGCTCCCAACCTGAGCGGGGAGGGATTGCACCTGTACGAGGGCCACCGGGTGGAACGCAGCCCAGAGCCTAACGGGGTTTATCTGGGGTCGGACGGCCTGGAAGCTCTGGCTGCAGTGCTACAGCTGCCTGGTAGCGAGGCCATAGCGGTGCTGGAAGAACACGCCCCTCTGGATCGCTTGCAGCAGGCTCTGCTGGCCCACGTACGCTATTCCGTAGGTGAGCTGGGCTCGGCCCGGCTCCTCCAGGCTTCTCATGCCAAAGGGTGAAAATGGCCCGCATGTACCTGCTCTTTTTGCTGGCATCCACCCTGGGCGCAGCCCTGCTGGTAGCCTCCCTCCGGCAACACCAGCCCCCGACTGCGCACCCCAGCTACCCTTCAATCCGGGTACTGCTCTCCTACCAGCCGGGTGCTGGCCCCTTCGATGAACAGTATCCTTTTCCCAACCTGAGCCCGGTTCCACTGGTAGGCAGCGCCTAGGTGTTAAGCGATCCCGACCATGAGCACCTCGAGCCCGTCTTTACCATACTAGGCGGATAACCAGCCTGCCCTAAAAGACACCAAGCCCCGAAATTCTGCAGAGCCAGCAGCCCGTTCATTGCTACATCGGATTCAAAAAGATAATCTTCCAAATCGTTTTAGAGGCTTGGGTGCGCCGCGCGCAGCGTAAATGGACTCCTGGAGCATACCTCTCCCTGCGGTCGGCGAAACAGGTGCCTTCCTTCGGTAGGGTTAGTTTGCCACCATCCGGTGACGAACTAACCGAATCTGGTAGGAGACTTGCCGTTTTTTTGGCTCTCGGATCCAATACCTGACGAAAAAACAATCTACCGCAGCAAATACGTTATACTGTTTTCATGTCCCAGCCCAGACCTAAGCACGCCTGGATGCGCGAGACCTACCACAAGTCGGTAGAGAAGATGCCCGAGCGCAAGGTGGCCCACCGCACGCTGTCGAACATCGCCCCCGAACCCCTCTACACCCCCGAAGACCAGCCTGGCTTCAACTACCAGGAGAAGCTGGGCCACCCCGGGGAGTATCCCTACACCCGCGGGGTCTACGGCTCCATGTACCGAAGCCGTCTGTGGACCATGCGGATGTTTGCTGGGTTTGGCACCGCCGAGCAGACCAACGAGCGCTTCAAGAAGCTGCTGGCCGCCGGGCAGACCGGGCTTTCCACGGCTTTTGACCTGCCCACCCTGATGGGCTACGACTCCGACCATCCCCTTTCCAAAGGCGAGGTGGGCAAGTGCGGGGTGGCGGTTTCCAGCCTGGCCGATATGGAGATCCTGTTCGAGGGGATCAACCTCGAGCAGGTCACCACCTCCATGACCATCAACTCCCCGGCCAACGCCATCTGGGCCATGTACCTGGCGACAGCTAAAAAGAAGGGCTACGACTGGAACAAGCTGGGGGGCACCATCCAGAACGACATCCTCAAGGAGTTCATCGCACAAAAAGAGTTCATCTTCCCCCCTGAGCCCAGTGTCAAGCTGGTGATCGATACCTTCGAGTGGGGGCCCAAACACGTGCCCAAATGGAACTTCGTCTCGGTCTCGGGCTACCACATCCGCGAGGCGGGGTCTACCGCGGTGCAGGAACTGGCCTATACCCTGGCCGACGGCTTCGAGTACGTGGAGTGGGCCCTCAAACGCGGCCTCGACATCGACGAGTTCGCTCCCCGCATCAGCTTCTTCTTCAACGCCCACAACGACTTCTTTGAGGAAATCTGCAAGTTCCGCGCTGCTCGGCGCATCTGGGCCAAGGAGATGCGGCACCGCTACGGGGCCAAAAACCCGCAAAGCTGGATGCTGCGCACCCACGCCCAGACCGCCGGGGTCTCCCTCACCGCGCAGCAGCCCCTGATCAACATCGCCCGGGTGGCCATCCAGGCCCTGGCTGCGGTGCTGGGCGGCACCAACTCCTTGCACACCGACGCCTACGACGAGGCCTTGGCCCTACCCACCGAGGAATCGGCCAAGATCGCTTTGCGCACCCAGCAGGTCATCGCCTACGAAACGGGCGTAACCCACACCGCCGACCCTCTGGGGGGCAGCTACTACGTGGAGTGGCTCACCGACCAGATGGAGGCCCAGGCCATGGCCATCATCGAGGAGATCCGCCGCATGGGCGGGGTGGTCCGGGCTATCGAGGAGGGCTACTTCCTGCGCGAGATTGCCGACGCTTCCTACCGCTTCCAGCAGGAAGTTGAGCGGGGCGAGCGCATCATCGTAGGGGTGAATGCCTTCCAGGACGAAGGGCTGAACGTGCCCATCCAGCTGGTAGACCCTGCGGTGGAGGAGGTGCAGAACCGGCGGCTGGCCCAGGTGCGGCGGGAACGCGACCCCGAGGCGGTACGGCAGGCCCTGGCCAACCTGCGCCAGGCTGCCAAGGAGGGGCGCAACACCATGCCCTACTTCGTGGAATGTGCGCTGGCCTACTGCACCCTGGGCGAGATGATGGACGAGCTGCGCTCGGT
>DAIUDO010000148.1:0-5605 GCA_036845585.1 Meiothermus sp. | reverse complement strand
GCGCCGAGGCCGCCCGGAAAAGCCTGGATATCTGGGCGCTTGAAACCGACCTGGAAGCCCCCCACCCCAGCCTGCCCCCCGGCCCTTTTGCGGGCATTGTGGTCTCCTACTTTCTGCACCGACCCCTGCTCTTTAGGCTGGCTCCGCTGCTCATGCCGATGGGCCTGGTGCTAATCGAGGGGTTCACCACCCTCGAGGCCCAGCGGCGGGGTCGCCGGCCCCATCATTACTGGCAGTCCGGCGAGCTGCTACACCCCCCCGAGGGTCTGCGCCTGCGGGCCTGGGCCGAAGGCTGGGTAGACCAACACCATCGTACCTGGGCGGTCTGGTACCGGGAATCGTAGCCTCATGCGCTTTTCATCCGAGAAAGGGTGCTACCCTACTCTCTGGTTGGGGAGTAGCCCCCCTCGGTTGGGGATGATTAATCGTCAGTACGAAGCCACCGCTTCCGGTTAATCAGGGTGCGCAGCCCGGGTGAGACCACCACGACACGAAAAGGCCGTGGTGGTCTTGTATTGTTTGAACCACCGGCACCTCGAGGTACGCATGGAACAACTCGGACAAGCGCTGATCGTGATTGGCATTCTCATTGTTTTGGAGGCCGTGCTCTCCGCCGACAACGCCATGGTGCTGGGGGTGATGGTCAGGCAACTGCCGCCACCCTGGCGGTCTCGAGCGCTGTTTTACGGCATCGCCGGGGCCTACATCCTGCGCGGACTGGCCCTGGTCTTCGCGGTGTATCTGATCCAGTTCTGGTGGATTCAGGCCCTGGGAGCCATCTACCTGCTCTACATCGCCATCCGACACTTCAGCAAACCCAAGCCCAAAGCGGAAGTCCACCTGGATGCCAGGCAAACCCTCAAGACCGTCACGCCGCGCCAGTTCTGGACCATCGTGGCACAGATCGAGCTGGCCGATCTGGCCTTCGCGGTGGACTCGGTGCTGGTGGCGGTAGCGCTTTCGGACAACCTCTGGATCATCTTTGCCGGCGTGTTTATCGGCATCCTGGCCCTGCGCTTTGTGGCCGTGCTCTTTGTGGGGCTGCTTGAAAAATATCCCCGCTTCGAGACGGTGGCCTTCGCGGTGGTGGGTTTTGCCGGGGTTAAGCTGGCCCTTGGGGGCTGGGACAAGTTTGCCAAGGAGGTGCTGAGCCGTCCCGAGTGGGTTACGGGCATCGACAAGACCCAGTTCTCGCTGTTTATTCTGCTGGTGCTGGTGCTGGGTACCATCTGGGCCATGAGCCAGCGGCCCCAACCGCTGTCCGAAGCAAAAGAGCAGATGGACTAGGGCAGCTTCGGATGAGTCGCTATACCCTGCTCAACAACGTGGGGAATTCCTCGGCTCGAGCCCCAGCTCGCTCACACAGGCTGCCATACAAGACCGCGGAAACTTGTCCGAAGAACTACCGGGGCTGGCAGTCTATCCACAACCTTCACGCCAATCTGGTAAGGTTTAGCCGATGGTGTTGCTAATGGCAGTTCTGGCCTATTTGCTGGGCGCCCTACCGCTGGGCTTCTGGGCGATACGCCGACTAACCGGGCATGACCCGCGCCTGTCCTCGGCCTACAACCTGGGCCTCGAGAACACGCTCAAACTCCTGGGAACAGGCCCCGCCCTGCTGGCCTGGGGACTGGACTTCCTCAAGGGCCTGCTGGCAGCCTGGCTGGGTGGGCAGTGGGGACTGTCCTGGGCGGTAGTGTGTGCGCTGCTGGTCTACCTTGGCCACCTGTACCCGCCGCGGCTGTTCGCCCAAGGCACCCTTCTGCGTGGGCGGGGAGCCGGCGTACTGGCAGGGACTGTCTTTGGTCTGCACCTGAGCGGTCTGCCCTACCTGCTAACCATGGTGATCCTGCTGGCAGCCGGTGTGAGCCTTCTTTTGAGCCGCTATGCATCGCTGAGCGCCCTGAGCATTCCCACCACGCTGGCGCTGCTGCTCACGTTTGAGCCCATTGCGGGCTGGGCCAGGCTGGCGGCCTGGGTTTTGCTGGGGGCCGCGCTGTGGCGCTACAAGGAGAACATCGGGCGAATGCTGGAAGGCACCGAGCCTCGGCTGGGTGAACCTTTACCGCTTCCCTCCGATAAACAGGTGGTGTGTGCCTTTATGATCCACCCCCTCACCATTGCCGACCTCTTCCAAAGCCCCCGCTTCCGTTGGGCCCGACCGCTGGTGGACCGGGGGCTTATCTCCCAGAGCCTGGTAGAGAATTTTGCCGAGGCCATCCGGCCCATGAAGGTAGGAGAGCTGCGCGGGGTGCAGACCCGCGACGGGCGGGAGATCCGCTGCCACCTGATCTCGGCCCCCCTGCTGCCCCACCAGATCAGCAGCAAGCCCGAACTGGCTACCCAGCGGGCCATCCAGGGAGCCCGGCTGGCCAGGGAGTTGAGCTGCACGGTGGTGGGGCTGGGCGCCTTCTGGAGCGTGGTGGGTGACAAGGGCCGCATCGTGCAGGAGGCCATGCCGGACATCGAAGTTACCAACGGCGGGGCCTACACAGCCGGAACCGTGCGGGCTGCCATTCCCGGAATCCTGGCCCACTTCGAGCAGTCCGGGCGCAGGCTAAAGGATGCAACCGCAGCAGTGGTGGGGGCCAACGGTGTGGTGGCCTTTGGCATCGCCCGGCAGATTGCCCCGCTGGTGGGCCGGTTGATCCTGGTGGGGCGCAACATGGAGCGGCTCGAGAAGAGCGCTGCCAGCCTGCGGCAGAACCTGGAGCGGAAAGGCCAACCGCTGCCTGAGCTGGTGGCGACCCTGGAAATCGCCGCAATAAAAGAGGCCGACCTCATCTTTACCGCCACCTCCGACCCCCAGGCGGTCATCTTTGCCGAGCATGTCAAGCCTGGGGCCTGGATCTACGACGAGGGCGTGCCGCCCGACGTGGACAAGTCGGTGCGCACTGTGCCGGGGGTGCGGGTGATTCCCGGCGGGGTGGTGCGGCCTCCGGGGGCCATGACCGGCAACCTCGACCTGCACTTCGGCGAGGGTGCGGTGCCGGCCTGCCTGGCCGAGACCATGATCCTGGCCGCCGAAAAGGCTTACGAGCGCAAGAGCCTGGGCGGCGAGACCAAAAACGAGAACATCCAGTTCTTCGTCGAGCGGGCCGAGGCGCTGGGGTTTAGGGTGGTGGACTGATGTGGTTGCTGCTGAGCCCAACCAAACTTGAAGCCCCCTTCCTGCGTGGCCGCGGGTTCGATTTCAGGGGCCGGGCCGGCCTGCGCGGGGAGGGCTGGGTCTGGCTCGAGTGCGGCATCGGCAAGGCCAACACGGCGGCAACCCTGGCGGCCTTTGTCCAGCGGCGGAGGTTCGAGCGGGTGCTGCTCTTCGGCATCGCGGGGGCTTACGCGGGCTCCGGCTTGCAAATTGGCGATGCGGCGTTGGCCGAGAAGGAGGTTCAGGCCGACCTGGGCGTGCGGGATGGCGGCATGAAGGGCCTGGGCTTGCCCACGCTGGCGATGGGCAGCGCGCACTACCACAACCGCTTCCCACTGGATAAAGCCCTCACTGCCGAGCTAGCCGCACGGCTGAAGCTGCCCACCGCCACGTTTCTCACCCGCGACGCAGTCTCGGAAAACCCTAGCGAGGCCCGGCAGCTCTCGCTCAAATGGGAGGCCGACCTCGAGAACATGGAGGGCGCGGCTTTCGCGCAAACCTGCTTGTGGCTGGGTCTGGCCGGGGCCGAGCTTCGGGCGGTCTCGAACCAGGCAGGCATCCGCGATAAGTCGCAGTGGCGCATCCGGCAGGCCGTGGAGAGCCTCGAGCACCACGTCTTGCGTATTATCGAACCATGATTGACATAACCCGTTCCATCTACACGGGTGTTCCGGTCTGGCCCGGCGACACCCCATTCAACTACGAGCTGGTTGCGAGCATCCTCGAGGGGGCCGCGGTCAACGTGGGCAAGCTCACCACTACCACCCATCTGGGCACCCATCTCGATGCCCCCTGGCACTACCTGGAGCACGGCGGTCGGCTGGAGAGCGTACCGCTGGAGGTGCTGATGGGCCCCTGCCGTGTGGTGGACGTCAGGGGACAGGAGGCCCTAACGGCAGGCTTTCTGCAAACCGTGCAACTGGCCGAACGAACCCTGTTCTACACCGGCCAGCCGAACCGCTGGGATAAGTTTCCGCGTCAGTTTATGCACGTACTGCCCGAAGCCGCCGAATACATGGCCCGCCAGGGCGTAAGGCTCTACGGCACCGACGGCCCCAGTGTAGACCCCATGGAGTCCAAAGACTTGCCAGGGCACAAGGCTTTTGCTAAAGCTGGGATTTTTATTCTAGAAGGGCTGGCCCTGGATGGGGTACTACCCGGAACATACGAACTGATCGCACTGCCTTTGCGCCTAGAAGGCATCGATGCATCGCCCGTTCGGGCTGTACTGCGCTAGGGTAGCAACCAGACACACTGCCCGCGCAAGGTGGCTCTACGGAAGGCGATACCGTTAGATTGCATCCGTGGAACGCGATACCGCCCCTTGGAAGGAGTATGTCCACCTCCAAAATCTACCTTGCGATCAAGAGCTAGGTCTTGAGCCGCGACACTGCAAGCCCCTTATACGAATTGCTACAAACCCAAACCGTACATTTCTATCGTGGGCGCACTGGGAGAAGCTTGTTAGCCGACCGACAAGACGGCCGTTTGCCGACTGTAGGGAGGGGGTGGGGTGTGCTCTGGGATTCCGGTTGCGGGGCCGGCAAAGCAAGTGATGCTATCCGTCCAGCAGCGAGCAGTATCGAAGCTCAGGGGTGCACTGGCGCACCTGTTTAAACGGCTCAAACAGTCTGGATGGATGCCTTTACCTAGTTCGGTCGTGCCTTGGCAGGGCATCTGGGTCGCACCTGGAGCGTTGCTGCGAGGGAGTGAGCTCGGGTAACCAGCCATCTTACCTCACGTTGAGCGTGATGGTGGCGAGGGGCGCATCGGTCTCGAGGGCCCCGGTCTGGCGCACCTCGTAGGTAATCTGGCCGGGGCCGGGGTCGGAGAGGTAGTTCCAACCGCAGGCTGCACTCAAGGGCAGATCCTTGCGCCCGATCACACGGTCGCCGCGCTTGACCAGCACCGAGTAACTGCTACCAGACCCAACCCCACCAAAACGGAAGGGCCTCGAGACGGTCCCTCCGGCTTGCAGGTTGTAAAGCGCGAAGCTCTGGCTACAAATGGCGCCAGCTTGGGCCTCCGTAACTACCAGCGAAATCCTGGTTCCCGAAGTAGCTCCCTCGGCTCGCACCTCGTAGATCCGGGTACCGCCAGCAGGCGGCGGGACGCTCAGGCTCCATAGCCCGTTGCCATCGGCCGTCACCTGCCCGAGGCTGACCCCATCCTCGAATACCTCCACGGTCTGACCTGGCTGTGCGGTACCCTGAAGGGTAAAGCCTGTAGCGGCCACGGTGGCTCCATCCTGCGGAGAGGTAAACGCCGGCTCGGCGGGCAGCCTGACCGTGATGTTGGTGCGGACCCCGGTTCGCTCTCCGGCTCGACGCACCTCGTAGGTGTGGGCGCCAGCGGCCAATGCAGAAGACAGCGCCGAGGTAGCAACGGGGAAGCTCCACCGTCCGTCGGGGCCCACCGTCACCACCCCCAGGGCGTTGCCGTTGTCGAAGAGCTCGA
>DAIUDO010000147.1:1364-5615 GCA_036845585.1 Meiothermus sp. | reverse complement strand
AAAAAATAATCTTTCCAATCAACAACTTCAGAGGCTTGGTTGTGCCGTGCGCGCGACTAGAATCCTGGTGCACATACACCCCACCACTCCCCACGGTCAGCGAGGGAAACGTCTCCCTTCGGTCGGGCTAGCTCGCCACCGGATAGTGACGAGCCAACCGAATATGGTAACAAGCCGGTCATGGCCGAGCTGATCGTGAATCTGGTCTACCCTGGTCTACCGGTCGCAGGCTTTCAGGGCTTTATGGTGCGTGCGTTCGTCTGGCTCCGGTGTTCCAGGCCAGGTGTTCGGCGATGCGGGGAAACCAACGGGCCAGCAGATCGAAGGCGTATAGCTGCCAGGGGACAAACACGGTTCTAGCGTCGCGCTCGATAGCCCGTGCAATGCTTTTTGCAGCCTGGGCTGAGGTGATCTCGGGGATCCACCGGCCCACCTTGGGAATGCGGTTTTCGGTGTCGGTGTTGCGCGTGAAGTACTCGCTGTCGCTGATTTTGCCTGGGAAAAAAGCACACACCCGCAGCCTACTGCGGTACAGGTCAGCCCTCAGGGCCTCGGTCAGACCATGTAGGGCCCAGCGAGCGGCTACATAGCCGGTAGCGCCGGGCCACACCAGCCGGCTGGCCGGAGAGCAAACCGACAGGATCAGGCCGCGGTTCTGCTGCAGCATAGCTGGCAGAAAGACCCACGTCAGGTAGAGCGCGGTGAAGTATGGGGTATCCATTAGGCGCTGAAGATCCTCGATGGGGGTCTCATCCAAGAAGCGCCACTCCCCGGCTCCGGCACTGTGAACGAGGATATCGGGGGTACCCAGCTCCTGAAGAACCTGCTCACCCAGACGCAGGGCCTCCTGAGGCTTGCTGAGGTCGGCGGGAAAGACCCAGGCCTGACCCCCCTCTAGTCGAATTTGATTGGCGACACGTTCGAGCGCGTCTAACCGCCGGGCGACCAGCACCACCTTGGCCTGCCGCCGGGCAAGCTCCAGGGCACAGGCCCTGCCAATCCCGCTGCTGGCCCCACTGATTACGCAAAGGCTGCCGCCGATTCTCATAGCTCGATCAGAGTGTACTCAAAGGCGTTGACCACGCGCACGCCCTCAGAGCTCAGGTACTCCCGTCTGGGCTGGGCTTCGTATAGATGAATGTGTCCGTGGATGTGAACTCTGGGCCGGTATAGTCTGTGAAAAAGACCCAGGGCGGTGCTGCCGCGGTGGGGGTAGTCGCTGCCCGCGTTGGGGCCGGGGGGTGGGGCATGGCTGAGCAGGATGTCCACGCCATGCCCGTGGATCAGACGGCGGCTCATCAACACCGGCATCCAGGATAAGAAACGAGTCTGGGCTTCGCTTTCATTGTACTGACCAATTTCGCGGTCGTTGTAGCGCGGACAGCCCCCCCAGCCGGCAACGCGGAGCCCGGCCACCTCCACGATGCGACCGTGGGCCTGGATGGCCCCACCCGGAGGGCTCAGATTGCCTAGATAGTCCTGTACATACTCTTCTTTATGGTTGCCGTGCACATAGACCACCGGCACCCTGACCTTGGTAGCCACAAACTCGATGTAGCTTCCCGGCAGGTCGCCGGCCATCAAGACCAGCTCGAAGGGAGGAAGATTATCGGGAAAACGCTCCTGGTATATGAAAGGGTGAATCTGGTCGGAGAGGGCTAGAATGCGCATTGCCAGGCAGGTTTGAATACCAAGCTGGCGATAGGCGGGGATTACCTAGGTCGGCCTGCTCAGCATTGGATTCCGCTTGAACACAGTCTATGCCGGAGTTGGGTCTTTTTGTCAAACCGACGTGCGGGCGGGCCAGCTTGGCGCTTGGGGCAGGTGGGCTTTAGTATCGGTAAGATGAAGCATGCCCTCACGGCAATTCGCCTCGAACCAATGCTGCTGCCTCGGGTATGGGGAGGAACCCGCCTGGCCGACCGGCTGGGCCTAGTGGGAGACGATCCCATTGGTGAGGTCTGGCTGGCTTACGAGCAAAACCGCCTGAGCTCGGGGCCACTGGCTGGCTGCACCCTGGTCGAGGCGTTGCACGAGCTGGGCCCAGGTTTTATAGGCAGAACGCCGTATGGCCGCTACGGCCTCGAGCTGCCCCTGCTGGTCAAGCTGCTCGATACCGCGGAGTGGCTTTCGGTGCAGGTACATCCCGACGACGCTTATGCCCACAGCGTAGAGGCGGCCAGCGGTTTTCACGGCAAGACCGAGGCCTGGTACATCCTCGAGGGGGAAGGGGAGATTGTCTATGGTCTGCGTGCGCCAATGGAGCGCGCAGCACTGGCCCAAGCGGCTCAGAGGGCCACCCTCTGGGACCACCTTCAGCGCGAATGGGTGGTATCGGGACAGGTCATCCCGGTGCCAGCAGGAACCATTCACGCCCTGGGGCCCGGGCTGCTGATCTACGAGGTTCAGCAGCGCTCCGACCTAACCTACCGGCTTTTCGACTACGGGCGACCTCGCGAGCTGCACCTGGAGAAGGGGTTGTCAGTAGCCCGTTTGGAGCCGACCCCCCTACCGCACCCTACCCCTCTGCCGGCCCACGGTAAGGAAATCCTGCTGGCCTGCGAGGCTTTTGTGCTCGAGCGCTTCCATCTGCGGGGCCGGCTCAACCTGAGGGCGCCTGAGGACAGCTTCCTAATCCTGACCCTGATTGCGGGGGGTGCCGAATGGACGGAAGGCCCGCTCACCTGGGGTGATACCTTGCTGTTAGGGGCTGGCGAATCCTTCAAACTTTCGGGGCAGGCCCAGCTCCTGGGAACCTTTGTACCATCGTCGGAGCGGTTGAACAGGTATCCCAGCACCCTGCGTATGTAACCCGGTTTACTGCGAAAGGCTGGCGACTGCGCAAAAAACCTCATCTGCGTGGATACTGCTTAGCCCGCGCACCTGGCACTCCGCACATGGGCCTCTGGTGAGTCCTCCAGAACGCCCAGGATCTGGGGTTTCGCCGGATGCAGGGGTTGAGTCCCAGCACCAGTACCAGATTCAGTTGGTTCATCGCCATCCGTTGACGAACCAACCCGACCGAGGTTTTCTGCCCAGCGGAAGGCGACACCGGTTTATCGGATTACGGGCACGTGATACCGGTTATTGCATGAATAGAACACGATACCGCCCCCAGGAAGGGAGACGTTTTTTTCGCCGACCGTAGGGAGGGGTGAGGTCTGCCCAAGGACTCTTGTTGCGCCGGGCAAGGCGCGACCTAGCCCCTTGAATCCGGTATCATAACCGTATGCTGCAATACCCTGAACTGCCCATTGGGGCCAGTTTACCAGATGCCGAGCTCCCCGATTTGGAGGGTCGGCCCCGCCGCTTGTCGGATTTTACCGAGCCGGTTTTGGTGGTGCTTTTCATCTGTAACCACTGCCCCTACGTCAAGGGCTCCATCCAGGAGATTGTCCAGCTTGCAGAAAAATATCGCGGGCAGGCTGCTTTTGTGGGCATTAACGCCAACGATTATACCCGCTACCCTGAAGACTCCCCCGAGGGGATGCGGGCTTTCGCGGTCCAACATAAGCTCAACTTTCCCTACTTGCTCGACGAAACCCAGCAGGTTGCTAAGGCCTACCAGGCCCTGCGCACCCCAGAGGCTTTCGTCTTCGATAAAGCCCGTAAGCTGTGCTATCACGGTCGGGTCAACGACCTTCCCAAAGACCCCTCAGCCGTAACCGATCACACCCTAGACTGGGTTTTGCAGGCCATGGTACAAGGCCTCGAGCCACCCAGCCACAGGGCTGATTCCATCGGCTGTGCCATCAAATGGAGGCCTGGCAATGAACCGAACATCGGTGCTGGGCCAGCCTGACGCCGACAAGAGTTTCCAGCTTGCAAAAAAACGATGCAGGCGCTGCCTCCCTGTGACGTTGGGTGGAGCTAGTCCTGCCCGAGATCGTACAACTCGAGGGCCTCGCCCCAGGCTTTGCTAATCCGGAAGCAGTCCCAGATGGTTTTGACCGAGCACTTGGGTTGGGGACGACCCAGCACCAGCCGGGCGGGGCGTACCACCCCGGCAGAGGGTATGCGTTGGCTCAGCGTTTGATTGTGAGACTGAATCAGGGTGGTTTCCACAGCAGTACCTCCTATACTGCTAGGATAAACCGAGCCGTGTTTATTGTGCAAGCAATCAATCAACAAGATATACACATTATGCTGAAATTATACAAAATCTGTTACACAATTTTGGTTGTACCATCAGTAGGCTTACACTTTCTGGAGCCTTGAGCAGTGTAAAGACAACCATGAGTACTCCATTTT
>DAIUDO010000147.1:0-1264 GCA_036845585.1 Meiothermus sp. | reverse complement strand
TGGCGCAACGGATCGGCTCTTGAATTTAGCGCTTCAGACTCAAGCAGTCTGTTTGCCAAAGCGCTTGCGGATGTACGTTTCTACTAGCTCCATAAACTCTTCGGCGATGCGCTCACCCTTGAGGGTGGTGAAGAGCTGTCCGTCAATGTAAACCGGGGCGCGGGGGGCCTCGCCGGTTCCAGGCAGGGAGATGCCGATGTTGGCGTGTTTGGACTCGCCGGGGCCGTTCACCACGCAGCCCATAACAGCAACTTTGAGGTTTTCTACGCCGGGGTACTCGGTTTTCCAAACGGGCATTTGGGCGTTCAGGCGGGTGGAGACCTGCAAGGCCAGCTCCTGGAAGAAGGTGCTGGTGGTGCGTCCGCAACCGGGGCAGCTGGCCACGCTGGGAGTAAACTGCCGAATCCCAATCGACTGCAGGATTTCCAGCGCCACCTCGACTTCTTTGGTGCGCGGTTCACCGGGGGCCGGGGTGATCGAGACCCGGATGGTATCGCCAATGCCCTCGGTGAGTAGCGGAACTAGGCCCGCCGTGCTGGTCACGATTCCGCTCACACCCATACCGGCCTCGGTCAGGCCCAGGTGCAGCACGGCTGGGGTGCGCCGGGCCAGTTCGCGGTAGACCCACCACAGGTCGGGGGCGTTGGAAACCTTGGCCGAGAGGATGATCTTGTCCTCAGTCAGACCGTACTTGAGCGCCCAGTCGTAGCTACGTACCGCTGACTCGACGATGGTTTCCAGGGTGACCTGGTGGGCATCTTTGGGCTCGGGCCGGGCTGCATTGGCCTCCATCATCTCGTCGAGGAGTCCCTGATCGAGTGAGCCCCAGTTCACCCCGATGCGCACCGGTTTGCCGTACTCCACCGCCACCTCGCACATGGTTCTGAAATTGGGGTCTTGCTGCTTGCCCCTGCCTACCGTGCCGGGGTTGATGCGGTACTTGTCCAAGGCCAGGGCCATCTGAGGGTATTTGCGCAGCAGGATGTGGCCGTTGAAGTGGAAATCGCCTACCAGAGGTACCTCGACCCCCAGATCGGCCAGCTGGCGCTTGATCTCCGGCACCGCTTTGGCGGCCTCATCGTTGTTCACGGTCATGCGCACCACCTCGGAGCCAGCCCGGGCCAGGGCCCAGACCTGGCCCACGGTAGCCTCAATGTCGGCGGTGTCGGTGTTGGTCATGGACTGCACGACCACCGGGTGGTCACCCCCCTTGGGTACCTTGCCCACCCAGACCGTCGGTGTTTTGCGGCGATTGATTACCATA
>DAIUDO010000146.1:0-5630 GCA_036845585.1 Meiothermus sp. | reverse complement strand
AGCCTGGATTTGAGCCCGTTGTGGGCGGAGCAAACCAAGGCTGCGTAAGTCCAGTTTACTAACAGATTTGGTTAGTTCGTCATCGGATGATGGCCTCACCCCCCCCACGCCGCGCCAGGGCGCAGCGCAGAGGCGACCGACCGAAGTTATCCGCGTGGCAGAGGGCGATACCGATTTTCGCATCACGGCAGCACGATACCGGTTTTCTGCACGAATGGAACGCGATACCGCACCTTGGAGAGGAGTCGCTTTCTTGATTGTAGGGGGGTGCCGCTGGTTTCGCCGATACGCTTTCTTCACCGACAGTAAGGAGGGTGGGGTGGACTCGAGGTTTACAGCTGCGCCGCGCACGGCGCAAACAAGCCTCTGAAGTTTTTGATTGGGAAGATTATCTTTTGCGGTAACAGTTAAAAGCACTACCAGATGCCTTGCCGCCCAGGTTGGCAGCACCAGACAAGCGCAGAGGAAAGGTCGCATAAGCCGCGATAAAATCGGTAGGCATGCACTGGCTCGAGGCCACATACCATATACAGTCGAATCCAGGGGATATTGAAGCCAGGGCAGAGGCGCTGGCCATAGAGCAAAGCATCGAAATGCCTCCCTCGGCGGTGCGCCAGCCGGAGATCCTGCGTGAAATTCTAGCCAGAGTCGAGTCCATTGCGCAGGTCGGGGAGGGCATTTTTAGAGTGGTTCTGCGAATGGCCACAGACACCACAGCTTTCCAGGTTCCAGGGCTGATTAATGTGCTCTTTGGCAATTGTTCGTTGCAGGAAGATATTGAACTGGTGGATTTTCATTTACCACCGTCCTTGCTATCGGCTTTTTCAGGTCCCAGGTTTGGAATAGCGGGCTTGCGCCAGCTTACCAACGTCCACGACCGTCCCTTGACCTGCACCGCCCTCAAGCCGCAGGGCCTCTCCCCTACCCAACTTGCCGAACTGGCCTATACCTTTGCACTGGGCGGAATCGATATCGTCAAGGATGATCACGGCATCACCAATCAGCACTTTGCCCCCTTTGCCCATCGGGTCAGGGCCATCATGAGAGCAGTCGCCCAGGCCAACGCTGAAACCGGTCTGAACACACACTACGCACCAATGTTAGCAGGTAGCCCGAGAACCCTCCGCGACAACCTGCAGATAGCCCGTAAGGAAGGGGTTCGGATGGTGCTGGTTGCTCCGATGCTGATTGGGCTTCCAGTTTTCCACGAGATGGTTGAGGACCTAGGAATGGCTGTGCTGGGGCATCCGGCATTTGCGGGCAACCGAATGGCTCCAGCCTTAATGTTGGGTAAGCTATTTAGATTGCTGGGAACCGACGCAACCATTTTCCCCAACTACGGTGGGCGATTTGCCTACAGCACCCAAACCTGTATGGATCTAGCGCAAGCGGCCAGAGCGCCCTGGGCACACATTCACCCAAGCCTGCCGGTTCCGGCAGGGGGCATGACGGTGGAGCGCGTTGAGGAGATTGTGGGTTTTTACGGGCTGGATACCATGTTGCTGGTTGGAGGAAACCTCCTAGCGGCAGGGGACCATCTACTGGAGCGTACCCAGGCTTTCGTGCAGAAAGTAGCCGCCAGCGTGGAAAAAATCTAGCAGTAAGATGGAGGCATCATGGCTGAAACCAAAGCCAAAAGCAAGCGGGCTGCCCGAGGTTACACCTGGGAACAAGTAGAAATACTGGCCTACAAACCCGCCGAGGCTGCGCCTTTTAGGGGTGTAACCCGACAGGTGCTCTTTGCCGATGCGCACCTCGGGGCCGAATGGCGCTATTTCGAGGTATCCCCTGGGGGGCACACCACCTTAGAGCGGCACCAGCACGTCCATGCCGTTATGGTGATTCGGGGTGAAGGGCAATGTTTGGTAGGTGACGAGGTGCACGACCTAAAGCGCTTCGATCTGATTTCGGTTCCGCCCATGACCTGGCATCAGTTTCGTGCAACCAGTCTCGAACCGCTGGGGTTTTTGTGCCTGGTGAACCGCGAGCGCGATCGCCCTCTGCTGCCCAGCGAGGACGACTTGCGGCAGCTGCGGCAGAATCCGCTTGTGGCTGCGTTTATTAGAGTTTGATTGCTGGTTCGTGGACTAACCGAGTATTGTGCAAGACTGGTTGTTGCCGCCTGCCCCGGTAGCACGGTATAAAGAGCTGGGACCGTTTGTTCAATCAAACAAACCGCTGGGTATCCAACCAGGGTTCATTTTGCGATTATAGTAAACCGGTATGGATGCACCCCTCAACGGCCCCGAGCCCCGCTACTGGGAGAAGATTCGCACCATCGCCGATACACTGCGCGAGCTCGAGGGCCCCATCATCGTTGTCTCACACGTCGATCCCGATGGCGATGCCATTGGTTCCTCACTGGGATTGACCAGGGCCCTAAAGACCCTGGATAAAAAAGTAACCTGGATTGCCGATCCACCGCGTTATCTGCGCTTTTTGGTCAAGGAAGACGAGTACCATGAACCCGTAGACCACGTGCCGGAGGACGCCACCCTGGTGGTGCTGGATTCCGCCGAACCCAGCCGCGTAGCCGGCGCACCGGTTGAGGGGTTTGTTATCAACATTGACCACCACGGAACCAATCCCCGCTTCGGCTACATGGCGGTGGTCGATCCCTCCAAGGCCGCCACCGCGCAGATCGTGAAGGATCTGATTGATGCGCTGGGTGTCGACTGGAATCCCGAGATCGCCACACCGGTGCTGACCGGTCTGATTACCGATACAGGCAACTTTCGCTTCGCGAATACCACCCCCGAGGTATTACACACCGCCGCAGAGCTGGTAGGGCATGGCGTTCACCTATCCGAACTAACCGATCGTTTGCAGTGGCGCCCGGCTGGCTACTTCAAAGCCATGGGCGCGGCGCTTTCCACGGTGGCCTTTCACTTTGGCGGCCTCTTGGTAACGGCCCACATGCCCTCCGAGGTAACGGTAGACGACTCCGACGATTTTGTGGGCGTAATTCGCTATGCTGAGGGGTCTCAGATTGCCGTGTTTTTGCGTGAACGCAAAGAGGGGGCAATCAAGCTTAGCATCCGCAGCCGGGGTGGGGTCTCGGCCCAGGCTGTGGCGGTCAGGCTGGGTGGGGGCGGTCATGTGCCCGCCGCAGGGGCCACTTTGCGCGGCGTGACCTTGGAGGAGGCCTACCAACAAGTGTTAGCAGCTGTACAGGAAGAGCTTAAGCGGGTGGGCTACATCTAAAGGTGGGGAGCGCCGTTTACCAGGCTCCTTGACGCCTGTTCGCTGCAGCCATACCATTGCATGGAACCTTGCCCGACTGGGCAAGTCGTTCTTCTATCCAGAGCAGCAGAGGGAACGGCCCGAAGAAGCTGCGGCAACCTGCAAGTGGTATCGCCCATTACCGATAGCCGCCCGCGTTTGGTGCCAAATCCGCCCCAGTGGTCGCTAGGCACAGCAAAGACCTCCTGGGGAAAGATGGAAGAAGGGATTTGCCGCCCTTCTTCGAGCAAAACTGAAGGAGGGTACATGGACTATGCCAGTTTGGCCGTTTTGAGCGGGCTTCCCGAGCACGACCCCTACCATGCGGTGGGTGTTCCGATTTATGCCACGGCAGCGTATGGGTTTGCAGACCTCGAGGACGGGGCACACAGGTTTGCCACCAATCAAGGCTACACCTATACCCGCATTCAGAACCCTACAGTAGAAGCCCTCGAGGCCCGGGTCGCTGCGCTGGAGGGCGCTGCCGGGGCGGTCTGCCTGGCTTCCGGGCAGGCAGCCAGTTTTGCCAGCCTGCTGGCCCTGGTGCGCTCCGGCGACGAAATTGTGGCCAGCCCAGGTTTGTTTGGGGGAACGGTCGGGCTTCTGAACCAGGTCTTTGGTCTGATGGGCATTCGGGTGCATTTTGTGGAGCCCGAGGTTGAGTTGCTGCGAGAAGTTTTGAACGAAAAAACCCGAGCGGTCTTTGTGGAAGTTCTGGGAAACCCCTCGCTGAAGCTCCCCGACCTTCAGGGACTCGCCCAGCTTTGCGAGGCAAGGGGCGTAGCCCTGGTGGTGGACAATACCTTTGGTGCGGTGGGAGCACTGGCCCGTCCACTGGAGTATGGAGCCCATGTGGTCGTGCACAGCCTGACCAAATGGGCCGGAGGACACGGCTCGATACTCGGCGGAGCGGTGCTTTCGCGCGAGGCCCGTCTCTGGCTGCGCTACCCACAGTTCACCAGCCCCGACCCCCAGGGCAAGGTTCCCTGGGAGCAGTTTGGGACGCGATGTTTTTTGGAGCGGGTACGCCAGCTAGGGCTCTCGCTGGGTGGGATGGTGCTCTCGCCATTCAACGCGTATCTGCTGTTTCAGGGACTGGAAACCCTCGAGCTGCGGGTGCGTCGGGCCAGCCAAACAGCCCTGCACCTGGCTCACTGGCTCGTATCCCAGCCGCAGGTAGCCTGGGTGCGCTACCCGGGCCTTTCCTCCGACCCAGCCTACCCCCGGGCCAGCCGGTACCTGCGCGGAGGTTATGGCAGCATTCTGACCTTTGGAGTTCACGGGGGGCTCGAGGGTGCCAGCCGCCTCCTGGCCCGTCTGAAGGTTATCCAGGCACCCAATGTGGGCGATGCCCGTACCCTGGCGGTGCACCCCTGGACGACCACCCATAGCCGCATCCCCGAGCGAGCTCGTCTGGCTGCAGGGGTCAGCCCGGAGATGATCCGTTTATCGGTGGGGCTGGAAAGCCCTGGTGACCTTCAACAAATGCTGGCTCAAGGCCTTCAGGCTGTGGAGCAGGTAGCCCATGAAGATTAGTACCCTCCTGCAAAAAGCCCAGCCCGCCATCTCTTTTGAGTTTTTCCCACCCAGGACGCCCCAGGGTGAAACTGCCCTATTCCGCACGCTGCATGAGCTAAAACCCCTGAAACCTGCTTTCGTTTCCATTACCTACGGGGCCGGAGGCAGCGAGCGCAGCAAAACCGTCGAGTGGGCTAGGCGCATTCAGAGCGAGGTGGGCCTGACAGCTATGGCCCACCTGACCTGTGTGGGCAGCTCACGGGAAGATCTGCTGGCTGTTTTGCACGAGTATGCCCAGGCTGGAGTGCTGAACATCATGGCGCTTCGGGGCGACCCCCCCAAGGGCCTCAGAGAATTTCAGCCGGTTGCGGGGGGGTTTCGCTACGCCTCCGAGCTGATTGCTCTGATTCGCTCGGAGTTCGGTCACCGCTTTGCACTGGCCGGCGGAGGCTACCCCGAAGGGCATCCCGAGGCAGTGAGCCTCGAGGTCGACCTACAAAACCTGAAGAAGAAAGTGGATGCCGGTCTCGACTTTGTGGTCACCCAGCTCTTCTTCAACAATGCCCTGTATTTTGGTTTTGTAGAGCGCGCTCGACGAATTGGTATCGATGTGCCTATCGTACCGGGGTTGATGCCCATAACCGACCTAGCCCAGATTCGCCGCTTTATGGACATGTGCGGTGCCAGCATTCCGGGACCGCTGCTGTCTCGGTTGGAAAAAGCCCAAACCCCTGAGGAAGTGCTGGAAATTGGCGTTGAGCACACCACCCGGCAAGCCCAGGAGTTACTGGAGGCGGGGGTGCCGGGGATTCACTTCTACACCCTCAACAAGTCGCCCGCTACCCGCCGGGTGGTGCAAAACCTGCAAGCGGTTTTGCGCTGACCGGAGC
>DAIUDO010000145.1:0-5645 GCA_036845585.1 Meiothermus sp. | reverse complement strand
TTAGAGCGTGGATATTCACCAGATACTCCAGTTTTTGCCACACCGCTACCCCTTCCTGCTGATTGACCGGGTGCTGGAAGCCGACGAGAAGCGTTTTCGTGCCCTCAAGAACGTGACCTACAACGAGCCGCACTTTCAGGGACACTTTCCGGGTTACCCCATCATGCCCGGGGTTTTACTGATTGAGGCCATGGCCCAGGGCTCGGTGGCGGTGGTAACTAGACAGCCCGAGTTCAAGCCGGGGGGGTTGGTGTTTTTGGTGGGGGTTGAGGAGGCCCGCTTCAAGAAGCCGGTAGGGCCGGGCGATACCCTGGTGCTGGAGGGGCAGCTGCTGGCCTACCGGCGGGGCTTAGGTAAGGTCAAGGTCGAGGCCAGGGTGGAAGGTGAGCTGCGGGCCGAGGCCACCCTGACCTTTGTACTGCGCTCGGAGACCGGGGGTGCGGTTTCGTGAGCCGGGCTGCGATACACCCCACCGCGGTGGTCTCGCCCAAGGCCCATCTGGCCCCGGACGTGAAGGTGGGGCCCTATGCGGTGGTGGAGGGTCCTTGCGAGGTTGGTCCTGGTGTGGAGATCGGGGCCCATGCGGTGATTCACCCGTTTGTGCGACTGGCTGCCGGGGTGAGGGTGGGGCCGCACGCTATGCTGGGAGGAGAGCCGCAGGATTTGAGCTTCAAAAGCCAGGAGACCTGGCTCGAGGTCGGGGCCCGCACGGTCCTGCGCGAGGGGGTCATTTTGCACCGCTCGACCCTGGAAGACCGCCCCACCCGCATCGGCAGCGATTGCTACTTCATGGGGCATGTGCATGTGGGCCACGATGCCCAGGTGGGCAACGGGGTGATCCTGACCCAGGGGACGGCGGTGGCAGGCCATGTCGAGATTGGGGATTATGCTGTGGTGGGGGGGCTGGTTGGCATCCATCAGTTCGTTCGCATTGGAACCCGTGCCATGGTGGGGGCGCTGTCCAAGCCGACCCGCGATGTGCTGCCTTTTTCACTGGCCGAGGGCAGTCCAGCTCTGCACTATCGCCTCAACACCGTGGGCCTGAGGCGGGCCGGCATCAGCGGGGAGCGCTACCGGGCCCTCGAGCTGGCCTTTCGGGCGGTGCGCGAGGGGAGGTCGCTGGAGGGGCTGCCCGACACCGAGGAGGTGCGGGTCCTGCGCGAATTTTTGGCAGCTCCCTCCAGGCGGCTGCTGTCGGGCTTCGTGCGCGGCGGGGCGGCCTCTGAGGGTTAGGGCATCTACGGAGCATGTTGGATGAAGTCCTGCTGCTGACCAACGGACCCGGCGAGCTTTCGACCTGGGTACCGCCGGTGTTGTCGCGCCTGCGGCAAGCCATGCCGGAAGCCCGCATCGAGCTCTTTTTGATCCGCGACCAGTTTGCTGCAGGCACCGAGCAGGCCAAGGCAAAGGAGCTGCACCTCGATGCGATCTCTACCCGAACCGGCCTGATTCATCGTCTGGTGAGCGGGAAGACCCGTGGGCGTGGGGCGGTTCTGATGCTGGGGGGTGCCCCCCGCGATGCGGTGCTGTTGGCCAGGGCCACCGGCTATCCGGCCTTCTCCTACACCTTTGACCCCAAAGCCTACCACCCGGCGCTCCGGGCGGTGCTGGTGGACTCGGAACGCACCAGGGAAGGCTTGCGGCTGCGGGGCTTCGACCCAACCCGGGTTGCGGTGGTAGGGAACCTGGTGGTAGATGCCATGAACGATGCGGCCTCGGGGCCGCCGGTGGAGGCGGATGTGCTGCTTTTGGCGGGTAGCCGCCCCTTTGCGGCCCGCTACCTGCTGGGGTTCTTACTGGCCGCCGCCGAGCAGATGGCTGCCCGCAGGCCCGGACTGAAGTTTGCCTGGGTCCGAAGTCGCCTGCTGCCCGATGCCGTGGTGGAGGAGGCGCTCAATGGTGGGCTGGTGCGCGAGATAGGTGGGGTGGGGGCACGTCGAGAAGGGTCTTGCCTGCGCACCGATGGGGGCCTCGAGGTAGCCCTGCTGGACGAGCCTCAGCGCTATGCTGCCATGCGCAGCGCAGCTCTGGCGGTCACCATTCCCGGCACCAACACCCTCGAGCTAGCCCTTGCCCGGCTGCCCTCGCTGGTGCTGCTGCCCCTGCACAAGCCGGAGCTGCTGCCGCTAGAAGGGGTCTTGCACTGGCTGTTTATGCTGCCGGGCGGAAAACCCCTCAAGCAAGCCTTCCTCCGCCGCTTTGTGGAGCGCATACCCCACCTGGCTTTGCCCAATCAATGGTTAGGAGAGCAGGTGTTTCCCGAGATGCGCGGGGTTTTCAGCCCAGCAGAGGTTGCGGCGCAGGGTCTGGAACTTCTGAGCCCGGCACGCGCGCAACAGATCCGAGCCAGACTGGAGCGCCTAGAGGCCCAGCCGGGCGCCGATAATCTGGTGGCCTATGTGCTGGCAAACTGTCAGGCAGCCCGGTAGACCATGAACCTTGTACGCCTCCTGCGTCCATTTCTGCCACAGGTTTTGTTGGCCGCGGGGCTGGCTTTGTTGCCCGCGGTAGCCCAGGCCTGGCTGCCGGGCCTGGTGGTCAAGCCGCTTTTTGACCAGGTGCTGGCCGGACAATGGGAACGCCTGGGAGATGTACTGAGGATTGGAGCGGTCTTGCTGTTGTTGCTGGTGGTGAGCGGGTACGCTATGGAAGCCTTTATGGGCTATCTTTCGGTGAAGATACCCGCAGTCTGGCGCGAACGCTTGCTGGGGCGGTTACTTCAGACCGACCTGGTGGCCCTTCCCCCCTCTACGGGGGGACTGACCGGTCGGCTGGTGGCAGACCTGAAGGAGCTCGAGGGTTTTTTGTTCTACAGCCTGGGAGGGCTGTTGGTGCAGGGGATTCTGCTGCTGGCGTTGCTGGCCCAGCTCCTGTTGCACTACGCCCAGCTCACCTTGTACCTGCTCTTGGTGCTGCCGCTGCTGGCCGGGCTTTTGGGCTGGCTTGGAACCTGGGTGACCCATTACAGTCGCCGCACCCAGGCCGCCCTCGAGCGCTTGGCAGCCCGTATGGCCGAAGGGTTCGGACGACTGGAGATGGTTCGGGCGCTGGGCCTGGAAGATTTCGTCCGGTCTCGCCTGCGCCAGAGCAACCAGGCCCAGTACCGCTTGGGGCGCACCCGTGCCCTGATTGCCGCTCTTAACCTGCCCCTTGGACAACTCGCCACCACACTACTGCTGGGCGTGTTGCTGGTGCTGGGGGTAGGGGCAGTGCAGCGCGGCGAGATGACCTCAGGTGACCTCACGGCCTTCCTGACCCTGCTGGGCCTGGCCATCACCCCCCTGCAGGTTCTCAGCCGGGTGGGCGCTGGGTTTGCCCAAGCCGAGGGGGCTGCGGCCCGCCTGGTGGAGCTCATTACACTGCCCGAAGCGCCTCGTATGGGTTCGTTGCGCCCCCCCTACGCCGAAGGGAGCCTCGAGGTGCGGGGCCTCAGCTTTGCCTATCCAGGCGGCGAGACCACCCTGCAAAACCTCAACCTGTACCTGCCGCCGGGTGCCTTCACGGCCATCGTGGGGGCCTCGGGTTCGGGCAAGAGCACCCTGCTGCGTTTGTTGCTGGGCCTCTACCGTCCCAGTGCCGGAGAGGTGTTGCTGGATGGGCGGGCACTGCACACCTACGATGCGGGTTGGCTACGGGCCCAGATGGCCTGGGTGCCCCAGGAGCCGCTGTTGTTTGCCGGTACGGTGCAGGATAATCTGGCCGCGCTGGCTCCACAAGCCGGCTACAGGGCCATGCAGGAAGCCCTGGAAAGGGTAGGCCTTCACCCAGAGATTGGCCTCCAGACTCCAATCGACGACGGTGGGGGTGGGTTATCGGTGGGTCAGCGGCAGCGGTTGGCCATCGCGGCAGCCCTCTTACGCGAGGCCAAAATCCTCTTGCTGGATGAAATTACCAGCGCCCTAGACCGCAACAGCGAGAACCAGGTTGTAGCCGCCCTCGAGGCTGTACGTGCTGGTCGCACCCTGGTGGTGGTGGCCCACCGCCTTTCCACGGTGCAGCACGCCGACCAGATAGCCGTCATGGCGGCAGGGCAGATTGTGGAGCTGGGCCGCCACCCCGAACTGATGGCACGCAACGGCGTGTATGCCGGTTTGTGGCGGGGTTGAATCTAAGGCAGGTACTCTGAGAGATACCTTGGCACGGGAGGTCATGTGCAGGAATACATAAAAAAAGCCAGGGGAGGACGGGTGGTTCAGACGCCTTTTCTGGAGGCCGAGGCCCTGGAGGAGCTGCGCCAGGCGGCCCGGCAGGAAGGGCTTCGCCTCGAGGTCTTTGGAGGGCTGCCCCTGGCCTCGAGGCGGGTGGCAGTGCTGTTTCCCGACCGCATTCCTTCCGTTGCCGACCCTACCGTGGTGGTTTTTGTGGCCTATGAGGGCGATCTTGAAGCCCTGGAAGACCGGCTGCGAGAGCTTCTGGGGCCGGGGCTGCTGGGCGACCTCGAGGAGACCGCCAACGGTTTCTTGCTGGCGACCCTGCCCAAAGGGCTCAAAACCTTGCACGAGGCCGGCCTACAGGCTGAGCAGGCGACCCCTGAACAACTGCCCAAGGCACGTGAGCGCACCCGCAGCGTGGTGGTGCCCAGCCTGCGGGTGGATGTGGTGGGGGCCAAAGGCTTTGGGGTCTCGCGCACCTACTTCGCACAGGGCATCAAGGCCGGAAAGGTCAGGCTGGGCGGACGAATCGCCAGTGTTAAGGATGAACTGGCGGAGGGGGTCCACCTGCTGGCCGAGGGCCTGGGCAGCCTAGTGATCAAAAAGGTTCTGGGCCAGACCAAGCGCGGCAATGTGAAGCTCGAGGTCGAGGTACGGCGCTAGTTTGCCCAGGCAAACGGCTTTTGGGTGGTGCTATGTGTTGGCGCAATTCCCGAGCGATGGCTGACTGGCTTATCTCCACAAAGCACTTGCGGGATACCCCCAGGGGCCAGTGCGTGGCTTTGCCTCTACCGGGCTAGCTTTTGCTTCAACCAGGCGGCGATGTCCTCAGAGATTTGGGCGGCCAGAGGGTCTAGCAGCATGTCGTGCTGGCTTGGGTAGACCCGGTATTCCTTGCGCAGGCTACCCAGCAGGGCAAAGTAGCGGCGCACCGCAGTCTTCGGCACGGTGTCGTCGTGGGCGGCTTGCAGCACCAGGGCGGGGGCAGTTACCCCCGGCAGGGCGGCTGGAAGACGCTTTTGCAGCTCGAGGAGCTGTACCAGGGCCACCGTGGGAAAGTTGGGGTAGTTGGGGCTTTGCTCGCGGCGCCGGGCCTCCTCGGCCGGGTGGGTGCTCTTGGCCCAGGGTTTGAAGCGGTGGAGGTAGGGGGCCAGGTAAGCGGTTTTGTTGGTCAAGCCCAGAGCCGGAGCCAGGGCCACAAGGGCGCTGGGTTTGAACTCAGCGGCCAGCAGGCCCGCCAGCAGCCCGCCCATTGAGAGGCCGACGACGGCCCGAGGCTCGCTCAGCGAGAGGTAGGCCTCGCGCGCAGCGTGCAGCCAGTCCTGCCAGCGTACGTGGCGTAAATCTTCGGGACGGGTGCCGTGGCCCGGCAGGGTGGGTTGGGCCAGGGCAAACCCGGCCTGGCGGAGGGCGTCGGGTAGTGGGCCCATGGTCAGGATGGGATGTGATGTAAAGCCGTGTAAAACCAGAACGCTCGACATGGACAGCCCTTAG
>DAIUDO010000144.1:0-5647 GCA_036845585.1 Meiothermus sp. | reverse complement strand
GACGTTCTTGTCGCTGGGGCAGCCTGGACTCGGCAGGAACCTCGGTGGCTTTTATCAGGCGCAGGTCGCGCAGCGCGGAATGGTCGAGTTTGCTGGCGTCTTCCGGGCGGATATCAACGTAAGCGGCCGTGTCCCCCTCGAGGCGAATCCGGCCAATCTCACCTGCGCCAGCTCCCTTCAGCACCGCGACGGCTCGGTTTACGCTCAGGCGCGGGCCAGAGAGCTTGAAGGTCACCCAGTTTTCCTCGCCAGTAATCAGGCTCTTGGGGGTAGGAGCCCCACCCAGAATCAGGGCCAGCATCCCGGCTACTGCGTCCACGCCCCCTTGGGCGATCAGGCGGGCAGCCTGCTCATGCCAGAGCTTCTTGTCGGCCTCGGGCTGCTTGGCGATGCGGCGGGCCAGCACAGCCCACTTGGCCTCCATGACCTCCTCTGGGGTGGGGCCATTGATGCGCTTAAAGCTGCGCTTGACCTCCCGCTCGAGGGCCTCGAGCTCGCGCTTTTCGCGTGGACCATACAAGACCACCACCTTACCCGAGCGCCCCGCCCGGCCCGTGCGACCTGAGCGGTGCAGATACGACTCCGTCTGGTCGGGCAGACGGTAGTGCACCACTAGATCGACCTCGGGGATGTCCAGCCCACGGGCTGCTACATCGGTGGCTACCAGTACGTTCACCACGCCGCTGCGAAAACGTTCCATCACCCGCTCACGGTCAATCTGGCCCATGTCGCCGTGGATGGGGGCCACACTGTGGGCGCGGCTTTCTAGCCCCATGGCCAGGTCGTTGCACTCGGCCTTGGTGCTGGTGAAGACAATGGTGCGCTCGGGTGCGTAAGCGAAGAGCAGATCCGAGAGCATGGCCATCCGGTTGTGGATGGGGGCCTGAATGGCGACCTCTTCGTAGGAGATGGCTTCATCCTTGATGACGTTGATGTGCACCGCGCTCCGCTGAAAGCGCTCGGAAAGGCGGCGTGCCCATGTGGGCAGGGTGGCTGAGAAGAGCAGGGTTTGACGGCTGGGGGGGGTGGCCTCGAGGAGCTGCTCCACGGCCTCCTCAAAGCCCATCGAGAGCATCTCATCAGCCTCGTCTAGCACAGCAATTTCGATTCTAGACAGGCTGAGCACTCCTTGCTCCAGGTAGTCGATGGCCCGGCCAGGGGTGGCCACGACCACATCGGTGCCACGCCTCAGCGCCTCGGCCTGCTTGCCGTAGCCGGTGCCCCCGTAGATGGGGGTGATGCTCAGGTGCGGAGCCAGCCACTCGAGCTCTTTAGCGACCTGAAGGGCCAACTCGCGGGTGGGAGTCAGGATGAAAGCCCGCGGGGCGCGCCCCCGCTCGCGGGCGGCCTCGAGGCGATGTGCGATGGGTATGCCGAAGGCCAGGGTTTTACCTGTACCGGTGCGGGCCTGACCTAGCACATCCTGGCCCTCCAGTGCCAGCGGAATGGCTGCTGCCTGGATAGGAGTGGGGGTGGTGAAGCCTCTGGTTTGGATGGCCTGAGCAACCTCAGGCCGCAAGGTAAATGCGGAAAACTCCATATCGTCCTTTGTGGGTGTGGGCTGAAAACCAACCCTGAAGGGTTCGCGCCGCTCATCCCAGAAAGAACCGAATGTCCAAACTGTACCGGGGTTAAGGATGTACGGCTTTGTTGAACCATGCGCCCGACCGCACCCTGCGGCCTCGAGTGAGCGCAACCCTTGCAGTGTGCGGGATTGAGCCGGTTTTGTCAAGGCTTTTGGATGTGCCGGTGCTTGCTTGCGGATGCTGAGGGAGAGTTTTGCCGGATGGCTTCTGCTATTCTGGGGCCTCGAGGTGACTGTGCGCTGGTTTGTTTTGCTTTTGTGGATTGCGGTGGGTGCTTTTGCGCAACCGCTGGCTATCCGTCAGCTGGTGCTGGATTTAGAGGGGGGAGGGGCCTACCTCAACGGTTTGCCCATTACCCTGAACCCCCCTGCCAGGGTGCAGGAGGGCCGTGCGCTAATTCCGGTGCGGGAGGTGGCGCGGGTGCTGGGGGTGAACCTGGAGAACCTTGCTCAGGGAACCCCGGGGGTGCGGCTGGGGAAGCTGGAGCTCTATCCCAACCTGGGCCAGGCCCGTCTGGATGGGCGGCAGGTGGGCCTGAACGAAGTGGGGCTGCTGCGCGATGGGGTGATGTTTGTGGCCGCCCGGACGCTGGAAGTGGCGCTGGGCGCGACGGTGGTGTTCGATCCCGTTCAGCGCTTGCTGACCCTGACCTATATTCCGGGCGCAATTGCCCGCGATACCACCCGCCCGGTAGCACGTTTCGCCACCGAAAAGCTCGAGTACCGGATTGGCGAGCCCGTGCGGATTATCGAATACTCTTACGACCCCGATGGGCAGCCGCTTTCCTTGAACTTTACCGGGCGTGAAGAAGCCTATTTCACCCCCGGTGAGAAGGTCATTACCCTGGTGGCGACCAACCGCGCCGGCCGCAGCAGCGAGCCTTTTTCGCTCCGCATTACGGTGAGGCCCGAGGTGATGTTCAGCGCCCGCGACTATGCCCTGCGCTATTTCAATCCAGGGCGCACCTTCCCCGACCCCGAGGTGTTGAGCTATCCGATACTTTCGACCGACCGGCGGGATGAAAGCGTTCCCCTCATAGTCTCGAACTCCCCCGAGGAAGCCCGCCGAACCGGGATACTCTACAGCGAGGTGTTTACGGGTCAGGCCCGGTTACTGGCCTATCACCTCAACGCTATGCCGATCCCAGCCCGGCTGGTGGTGCTGGCTACCAACATGGATACAGCGCCGCTCAGCCTCAAAGTGGAGCGGCTGGGGGAGACGGCGGCTACACGGGTTGTGGCGGTACTGGGGCAGGTCGGCCTGATGGACTTTTTGCTGGCTCCGGCGGGCGAGCGGGTGAGCCTCGAGCCGGGCCAGACCGTTCCCCTCTTCAAGTCGGCGCTCCTGGCGACCGGACAGGGCCTCAACCTGATGGCCGATCTGCAGGCCAGTGGCCAGGTCAGCCTGACGGTGGCCATCGTGGAGCAGGGCTTGCTGCCCGGTGATGGCAACGCAGGGTGGGCCGCCCTGTTGCCCATGCTGCCCAACCTCGAGCCCGACGGCATCCATATTCGTGGCACCTTTCCTGCAGCCGTTCGCAGCATGCGGGTGCGGATGGAAGGGAACGTGGGGCGCATCGTGATTGGCGATGGCGTCTTGGATCCCCATCTGACCGGGGTGGACGCCCTTACGGGGCAGAGGGTTCAGCTTCGCGGCAACTACGGGGTCACGTATCGGATTACCCTGGAAGGAGCGTTGAACACGGCCGGGGCGTTCTCCCCCAGGGGGGGCGTTTATGCCGGGGCCATCAGCGTCAATGGGCTGCTCCAACCCGTGCCGGCCAACGGGGTGCTGTTTCGCCCCGAGAGCCCCATGCTTTTATTCCGCGAAACCCAAAGCGACCGGGTGGGTTTGGAGCTAATCCCGGCGCCAGGGTCGTTTTTGCCGGTGAACCTGGTGCTCTACCGGCTCCAGGAGCCGTCCACTGCCCAGGGGCGCTAAAACAGGCCGGGTAGCGGAATTGTGTCCACCACATTGCCGGCTCGAGCCGAAAAGCCTGCCTCGAGTACCACCAGCGCATTGCCCACTGCCATCGAGTTCAGCACCGCGCTGGACTGATTGCCGGTGCTGGCAACATAGAAGCGGTCGGTTTTCCAGCTCAGCACAGCCCGGCGGTAGGCTCGGCGGGTGGGATTGGCCTCGAAGGGGGTATCGGCCACGGCCTTGATCAGGCTGTGCGGGGGGTCGGTGCGCCCCAGGAGCCGGAAGATGAAAGGCCGTCCAAACAACAGGAAAGTCACCATAGCCGACACAGGATTGCCCGGTAAGCCCATCAGGGGTAGCCCGTTCCAGGTGGCGAATAACAGTGGGCCGCCCGGCTGAATTTTGACCTTCCAGAAGTGGATCTGACCCTCGCGCTCGAGCAGCTGGCGCACGATGTCGTATTCGCCCATCGAAACACCCCCCGTGGTAATCAGGAGGTCGAGTTTTCCAGCCTGACGCAGTAGGGTACGCAAGCTCTCCACATGGTCGGAAACCTTGGGCAGAATAATCGCTTCCCCGCCGGCCTCGCCTACCAGACCAGCCACCGAGTAACTGTTGGAGTTGTACACGCCGCCATAAGGCAGAGGCTCGCCAGGCTCGACCACCTCGTCACCGGTGGACAAGATTCCCACCCTGGGTCGTCGGACCACCGGTAGGGTGGCATAACCCATCGCGGCCGCCAGCCCCACCCGCCCTGGCGTGAGCAGATCCCCCTTGCGCAAGTAGGTCTGCCCCAACTCCAGGTCGTCGCCTTTGCGACGAATGTCAGCGGTGGAGGCGGGCTTCATAAGCCAGACGAAATCGCCCTCCCTTAGGGTGTCCTCCACCCGTATGACCGCGTTGGCCCCTTTGGGAATGGGTGCGCCGGTAAACACCTGCACGGCCTCGCCTGGGCCGACTGTTCCGGTGAAAGGCTTACCTGCGGGGGATTGGCCCACCACTTTGAGCTTTGCCGGATTGCCGATGGTCGCTCCCTGGGCGTCGGTCTCGCGGCAGGCATAGCCATCCACAGCCGTGTCATCGGTGTAAGGATGGTTAACTTTGGAGCTCAGACTGGCCCCCAGTATGCCGCCATAGGCAGCGGCCAGGGGCAGGTGTTCAAGTCTCTCTAGGGGCACAGCCTGCTGCAATACGACCTCGAGGGCGGCTTCAACGGAGAGGTTTTGCTTCATAGGCTCTATCCTAACTGTCCACAGATCCCCTAAAAAATCAAACCGATAAACCGATGAAGTATCTACTCGTGCTTCTTTCTACTGCGGTTACCAGGACTCTCAGCAAAAAAGGATCCTGAAGAGTTCTCGGCTTTCGCGGGTTATGGAGTCCTTTTCAAGAAACTGCGCAAGCCCAGGCTTGGATTTTGGAACTCTCAACCGTGAACAGCCTCATCTGTTCTTGGTAGGTGATCGTCGGGTTGATGCAAGGCTACCACTCCGTCCCGAAGGTGGGATTGGCCTTATGAGGCGCGGGCAGTAAAACAGTGTTTTGTACTGGTTTGTGTCCAGTAATCCGCTGGTCCACAGATGTATTCTCAAGCGCCAACCCCGAAAGCAGCGACCAGCAGGGACCAGAAAAATGCCTACCTTGGAAAGCAACGAGCCCAGACTGTATCGACATAACCTGAAGTTATCCCATAAATAACTGTCCACGTATTGCGGGGCTCCTGAGTGGGCTATACCATGTCTTGGAGGTGATATACCTTGATTAAGCGCAATTTTTTGGTGCTTGTAGCCACGGCCTTTCTTTCGGCCGGACTTCTTCAGTCTGCGACAGCCCAGGCCAGTCCTCTCTACGCCCAGTGCCAGGGCTGCCATCAGCCCACCGGTGCTGGGGTTCCGGGGGTGTTCCCTCCGCTAGCAGGCCACGTGTCCGAGATTCTCGAGGCCAAGGGTGGCCGCGAGGTTCTGATACAGGTATTGCTGTACGGTTTGCAGGGCCAGATTACCATCAAGGGCCAGCGCTACAGCGGGGTGATGCCTGCTTACGCCCAGCTCAAGGACGAAGAGATCGCGGCCCTCTTGAACCACATCTCGACCCAGTGGGGCAACAAGTTCCCCGCCGGCCAGAAAGCCTTCACGGCC
>DAIUDO010000143.1:1619-5658 GCA_036845585.1 Meiothermus sp. | reverse complement strand
GAGGTGTGTTGTGGCAGAAATTTTGGAACGCGAAGGCTACAAGGTGAAAATCAAGGTTGAGGTTCCGGCCAGCCAGGTGGAACGAACCTATCAATCGCTGCTGAACCAGTATGCCAGCCAGGTCAAGCTGCCCGGCTTCCGAGCGGGCAAAGCTCCGGCCAAGGTTATTGAGGCCCGGATCGGAAAGGAGTCGCTGCTCTCCGAGGTCAAGGAAGCCCTCCGCGATGAAACCTTTCCCCAGGCAGCCCGTGAGCTGTCCTTGCTGCCAGTCGGAGCCCGGGTGCTCGAGGAGAGCCTGACCTTCGGACAGCCTTTTGTGTACACCGTGGAGGTGGAGAACTACCCCGAGGTCAAGTTGCCCGATTGGCAAAGCTTCAAGCTCGAGGTCGAGGCCCCCGAAGTTACCGAAGATGTTCTAAGTCGCGCTTTGGACGAGCTGCGCGCCCGCTACGGCGAGATGGTAGCGGTCGAGCGGGAGGTGCAGGAAAAAGACCATGTTTTCATCGAGACCGACGATGGCGGGCGCTTCCCAGTGGTGATGGAGAACGCGCAGCCCCACGTGCGCGAGGCCCTTCTAGGTAAAAAAGCCGGTGATGAGGTAATGGTTCCGGTCAAGGATGGAGACACGGTTGTACGTGAGGTCAAAACCAAGGTCCTCGAGGTCAAAGCCCTGCAGCTGCCCGAACTCGACGACGAGTTCGCTAAAACAGCCGGCGAGGACAGTCTCGAGGCGTTGCTCAACAAGGTTCGTGATAGCCTCAAAGCACAGTTCGAGCGGGAAACCCGCAACCTAAAGGCCAAGGAGCTGCTGAACAAACTGGGCGAGGCCCTCGAGGTGGAGATACCCCCCTCCATGCTGGCCCGCGAGGAGCAGAGCATGCTGGAAAACCTGGCCGAGAACCTGCAACAGCAAAAGCTCGGGGTGCGTGATTTTCTGGATCAACTCGAGAAGGACGGCAAGCTCGAGGAGTTCAAGCAGAACCTGCTTCAAGAAGCCACCCAGCGTCTGCGACGCTCGTTGGCTGTGGAGGCCCTGGCCGAGCAGCTCAAGACCGAACTCAGCCAGGAGGAATTCGATGGTTTTCTGGCCGACCTGGCCCGTTCCTATGGTACCAACCCGGCCCACCTGCGCAGTGAATTAGGCCAGGAGGCCATCGCCCGACTGCGCGTTCAGCGCCTGCACGACAAGGCCCTCTTTGAGGCGATTGCTAAGCTCGAGGGGCAAACCTCATCAGGGTAAGCCACTCGCCGCGTAAGAGCCCCGCTCTGACCCAGTCCGGTATCTGGTGAAAAAAATCATGGTGGGCATCATCGGGTGGCCCAGCCTGCGCCTTGCGGGGCCTGCTTGTGTGCGCCAATGCCCTCTTGACCTCACACTCGGGCATAGAATAGAGCCTATATGGTAGTCCCCTACGTTATCGAACAGACCGCCCGTGGTGAGCGGGTCTACGACATCTACAGCCGCCTGCTTAAGGATCGCATCATTTTCCTGGGCACGCCCATCGACGCGCAGGTGGCCAACACCATTGTGGCCCAAATTTTGTTCCTGGCTGCGCAAAACCCCGCTCAGGAGATTCGCATGTACATCAACTCACCCGGCGGGGATGTGGACGCAGGGCTGGCCATTTACGACACCATGCAGTTTGTTTCGGCCCCGGTCTCGACCATTTGCGTGGGGCTGGCTGCCTCGATGGGAGCGGTTCTGCTGGCTGCCGGAGCCCCTGGTAAGCGCTATGCCCTGCCCCACTCCAAGGTCATGATCCACCAGCCCTGGGCCAGAGGGCTGGGCGGTCAGGCCACCGATATCGCCATTCAGGCCGAGCAAATCCTCAAAACCCGTAAGGTTCTAAATGGCATCATTGCCCGCCACACCAACCAGCTCCTGGAAAAAGTCGAACGTGACACCGAGCGCGACTACTATCTCACGGCCGAAGAGGCCGCCGGCTATGGGCTGGTAGATCAGGTGGTTAGCCGTGAGACGCAGTAAGCCTTCCTGCAGCTTTTGTGGGCGCAAACATCCCGAGGTAGCCCATTTAATTGAGTCGCCGCTGGGCGAAGTCTTTATCTGCAACGAGTGCGTTGAGCGGGCCAAGGACCTTTTAGAAGCCGAGCCTCGGCAGAGTTTTGTCGGCCCCAGCCATCTACCCAAGCCCGCCGAGATCAAGAGCTTCCTCGATCAATATGTTATCGGCCAGGAGATGCCCAAGAAAACCCTCTCGGTTGCGGTCTACAACCACTACAAGCGCCTGATGCACCCAGAGGCCGAGGTGCAGAAATCTAATGTACTGCTGATTGGCCCAACGGGCACCGGCAAGACCCTGCTGGCCGAGACCCTGGCCCGGATGCTGGACGTGCCCTTTGCCATCGCCGATGCCACCACCCTGACCGAGGCGGGCTACGTCGGGGAAGACGTAGAAAATGTGCTGCTACGTCTTTTGCAGGCTGCTGATTTCGATGTACAGGCTGCTGAGAAGGGTATTGTCTACATCGATGAAATTGACAAGATTGCCCGTAAGTCGGAGAACCCCAGCCTGACCCGCGATGTCTCCGGCGAAGGGGTGCAGCAGGCTCTTTTGAAGATCATCGAGGGTACCATAGCCAACGTTCCGCCCCAGGGCGGTCGCAAACACCCTCACCAGGAGTTCATCAGCCTCAACACCAAGAACATCCTGTTCATTTTGGGTGGGGCCTTTGACGGCCTCGAGCGCATCGTGCTCTCGAGGGTCGACCAGAACCCCATCGGCTTCACCCGCCCCAAAAAGACCGAGGAAAAACCCGAGCCCATCCCCGAGGACCTGGTTCGCTTCGGCCTGATTCCGGAGTTTGTGGGCCGCATGCCGGTGATGGTGCAGCTCGAGGCCCTCGACGAAGAAGCCCTGGTGCGTATCCTGACCGAGCCCAAGAATGCCCTCATCCGCCAGTACCAGGAGCTTTTGCGCATCGAGGGCATCGAGATTCGCTTTACCCCAGCGGTGCTGCGTGAGATCGCCCGCCGGGCCCTCAAGCGCGGCACCGGTGCGCGGGGCTTGCGGGCAGTAATTGAAAAGGCCATGGTCGAGCTCATGTATGAGCTGCCCGGCTCGGGGGTCACGGAAGTGCTCTTCGATCTGCCCCATCTGGACAGGCCCCTGAAGGCCCTCGAGGAAGCCCGGCTGCGCCAGGCATCCTGAGCCGGCGCTAGCGAACCGAACCGCTGCAAGCCAGACCCGCACATGGGTTGTAACACAAAGGTCAAGGCCCACTGCCCATCCAGGCGGTGGGCTTATTTCCATTTGGATACGTTTTAGGGCTTAGCAGGGGTACTGGCTCCGCCTTGGTCGCTGTTGGTCTGACCGGCCAGAGCCTTGTCCAGAATTTCACGCCAGCTTTCGTAGGAGCGTTGTCCCGTATATTTTTCGCCGTTTACGAAAAAGCTGGGGGTGCCGGTAAGCCCCAGATCGCTGGCCAGCTTCTGGTCGGCGAGTACACCGGCCCGCTTGCTGCCCGACTGAAGGCACTGCGCGAAGGTAGCCGGGGCGATGCCAATCTGACCCGCCAGGTCGGCAAAGTAGTTGTCCAAAGCCGCACCGCTATAGCCAGCCCACTGCAGCTGGGCCCGGAAAAGGGCCTGGTGGTATTCGACATACAGATTGCTCTCCCCCGCACAGGCAGCGGCCTCTCCGGCCCGAATCACGTTTTCCTGGCCTCCAAAAGGGAAGTCACGAAACACGTAGCGAACTTTGCCGGTGTCGATGTAGTCGCGCTTAATGAGCGGGAAGACGTCGTTGGAGTGGTCGCGGCAGTGGCCACACAGGTAGTTGGAAAAGTCCACCACCGTCACCTTGGCATCGGGGTTGCCGATGGCAAACTTGGCCCCCTTGGCTGCATCGGCCACGCTGGCGGAGGGTTGGGGTCTTAGAACCAGGAAGAGCACCGCCGCCACGACGACGGCCAGCAGGGCTACGGCAACAAAAAGGGTCCTTTGCATACACTGATTCTAGCGGTTCAGCGCCGTTCTCGAAAGAAATCCCGGTCATGCTCGAGGTTCGATACAACCCGG
>DAIUDO010000143.1:0-1519 GCA_036845585.1 Meiothermus sp. | reverse complement strand
TTGTCAGGCCCTGGACTGCCTGGCTTCGCCTTCCTCGGTCAGCCAGAAAGGCTCGGCGTCGCGGGAGACCATTTGTTCGGCGGCAATGGCCTCCTTGAGGTCTTTGGGTAGCACAAACATGGCCTCGGTGAAATGGGCATCGAGGTGTTTGAGCGAGAGCTTGCGCTCCATAATTCGGGCTTCCAGCGTCCCTTCGCTCAGGCCGGTGACGTCCACGGCATCCGAGGCCACGATGAAGCCAAAATTGAGCATGAAACCGGGAATGTAGTTGCGGTAGCTGCGGGTGTGCCTGAAGACCTGCTTAACGGTGTGATGAACCACCGGGTGCATCTTGTGGTGGGTCAGCAGAATCATCCCGGCCTGCATGGCCATCAGACCGCCGGGGTTGAGGCGTTGCTTGATCAGCTCATAAAACTCCACCGTGAAGAGCATCCGGGCGGGGTTGTCCTCGCCAACCGGGTCATTCAGGTCTACGATGATCACGTCGTAGGTATGGGGATGGTTTTCCAGCCAGCCCCGGGCATCCTCGGTGACCACCTGGGCCCGGGGGTCGTCGAAGGCCCCCTGGTGCCACTCGGGCAGCAGGGTGCGGGCCATTTCGACCAGTTCGTCGTCGATGTCGCACATCACGGCTTTTTCGACGGTGGGGTGTCGCAAAACCTCCCGCAAGGTGGCGCCTTCGCCGCCTCCGACAATAAACACCGAGCGTGGGTTAGGGTGCGCCAGCATGGCCGGATGCACCAGGGTCTCGTGGTAGATGTACTCGTCGCGTTCGGTGGATTGTACGTCCTTGTCCAGTACCAGCACCTTGCCAAAAGCCCCGGTCTGGAAAATGAAGTAATCCTGGAACCTGGTTCGCCCAGCCGCCAGCACCTTGTCCATGCGCCGGTGGATGGCCTCGTAGGGCGTGACTTGCTCGAGGTAGTACATTCCGTATTCCATAGCTCCTCCGTAAACGGGTTTTTGACCCAGCCTGAACCGAGCCGTATGTATCAGGGTTATGGCTTATCCATAGGTGCTAGCGCACGGTTTCGCCCGCTGCCACACAGCACACTTCGTTGGGAAGCGCGGTGTACATCAGCTGTTGGCGGGGCTCGAGTTGGCCTGGCTTCGCCGCTTGATTTCGTGCTCCCCGCCGCGCCAGAAGCGAAAAGCCGACTCCTCCCTGGCCCCAAAGGCCCGGGCCAGCCCGCGCAACACCGATTCGGGGTCCACATCCGGTTTGTAAAAGTACAGGTCGAGCGCTGCCGAGGCATCGTCCTCGGGCCAGGTATGGATCATCACCGCCGCCACCGGCGAGAGGATAGCCGCCGAGAGCCCCTGCGGATAAAACTTGTACACCGTGGCCTGTACGCTTCCCGGCGGTGCACCCAGCTTGATGACCGCGTCCCTCAGGGCAACCTCGACCAGCTTGGGGTTTTCCAGTACCTCCAGGTTGCAGCCATAAATCTCGGCCACCCAGCGGCCTCCGGTAATGGTCGTCACGGCTGATTATGGTAGCACAGGCGAGGGCCCTTAG
>DAIUDO010000142.1:1905-5798 GCA_036845585.1 Meiothermus sp. | reverse complement strand
CGAAGGATGTCCTTACGCCACTGCACATCCTCATCGCCTTCAACGCCCAGCGGCTTGTGTCCATCCAAGACACCCAGAATTCCGCGCTGGTCGGCTTGCTCGGCGACCACCACCGCCAGGGGGTTGGCTGTAGCGGCAAAGATGCGCACCACCTCTTGACAAGCCTTAATGGCATGCAAGACGTTGATAGGGAAAAAACCTTCCCCCAGCACAATCAGGAAGCAATGACCGGCCCCAATTGCCTGGGCGTTGCGAACCGCCAGTTCCACCAGCTCATCCGAAGTGCCGCTCTTGCGAATCAGGCGTTTACCGGAAGCCTCACAAAAGGCCAGTCCAAACTTGATTCCCGGCACTGCCGTGACCAGCGCCTCGTGCAGGTCCTCGACGGTCTTGATGAAGTGGCTCTGTCCCAGGATAACGTTGAGGTTTTCCGGCTTCTCAACCTTGACAATCTGAAGTTCCATGCCCTATTTAGGCACAACGAACTTCACCAGGTCAACCGTTGCGCCGTCCGGCGTGGCATAGCGGACAATGCCCACACCTGGAACAAAGTAGATCTCCATGACCTGGCTACCGCCGCCACTGGTAACGGTCGAGGTGCGAATCACATAGGCGTTGAAGCGGCCCGCCGGCACATTGACCCCTTCGATGCGCAAGACCTTGCCCAGCAGAGCCACGCTCTGGCCGCCGAAGTTGCTGCGCCCGCCCCATTCCTGACCCAGTACCAGGGGAGGGGCAGGGTATAGCTGCAAGGGCGGGTTATAGCGCTGAACGGCCTGACCAACTATCAGGCCCTCGAGCAAGACCCCCCTATCTGGGGTATAACGCAAGAGGTCGGCACTTACCGGCTGCTTGGCCAGCCGTCGCTCAAACACCAGCATGCCATTCTGCTCGCGGGTGAATACCTGTTCCATGCCACTGGAGTATGTCCAGGAGTAGCCAATTCCATAAGGGTAGTAAGCCGTTGGCGCGGCCAACACCCCTGTCAGCAGAAGCCCAAAGGTCAAGAATCGCCTCATCCCCTCTATGCTACGCCCAAGCGGAAAACCAGACGGTGCATTCAGCCTGAGGCAAACGATGCTTCCAGAGGTTAGCGGGCCGTGGTTTAGGTGTTGGCCGTTGGCTTTGGGTCATCTGGGTGTTGTCGGGCTACTCTTCCCTTCCTAGCTCGTGGCCGCGTAGGGTAGCCGCCTCGACAGCTTCGATCAGGGCGGCCCGAACCCCCCGGGCCTCGAGCGCTGCCAGCCCGTGGATGGTGGTTCCGCCTGGGCTGCTCACCTCGTCCTTGAGTACTGCCGGGTGCTTTGTTCGCAGGAGCTCGCCGGTAGCAATCAACACATCGGCGGCCAGTTGCATGGCCTGGGCCCGTGGTATGCCCTGTTTGACCCCGCCATCGGCCAGGGCCTCGGCCACCACGGCCACATAGGCCGGGGCCGAGGCCGACATACCGGTAAAGGCATCGAACAGTCGCTCCGGCAGGTCGTACACATCGCCTACCGTGGCAAACAGGGCCCGTGTGAACTCCAGATCGCCGGCTTCCTCGGCCTCGCGGGGGCCGGTGATGGCCGTCGAACTCTTGCCGATGGTCGCCGCCAGATTGGGCATACAGCGCACCACCCGGCGGGTGCCCAGGCGCCTCGAGAGCACCGCCGTAGAGACCCCGGCCATGATGGAGATGTAGCCCGTGTTGGGATGGGCTACCTGGGGTGCCAGCTGAGCGATGTCTCTGGGTTGTACGCTCAGCAAAATTCGCTCGCAGTGTCGCAAATCCTCGAATCGCAGGGGGTTAACGCCCGCCTCCTGGGCTACCTCGAGGGTGCGCTGCGGCGCATCCAGCACCCCGATCTCGCCAGCCTCGAGCATACCAGCCCGCAAAATGCCCTCCAGGATGCTCTTGCCCATCTTACCTACGCCCACTATGGCCAATTTCATGGCCCCAAGTCTAGCAGCAAGCCTGCCGCTGCAACAGGGGATGAAAAGCCGCCCTTCCGCGTGGACATCCCGACCGTGAAAATCGCCCATCCCACCCGGTTCATCGCGGTTTTCACCGTCAACCCAACCGCTTGTCCTTGAAGGCCGCTCTATTGCTATACTCCTGGGGTGCTGGTGCTGGCCCTCGATACCGCTACGCCCTACCTGGTGCTGGGTTTGCCCGAAGCCGAGCGGGCCGTTCGCCTAGGGCGTCGCCATGCCGAGGTGTTGTGGGCGGAACTCGAGCAGTTCCTGCACGAGACCCGAACCTTGCGCCGGGATCTGGCAGCGGTTGCGGTAGGGCGTGGGCCGGGTTCGTATACCGGGCTGCGGGTGGGCATCGCGGCGGGGCTGGGACTGGCCCGCGGGCTGAATGTTCCGGTGGTGGGGGTGGACACCCTGGCCGGGGTGGCCCTGCGCTACCAGGGTCGGGTCAACGTGGCCCATACCACCCGCAACGGTCTTTGCTACAGCGCAAGCTACCGGGTCGAAGGGCAGAGGCTCGAGACCCTGCTACCGCCCCGACGGACCAGACTGACCGAGCTGCCACCCGAAGGGCTGCTTTCCCTGGATCAGCCGCCCTCGGGAATGGCCCTGGCCCGCCTGGGAGCGCAGATGCTCATAAGCGGACAAACCCGCGTCGAACCGCTGTATCTATGACCCTCGAGGCGTACCACACCTTACACAAAACCCCTGTCCCTGGAGGGCATCTGTATACAAAGTCCGGAGCACGCGGCCTGGACGACCCTGCTTACGAACTGCTGGCGCGGTGCCTCGAGCCCCACGGCCAAACCGCCCTCGACCTGAACCCCGGCATCGGTCTGGTCACCCATGCCCTGTACCGGCACGGTTTGACAGTGCAAGCCATCGAAACCTCGAGGGCTTCTCTGCGCTGCCTCGAGGCCAGCTTTGGCAGCCGCGTGAGGGTCATCCGGGGGCTACCCTGGGAAACAGAGGCCGCCTCGGTGGATCTGGTAGCCTTGGTTCTGCCAGCCAACCGCGGCACCGAGTACGTGGGTCTATCGCTGCTGGGGGCCGCCCGGGCCCTGCGGCTGGGAGGGCGGCTATGGATAGCCGGCAGCAAGGACCGGGGCTTCGAGCACTATTTCAAGCGAGCCCAACAACTCCTGGGTTTTGGTCTGCTGGTCGAACGCGCCGGGCCCCTCAGGGTAGCCCTACTGGAAAAGGAAAACCCGGCCCCCGAACTGCCCGATGTGTGGCAATCCTTTACCTACGCACACCAGGGTCAAACCCTACATTTTAGCTATCTGCCAGGGGTTTTCTCCGCTGGTCATGTGGACCCCGGCAGTGCCATGCTGCTGCAAGCGCTGCCTCCGGAGCTCGGCGATGTGCTGGATATGGGCGGAGGGTACGGCGCCCTTAGCCGCCCCCTGGTCGGTCGGGCGCATAGCCTGACCCTGCTCGAGGACGACTGGCCAAGCGTGCTCGGCGCAGAGCGCAACTTAGGTCATCGGGCCACGGTGCTTCACTCCGACGTGGATGAAGCCTTGACACCGGGCCAGGCCTTTGCTACTGTTGTAGCGAACCCCCCGTTCCATGTGGGGGGCCTTGTCGTGCTAGAAACCGCCATTGCATTCATAGAAGCTGCCTACGCCCGCCTGGAGAGGGGCGGGAAATTTTATCTTGTGGCGAACCGCTTTTTACCTTATGAGCCGCTGCTCGAGGAGCGTTTCGCCACCGTGCGCACGCTGGCCGTGGACAGCCACAAAGTTTTACTGGCCCAAAAGATCGGCTGAAACGCTTACATAACGGCATGATCGGGGCAAGTGGCCCTTTTACTGGGAGGTGAACCGCTTGAGCAGAACCAAGACCACCGCAGGAACAAAGGGAAAAAAAACTACCCCAAGCAAAGCTGGCCGTTCCACCTCATCCAAGGGCAAACAAACCGCCGATCGATCGGT
>DAIUDO010000142.1:0-1805 GCA_036845585.1 Meiothermus sp. | reverse complement strand
AAAGAAGACAGCCAGAACCTCCAAACCGCTCCAGGCCCCGCCAAACAACCAGAGGCAAAGGGCACGTCCAAGTCCGCCGTAAATTCGGTCAAAAGCGCACCTTCCAGCACTGCAGCTCAACCTATGCCGAAAACATCATCCAAAACCCACAAGCCGGCCAAAGCCCCTACCAAACCTGACACCGGGGTCAAGCCCGCGGAAGGGGCCAGCACCCAGCCCAAAAGCAAGTCTGCCCCCCAATCGGCCCCGCAAAAAATCGGTTCAACCTCGACGCCTCAGCCCGAAAGCAAAGCGGCCCTCAGGACCAAATCAACCAAAACAACTCCAGCCCGGCCAGAAACCAAAACTGCACTCGACAAAACCGCTCTACTAGAGGATGAGCAAGACCAGTTGGAAGAAGAACTGGTCTCCGAGGCGGGTGAGGACGAGGCCAACGAGATCGAGATACCGGACGTAGACGACCTCGAGCCCCCCGATCTCGACGAGCTCGGGCCCCCAGTCAGCGTAGACAGAAAACTGGAAACGCTGGTCCTGCCCGATGAGGAAATTGCCGAGGAAGTGCTGGAGGGCGACCTCGACATCGAGATGCTCGAGCCTGACTTCGAAATGGGCACCCTTCCGGTCGAGGAGGCCGAGGAGGAGATCGAAGACGACCTGCCCTTGCCGCGCATCTCCACCTCCGATCCGGTGCGGCAGTACCTGCACGAAATCGGTCAGGTTCCCCTGCTGACCCTGGAAGAGGAGATCGATCTGGCCCGCCGGGTGGAAGAGGGCGTGGCAGCAGCCCTGCGGTTAGCCGAAGAAACCGGGCTCGAGGCCGAGCTGATCCGCCACGTGCTGCGCAGCCAGGTACAGGGCAGCAGCCGGGTCTCCAACATCCCTGGCACCGAGCTACGCATAGACCCCGATACGGTCCAGGCCGTGGATACCCGTCTGCGGTCCCTGGACCGCATGGTCAAGCGTCACCTGCACATCGCCCGCGACGGCGAAATCTGCCGTCAGCACCTGATCGAAGCCAACCTGCGCCTGGTGGTTAGCATCGCCAAGAAATACACCGGACGTGGCCTCTCCTTCCTTGACCTGATCCAGGAAGGCAACCAGGGGCTTATCCGGGCCGTGGAAAAGTTCGAGTACAAGCGTCGTTATAAGTTCTCCACCTATGCCACCTGGTGGATTCGCCAGGCCATCAATCGTGCCATTGCCGACCAGGCCCGCACCATTCGTATCCCGGTACACATGGTCGAGACCATCAACAAGCTCACCCGCACAGCCCGGCAGATGCAGCAGGAGCTGGGACGCGAGCCGGCCTACGAGGAGATTGCCGAGGCCATGGGGCCGGGTTGGGACGCCAAAAAGGTCGAGGAAACCTTTAAGATCGCCCAGGAGCCGGTAAGCCTAGAAACCCCCATCGGCGATGAGAAGGACAGCTTTTATGGCGATTTTATCCCCGACGAGCATATGGCCTCGCCGGTCGACTCCGCCGCCCAAAGCATGCTTTCTGAAGAGCTGGAAAAAGCCCTGGGCAAGCTCTCCGAGCGCGAGGCCATGGTCTTGAAACTGCGCAAGGGTCTGATTGATGGGCGCGAGCACACCCTCGAGGAGGTTGGCGCCTACTTCGGGGTAACCCGCGAGCGTATCCGGCAGATTGAAAACAAGGCCTTGCGCAAGCTCAAATATCACGAATCCCGCACCCGCAAGCTGCGCGATTTCCTCGACTGACCCTGAGGGCGGGCCGACCCTGGGTTATAGCGCATTTGCAGTTCAGTGGGCTTTCCCGGCCGTTACGTTTGTCTTGCTGGGGTGGT
>DAIUDO010000141.1:0-5825 GCA_036845585.1 Meiothermus sp. | reverse complement strand
GCATAGCACAATATGCGGAAATAAAAAGTAGTATGCAAGAAATCGGCTTCAAGAAGGATTCTTGGGTATCTCTGAAGGGTCTCGAGCTGTAACGCTACAGCGCTGGCGTTGTGGAAGCTGCGGGTAAATAAATCGTAAACACGGCTCCTCCCTGGGGATGGTTGGCCGCAGCCAGCTTCCCACCGTGAGCCTCCACGATGGCCCGTGCAATGGTTAGGCCCAGGCCCGACCCCCCTTTGCCCTCGGCCCTGGTGCGCGAGGCATCGCCGCGATAAAAGCGGTCAAACACCCGCTCGAGGGCCTCTCGGCTCAAACCCGGCCCCGCATCGCGCACCTCGATTTCCACGTTTTCATAGCTGGCCCGGGCCGAAACCTCGACCCTGCCTGGACTAGCATAGCGCACCGCATTATCGAGCAGGTTGTTGAGCACCCGTCTCATCTGGTTGGGGTCCAGGGGGGCGTACAACTGCGGTGGAATCCGCAGCACCAGTTCCAGTCCCGCCTCCACCGCCCTGGGGCGAAACAGCTCGAGCACCCCAGCCAGATAGCCCGCCAGCTCGACCTGCTCTTTTTTTAGTTCCATCCCGCCGCTTTCCGCCAGCGAAAGGGTGCGCAGGTCGTTGACGAGTTGGGTTAGCAACAGCACCTGGCCATGCAGGCGCTCGAGGCCCGCTTCATCTGGCCTGGAGACTCCGTCCTGCATGGCCTCGATTTCCGAGCGCAACACGGCCAAGGGAGTACGCAAATCGTGGGCGATATCGGCCACCAGGTTACGCCGCCAAGCTTCCTGGCGCTCGAGGCCCGCCACCAGGTTGTTGAAGGCTTCGGTCAGGCTGCGCAATTCGTCCCGGGAACGCGGCACCTTGATGCGAATGCCCCGCTCGCCCGCTTCCAACCGTTTAGCCCCGTCGGTCAGGGCCACCAGAGGTCGGGTCAGGATACGGGTCACCACCGCTGCAGCCACCACGGCCAGCAAAAAAGCCAGGGTTCCAGCCCAGAAAGCCGTCCCGGTAATGCGCCCAAAGGCCTCGCGGGCCGCTCGAAGTTGCGCGTCGTTCAGGGGGGGGCTTCCATCGCTCCAGTAGCGTCCCGGCGTGTCCTGCCACCAGCGAAGACCATCGGGTTGGCTGGGGAAAAAAGCGCTAAATACTGCCCCCAACGTGAACCAGGTGGTGATGAAGACCGCCGCCAGGGCCACAAAGGCAAAGAAAAAGGTCAGCCGACGTCGCAAGCCCCAGCGCCCACGCCAGCCACGTCGCTCCTTAAGGCGCCGCCATGTTTCAGGATCGCGGCTACCCAGGGGAGAGCAGGCATATCTTCGGCCCCTAGCGGGATCATCGGCATTCCATTTTGGGGGTCTATGCGGCATGGTCAGGCCTCGAGCTTGGACCAAATGGTCTCGGGCTTCGAGCGGCCCTTGGAAAGCAGCCGGCCATCCCCGAAAGCCCGCAAACCGTGCCGGACTCGTTTGAGGTCGCTAATCCTGGCAGCCAGAGCAGAGGGAACCATAACACAACCCCCCATGCGGTTTCCTACCCCGACAGCCAGCATTATTCCGCCCTCAACTTGTAGCCCACACCCCGCACCGTCTCGATTTGCGCCCCACAAACCCCCAGCTTGCGGCGAATGTTCTTGATGTGGGCATCTACGGTGCGCTCATCAGCAAAACTGTCGGCATCGCCCGTGAGGGTGAGCAGTTCTGAGCGCTGGCGCACCCGCCCCGGTTCTTTGGCCAGCAGGGCCAGCAGTTTGAGTTCCCCGGTGGTCAGGTCCTGCCGCACCCCATCGCAGCGTACTTCAAAAGCCCCCAGATCCACTTCCAGGCTGCCCGCCCGATATATTTCGGGAGCCAGCACGCTACCGCGCACCCGGCGCAACACCGCCTTCACCCTGGCGACCACCTCACGTGGGCTGTAGGGTTTGACCACGTAATCGTCGGCTCCCAATCCCAGGCCCACCAGACGGTCGACCTCGTCGTCGCGAGCGGTCAGCATGATGATGGGCACCTCCGACTCGGCTCGGACACGCCGGGCTACCTCGAGGCCATCCAGCACCGGCAGCATAATGTCCAGCAGAATGAGGTCGGGCTGGGCCGCCCGCCAGAGTTCCAGGGCCCGCCCGCCATCCTTGGCCCGCTCGGTGCGATAACCCTCGCGGCGAAGGTACTCTTCGAGTATTTCCGCCAGACGGGCCTCGTCCTCCACAATCAGGATCGTCCCGGCCACGCCCTATCCTACTCCTGCGCCACCGGCGCATTGGACTTGCGCAAAGGCAACTCTGGAATGAGCAGGGTGATGAAGATGCCCAGCAGCGCGACCACAATCCCAATCCGATAAATCTGCGAGATAGCGATGGTCAGGGCCTCTTTCACAGCCATACCGACTTTGTCTACGGTCTGGAAAACCCGGCTCTGGGCCTGAAGAAGCCCGGCGGTTGCCCCGGAAAGAATGCCTTCTTTCACCTGGCGTACCGTGTCGGGCACGGCCTGTTCCATGCCGGCCTGTAGCTGGGCCAGCACCTGCGCCCTGCCCTGGGGGCTTAGCAGCGCCTGGGGCGGAATTCGCTGCAGGTTGTCCTTGAGGCTCTGCGGCAGGCTGGGGTCCTCGAGCGCGGCCTGCAAGCCCTGTGGCCCGGTATTGAGGGCCGCCTCGAGGGCCCGGTACCGGGCCGCAAACTCGGCCTTGACCATGGCCTCCACACCCCCTTGTGCCAGCACGCGCCGCAGGTTCTCTGGGGTATTAGGACTGTTGAACAAGCGCCGTGTGGCCTCGAGGTCGCCCTCCAGGGCAGCCGCCAGGGTGGCTTTTTGTTCCTCAAAACCCCTGGCAATGCTGGCCTTTATACGCCCGGCATCGAAGGATAGCTGGGCACCTCCCTCCCCTACCTGGCCTCCTTCCGGCAGCTGGAAGCTCGAGTGCAGGGCCGGCGGTAGTTCGGCGAGGGCGGCCTCCACACGAGGGGTCAGATGGGCAGCAAAGCTGTGGGCAAATATACTACCCAGAATCGCCACGCCAATCGTAGAGCCCATCGAGCGAAAAAACAGCACCGTCGAAGAAGCAACCCCGGCTACCGCGGGCGAGACCGCATTCTGCACGGCCAGGGTGTAGAGTGGGATGGCCGGGCCCAGTCCAAGTCCCACTAAAATCATCTTCAGGGTCACTTCGGCCTGGGTAGAGGCCGGGCTAAGGGTAAAACCCATGATGGTAAAAGCAAGGGTCAGAACACCCAGCCCAATCAGCATCAGGGGTTTGTAGCGTCCGATACGGCTGACGATCTGCCCTGAAATGATGTTGCCGAACACGATGCCAAAGGTCAGGGGCATGATGGTCAGGCCCGCATTGGTCGCGCTCAGGCCCACCACAATCACCATAAACAAGGGCAAAAACACAATCGCCGCTAAAAACCCGGCCCCCAGCACAAAAGAGGCCGCGTTACCGGTCGCAAAGGCGCGATTCCTGAATAACCCCAGCGGAATGATGGGCTCCTTGGCTCGGCGCTCGGTCAGAATGAAAACCACCAGCCCCACTGCAGCCAGCGCAAACATGCCCAGAATCTGCCACGAGGTCCACAAAAAGCCGGTCTCGCCAGGGCCAAGGCTGGTCTTGCCCAGGCTCAGGGCAATTAGAAGCGGTACCGTGAACACCAACAGCCAGAAAGCCCCCGCAAAGTCAATGCTGGGTTTGCGCTGCGACGAGCGCAGCAATGGCATTCTGGAGGCGATAAAGAACAAGGCCACAGCCCCCACCGGCAGGTTGACGAAAAACACCCAGTGCCAGCTGATGTTGTCGGTCAAGAAACCACCCACCAAAGGGCCCACCACACTGCTGAGCCCAAACACCGCGCCAAACAGCCCAGTGTACCGCCCCCGCACAGCCGGAGGGAAAATATCGGCAACAATGGCAAAAGCCGTCACGAACAACCCCGCCGAACCCAGCCCCTGAAAGGCGCGGAAAAGGATCAGTTGCAACGGCGTTTGGGCCAGTCCACATAGCAAAGACCCCAACAAAAACAACCCGATTGCCACGATTAGAATAGGCTTGCGGCCGTACAGATCGGAAAGCTTGCCATAGATCGGCACGAACACCGTGGAAGTTACTAGATAAGCTGTAGTGATCCAGGCATAGAGCGAAGGCTCGATGTTCAAATCACGCTGAATCGCTGGGCCAGCGGTGGCCACGATGGTCTGGTCGAGTGCTGCCAGCAGGAGGCCCAGCAAGGTGCCGACCAGGGTGAACAAACGCTGCTGTGGGGTGAGTTCGGGCATTTGATAAGGTAGGGCAGATACGGCCATAAGGAGACTCCTGAAAGACAAAAACAGAACATTATTACTGTTCAAAGGCCCTTACAAATGTCTGATGACTTACCTGGGCGATTCTTACGCTATAAGCAGGTAGCCCGAGGGCTTCCCCTCTGGCTACCCACCCCCTCTGGCTCCTAGCTTTCCAATCCGCGCCGGATGGCCTCGAGTTCCTCCAAGCTGATCTCGCCCCTGGCAAAGCGCATCCGGGCAATTTCCAGAGCGCTGTCGCGGTTCCACCAACCTCTCCAGTTCCAGTCTTCACGGGCATCAGCGGCGCGTTCATTTTCCAAACCCGTTTTGATCGCCTCGTATTGCTCCTTCGTAACCTCCCCCCTGGCAAAGCGTTCCCGGGCCGTCTCCATGGCCTCATCGCCACCCCGCAACCAATCGCCCCGACCCCAAGGTCCCCTTGCAGAGCGCATCCGCTTCCAACCATAACCCCAGCGCCCACGCTTCAAACCCTTCAACAGCCAGAGGATGAAGGCAATGAACAGGACAAAAAACAGCAGGTTGAACAGAAAACCAAAGAACGCGAAGAACGGATTGAAGCTGTAAACGTGACCATGTGCCAGTGCAATGTCCATAACTTCTCTCTCCTTCTGTGCCAGGACTTCCCCCAGCGACGCTCTCAGGGTAGGGCGGGTTGCATGAAGGCAGTGGGATGGCTTTGTGAATGGGGTGTGAATCAATAAAAGCCCTGGGTACAGGGCATTTACGCTATGGATTGTAAAGTGCAGCATAGTCGGCTGGGGTGTTTGAACTAGAGTGGGCAGGTATGGAAGCCGTTGGTGAACGTATCCTCTCGGTCAAGGAAGCCGTGCTGACCCGTCGCAGTATCCGCAGGTTCAAGCCCGAACCGATACCTAAAGAGAAATTGGAAGAAATACTTTCGCTTGCCCTCAAAGCCCCCAGCTCCAACAACCTTCAGCCCTGGCGGGTGGTGGTCGTGCAGAACCCTGAGCTCAAGGAGCGCTTGCGCGAGGCGGCCAACAACCAGGCCCAGGTGAGCTCGGCCCCGGCTGTGCTGGTGGTGTACAGCGATATGAAAGACACCCTGGCAAGGGTTGAAGAGACCCTCCACCCTGGTTTTTCCGAAGAACAAAAACAAACCAGAGCCGCCAGCCTGCGCAAATCCTGGGAAGGTAAGAGCGATGAAGAACGCGAGAACTGGGGTAAGGCGCAAGGATTTATTCTGCTGGGTTTCTTGATGCTGATTGCCCGCTCGTTCGGCTACGATACCGTGCCGATGGGCGGTTTCAATGCGGCTAAGGTCAAGGAGCTGCTGAACTTGCCCTCACATGCTGCCATCACGGCCTTGCTCCCCATTGGAATTGCTGATGAGGTTGGATTCGAGCACCACCGCCACGACCTGAAGCGCGTGGTGCAGTGGCAATAGAGCTGCCCATTTCGGCTTTACTGAGGCCCAGCCCAGCACGGTCGCGAAGGCGCCTTAGCGGTTGGGCCTACTGGGGGTGACGGAATGTTGGCAAGCTCGCATGAGGGTGTTTTTTTGTGCCTCTTGGTC
>DAIUDO010000140.1:0-5863 GCA_036845585.1 Meiothermus sp. | reverse complement strand
GTCTGCGCCAGAAGCCGTGCGCCCGCTTTGTCGAGGAATTGGTTGCCATTACCACATTTGGGAGAGAGTATGCAGCGAGGGCAGCCTTCGTCACATGGACAGCTATCAAGCAGCTCACGGGCTGCGGCAATCCAGCGTGGGAACTGCTGCGCAGCGCTTCGCGCATAGCCCACCCCTCCGGGGTAACCATCGTAGATGAATATGGTTGGGCCACTCCCCGATTCCAAGGGCCAAGGATAAAACGTGTACGAAACCCCACCAATGTCCTGCCGCTCGGCAAGAACAAACAAGGGCAGCAGTCCAATCAGGGTGTGCTCGAGGGCATGTATGGCTGAGGGAACCTGGGCTTTGCTCAGTTGTGGCTGCTCTGTCGCCCCAGACAAAGAGGATAACGCCAGTCCTTCGCAAGGGTGAAACCAGACCGCCTCGGTTTGAAAGGTTAGTTCGGGCATGTTCAAAACCACTTCCTCGAGCACCGTCTCGCTTAAGTAGCGCTTTTTGACATACCCGGTCACCCTTTCACGCAAAACCACCGGGCCTACCCAGATACCCTGCCTAATCTCCTCGCCTTGCAGCACTTCTACGTCGGTTTCGGCACGGGGTTGGGTGTAGTAGTCCTCGAGGCTCGGCAGCAACACCACCTCACGCTTTTCGAGGTCGAGGTTGCGCACCAGGTAGCTTTCGCCCTGGTGCAGATAAACCGCGCCCGGATGAGCCTCCCAGTAGGCCTGCCGCTCGTCCAGGGTGCCCAGCAGTCTGCCGGTACTGTCGTGCAAGCTGAAACTGCGGCCTAGCCCACGCAGCACCAGGTCGTGGTGAGGGGTTCGCTTGGGCGTGAAGAGCCGCCCGTTTTTTTGCACCAGTGGGGGTTTGACTGCCATCCAGGACTGAACAAACGGGTCTGGCGGTGGTTTGTCGTATTCCCTGGCATCTTGGTCGCCGGGGTGAGCGGTGGAATAGGAGTCTTGCCCAGGGGTTCTGGGATCGCCAGGTATCTTGCCGCGCGGGGTATTCTCAACCGGCAGCTCAATCGGTAACTCGCGCGCTGCGCAATGGGCATGCAGGGGGTAGAGCACCGGATTGTCTGGGTCGGCGATGGCCGACTCGGGGGGGCTGACCAGCAGCAGCTCGGGGTGCTGCTCAAAGTAGCCGTCGAGGGGGTCTTCCCGAGGAATCCACAGCACCAGCGACCTCCGCTCGGCCCGTCCGGCCCGCCCAGCCCGCTGCCAGAACGAGCTCACCGAGCCCGGATACCCCAGCAGGATTACGGCATCGAGCCTGCCGATGTCCATGCCCAGCTCCAGGGCGCTGGTACTGACCAGAACCCGCACCGCTCCCGTCTGTAGGGACTGTTCTAGTTTTCGTCGCTCGGTGGCGGTGTAGCCAGCTCGGTAGGGGCGCACCCGTTCGTCGTTGCTGTAGCGGGCCACCAGTTCGGCGGTGCGGCGGGCGTTGGTAAAAACCAGCGTGCGCAGGCCCTGCTCGGCGGCGTATCGGGCCAGCAACGCAGCTTCCAGGTTGGCGCTGCGACGGGTTTTGCCTTCTTTATCCAGGGCTTTGGGAACCCAGACAGCAAACTCCCGTTCGGCCCTCGAGGGGTTGGCTGCGATGCCCTGAAAGGCCAGCCCGGTCAGGTTCAGGGCGTGCTCGGCAGGGTTGGCAATGGTGGCGCTGGCCGCGATCACCTGCGGATTGGCGCCGTAGTGCCAGGCCAGCCGCAACAGCCGTCTCAGAATTAGGGCAGTGTGGCTTCCAAATACCCCACGGTAAGCGTGCAGCTCATCTATAACCAGGTAACGCAGCCTAGAGAGGAACCCGGCCCAGTCGCCGTGACGGTTCAGAAGCCCGAAATGCAGCATGTCTGGGTTGGTCAGCAAGGCCCGGCCTTTTTCGCGGGCTTTTTGTCGTTGCGAGCCGGCGGTGTCGCCATCGTAGGCATAAACTCGGTCGGAGACTCCCAACTTTTGGCCTGCTTGCAACAGACGCTTCAACTGGTCGTGGGCCAGGGCCTTGGTGGGGTAGAGCAGCAGGGCAGTCTGCTCCTCGAGCACCGCTTTGAGCACCGGAACCTGGAAAACCAGGCTCTTGCCCGAGGCGGTTGAGGTTGCCAGCACCACGTGCCGGCCTCGCTCGAGGTGTACCAGGGCTTCCGCTTGATAGCTGTAGGGGCGCACACCCAGGGCCAGCAGCAGGCCTGAAAAGAAACCGCTATATTCAGCCTCACTGGGCGGTTTTGGGGGCAGCACCCGCACGCAGCGTAACTGGCCGGCGTAGCCCTCGAGGTCACGCAGCCACTCTGCGTAGGAAGTGTAGGGGTACAGTTCGTCGGGCAACACGTCGGGGTTGCTGGCCAGGACCAGTACCCGCTATTTTAGCGCATAACTTCCGGGCCGGTGCTCGCTCACCCAGGCTACAGCCAGGATGGGCAGCAGCACCAGCAGCGCGCCGAAATAGCCCAAAAAATGCAGGTCAAACCCTTCGACAATCAGCCCCCCAACGATCGGGAGGGTCATGCCCGCAGCGTTTGACCACTGCTCGAGGATTCCAATGGCTTGTCCGCGGCGGTTGGCTGGTGTGACATCGGTGAGCATGGTGTTAGAGCCCAGAAAGGCGCCCGACCAGCCCAGCCCTACCAGAAAGGTTCCGAAGGTGATAACCCCGTATCCCTGGCCCAGGCCTATCAGCAAGGCTCCACACCCTGCGACCACCAGCCCAGCCAGGATTACTGGTTTGCGCCCGAACCGGTCGGCCACCCGCCCTATAGGCCAGGAAAAGGCAAACATACCCGCTGCGTGCAGCGCCACCGAGAAGGAAATTTGCGAAAGGCTACAGTCGAGGGCCTTAAGGGCCAGGGCGGTCATAGCCATCATCATCACCATCTGTCCCTGCACCATCACCGCCGACAGGATGGCTGCCCTGCGTACCTGGGAATAGTCGGCTGGGTCTGCTGCCACCTTGCCCAAAGCAGTGCTGTCGAGGGCCCAGGCCGGGTAGTACCTGTCCAGCTCGAGGGCAATCTGTCTTGGGTCGGGCTGGATGCTGCGCACCAACCAGAAGCAGGGCAGAATCAGTAGCGGCAGCAGCAGCCAGGACAGCGCTATCTCGTTCACACCGGTCGGCTTGCCCAATCGCTCGGCTAGCCAGACCAACAGGGGCGCTATGCCCGAGCCAAATAACGAGCCCATGGCCACCAGGCTGATGCCTTCCCCACGCCGGCTGGGTGGGTACATGTCGGCTGCCGCGACGCGCATCTGTTGCACGGCCCCAACCCCGCTGCCAAAAACCAAAGCCCCCACCCCAAACAGAACGAACGAGCCCATCAGGGTAGCCATGCCGATGGTCAGGGCACCCACCAACGCCAACCACAGACCCAGGTACATCCCGGCCTTGCGTCCACGCTGGTCAGTCAGCCGCCCCACCAAAAAAGCCGTCATTACCCTGGACAAAGCCACGAGGCTGGTAGCTACCCCGGCGAAAGCAGCATTGCCCAAAAGTGTGACCACCTGGATGGCCCCTAGGGTGGGCACCAGTTGCATCCCAGCACCATTAATGGCCTGTGCTGTGGCCAACAGCCAGGTGTTTTTTTTGATCTGGGGCGGGATGACCACTTCTGGCTGGGCTTGCGTAGAGGGCTGTGCGGACACACAGGCAGTATACGCTCATGCCTCGCCCACGTCCCTCTATGCTGGGCTGGCCAGACTGGATCCGGATTTAGCGTCAGGAAAAGCCTTACCTTGTTAGTGCCGCTGTGCTTGTCAAACGAGCGGGTGCTGCCTAAAATACAGGCTGTGGTAACGTATTGGTCTACCCGAATGATGCGAAGCTCCCGACGATAGGGTCTTATGCTATCGGCGGGGCGCGCTTGCGCCCCTTTTTTTGCGAGAAGTTCAAACTTTATAGGCCAAGCCCGATCAAAACCAAGGAGTTCCAATGAGCAAAATTTTTTACGAAACCGCCGCTATTGATTATGCCAACGCGGCCCCGCACATCGGACACGTCTACGAGAAGATCATCTGCGACTTTTTGGCCCGCTTTCACCGGTTGGACGGCTACGATACCTACTTCGTCACCGGCACCGATGAACACGGGGAAAAAATCGCTCGAGCGGCCAAGAACGCTGGTCAGGAACCCCAGGCCTTTGTCAATTATGTCTCGGAGCAGCTCTTTCAGCCTGCCTATCAGCGCTTACTGATCAGCTACGACGACTACATTCGCACCACCTCAGACCGCCACAAGCACTATGTGCAGGAAATCCTGCGCAAGGTATACGAGGCCGGCGATATCTACTATGCCGAGTACGAGGGGCTCTACTCGGTGGGCTCCGAGCGCTTTGTAACCGAAAAAGAACTGGTCAACGGCATGCTGCCGGGCGACTCCGACCCTCCCATCTTGCGCAAGGAGGCCAACTACTTCTTCCGCATGGAGAAATACCGCCCCTGGTTGGTCGAGTATCTGCACCAGCATCCCGACCTGATTCAGCCCCAGGCCTACCGCAACGAGGTGCTGGAAATCCTCAAGGAGCCGATCGGCGACCTCTCCATCTCCCGCCCCAGAGACCGGGTGCCCTGGGGCATTCCCATTCCATGGGATGAAAAACACGTTACCTACGTTTGGTTTGATGCGCTGCTGGCCTACGCCTCCTCGCTGGCCAGCCGGGGCCTGTTTGAGAAATACTGGCCTCATGCCTGGCACGTAATCGGAAAGGACATACTCAAGCCCCATGCCATTTTCTGGCCGACCATGCTCAAAAGTGCCGGTCTGCCCATTTACAAACGGCTGGTTGTGCACGGTCACATTCTGGCCCTGGATGGGCGCAAGATGGGCAAAAGCCTGGGCAATGCCATCGACCCGCTGGCCTTGCTGGACAGGTTTGGCGTTGATGCGGTGCACTACGCCCTACTGCGGGATACCACCCTGGGTTCAGACAGCCCCTTTGGCGAGGAGGTGGTAGCGCAGCGGCTGAATGTCGATCTGGCCAACGACCTGGGTAACCTGCTCTCGAGGGTTCGCACCATGCTGCTCAAGTACTGTGACGGCATCCTGCCGGCTGCCTCCTCGCCCGACTCCGAGATCGCCCGTGCGGGGGTTTCGTTGGCCCAAAGGGTGCGCAGAGAAGTCGAGGCGCTGCGGATTCACCTGGCCCTGGAGGAAATTCTCCAGTTTGTCCGCAGCCTGAACAAGTTCGTCAACGATGTAAAGCCCTGGGAGCTGGCACGAGACCCCGCTAAAAAACCTCAACTTCAGGATGCCCTCTACACGGCAGTAGAAGGGCTGCGAATCGCCAGTGTGTTGTTGGAGCCGGCGCTTCCGACCAAAGCCAGGGAGCTGCGGGCTGCGCTGGGTCTGGGGGATTACCGCATTGCCGAGACCGAAACCTGGGGACTATCCCCTGCTGGGACGCAAATTCCCCAGGACGCACCCATTCTTTTTCCCAAGCTCGAGGCCAGCGCGGCCCTGGAGGCGGCAGCAGAAAGCCAGAGGTCCACAGCGGCCTCGAGCCGCGAACCCTCATTCCCCAACGGCCAGATTTCCATCGACGAGTTTGCACGGGTGGAGCTACGGGTAGCTCAGGTTCTCAAAGCTGAGAAGCATCCCAAAGCCGATAAACTGCTGGTTCTGACCCTGGATGTGGGCGATCATACCCGCCAGGTTGTCTCCGGTATCGCCCAGTACTACACCCCCGAAAGCCTGCTCGGCAAAAAGCTGGTGCTGGTGGCCAACCTTAAGCCGGCTGTGCTGCGCGGGGTGGAGTCGCAGGGCATGATTCTGGCCGGCGAGGACCCTGACGGCAGAATTGTGGTGGTGACCCCAGAGCAGGACCTGCCCCCCGGCGCAAAGGTGCGTTGAAGGCTGGCACCGGGCT
>DAIUDO010000139.1:0-5902 GCA_036845585.1 Meiothermus sp. | reverse complement strand
GAACGCTGGGCCAGCGCGGTGATGTTCTCGGCGATGACCTGCATTTCCATGCGGATGCCGCTCATGCCCGAGAGAGTCTGGGTTACGGCCTGGCGTCCCAACTGGGCCGACTCGAGGGTCTGGTGGGCTGCCTGGGCCGTAATAGCTGCGCTATTGGCCATCTGGCGGATGCTGAGGGCTACCTGCTGGGTTTGGTTCTGCACCTGGCTCACTTCCTGGGCCTGCAACAGCGCGTCGGAGGCGATGGAAGCCGCGAGCTGATCGATCTGCGCTGCGCTCAGATTCACCAAATCGGCGGCCTGGCGGACCTCTTTGAGCAGCTGGGCGATCTCTTCAACGGTCAGGTTCACCGCATCGACCACGTTGCCCAGCACATCGTTGCTCACCTCGCCGCGGCGGGTTAGGTCGCCCCGGGCAATTTCGGTGGCGATTTCCAGGAAGCGTCGCACGTTTTGCTGCAACTGCAAGCCGCGCTGACGCTCTTCCTCCTGACGCTCCATGAGGCTGCGCAGGGTGAGGATAGACTGGTTGAGGGTTCTGCCGACCAGGCCCAGCTCGTCGTTTGAGCGCAGGCGCACCAGGCTGGAGAGGTTCCCCTGTCCAAGCTGCTGGGCGGTTTTGGTCAGTTCACGCACAGGTACCAGAATGGAGTTCAGAGTGCCTAGAATCAACCACAGCGAAAGCACCAGGGCCGAGATCACGATGAAAAGGCTGAGTACCTGGTTGTTTACCAGCTGCCCTAAGCGCTGGTCAAGCACGACGCCAAGCTGGGCCAAAGCGGCACCGTACACCGCAAAGTAAGCATCTATCGGGCGGCTCAGTTGCTCGTAGTACAGGATTGGCTCGAGCATCCACTGCTTGCTCAGAACCTCCCGGCGGGTGAGGTCGGCTGCCGACTCGGTGATGGCTCTAGCCGAGGTTACCCGGTCGCTCAGGGTGCTGCCCAGAATGGGATTGCTGGCAAGGGCATTTTGTACAGCCCGCTCTAGTGGAGCGGTTAGGGAAGCAATCTCACCCAGGTTGGTGCCGCGGTTAGCCAGCGAGGCCAGCAGGCCACCAAGCCGCTTCTCTTGCTCAGGGGTCAGCTTTTTAGACTGCAGCGCGGTGGTGCCTATGCCCTGAATCTGACTGAGGGCTTCCATGACCGGGGGGATGCGATAGACCACGGTCTCAACCAGCCAGTAGCTTTGTGGGGTAGGGTCGAGCAGAAGGTTTGAGCCGGAGGCAATCTTTTCAATCAGCTGAGAGAGTTGTTGAATCAGGCGGGTGTGTTCTAGAAAGCTCTGGGTTGCCCCGTAGTTTAGGGCTTGTAGGGTACTCCAGCTGTTCTTGATGACCTCGAGGTCCTTGGCAAGCCCAAAGGGATCGCCTTCGGCACGGTTGGCTTGCTCCAGCAACATCAGGCTGCGGAGTATTTCCTCGGCTTTTTTACTCCGCGCGATGGCCAGTTCCTGATTTCCGGACAACACTGCAGCGCTCATCCCGCGGTGTTCTGCAATGGCTTTGATCAGGCCGCTGGTGCTCTGCAAGAAAACGACCCCCTGCTTCTCGGCCCGCACAAAGTTGATGTCACTGCGCTGCTCGAAAACCAGGGAGAACAGCAGGTAAAAGACTGGGAACAGCAGGGGAATGACCAGAAGGGCGAGCTTGTAGGGGATGCGAAGGTTCCCCAAAAAACCCGTACTGGGGGTCTCCAGCAGCTCGGCATCTACCCGTACCTTCCGGTTCTGGGCTCCCAAGAGCCCTACCTGCATAATTTCAACCTCGCGGAAGTCGCGTTGCAAAGCCATAACAAGTCCTTGGTCACGAAGGCAGTCGGAAGCGGGTCAGACTTTGGCTGAGTTGCTGGGCCAAAGCCCGCAGCTCCTCAGCGGTCTGACGGCCTCGGCGGCTTTCCTCGTCGGTTTGCAGGGCGGTGTTGTAGATGTTCTGCACAACACTGGTTACTTCTTCCACCCGTCCTACTTGTTCCTGGGCAGCCTGGGCCACCTGGCGGGCGGCATCGGCGGTCTGCTGAGCCAGAAGGGCGATTTGTTCCAGCTTGCTCCCGGCTTCCGTGGCGATGCGGTAGCCCTGCTCCACCTCGCGGGTACCGCCCTCTACCGAGATCACCACCCCCTGAATCTCGGTCTGAATGCCCTTGACCAGCATACCCACCCGCTGAGCCGCGCGGGCCGAGTCCTCGGCCAGCTTGCGCACCTGGTCGGCTACCACTGCGAAGCGGGCCCCTGCGTCACCTGCGCCGGCAGCCTCGATGGCGGCGTTCAGGGCCAGCAGGTTGGTCTGCTTGGCGATGCGGCCAATGGTGTCCACCACCTCGGAGATCTCGAGCGAGCGGTCGGAAAGACCCTTGATGCTCTTGGAGATGCTCTGTACCTCACGCCGGATGTTCTGCATACCCGAGAGCGTGTTTTGTACCGCGCTCTGGCCCTGCTCAGCAGCTTCACGGGCTTGCATGACCAGTTCGGTACCCTGCAGCACCTGGCTGGCCATGTCGCGGATGTTCTCGCTTGCGTCCAGTGCCTCGATGCGGGCACGGGCCGAGAGCTCGGCTTGCGACTCGGCTTTTTCTTGCACGGCCTGAGAGCTTTGGGTCATCTTATAAGCACCCTGGTTGACCAGCTCGGCAGCCATTTGCACCTCTTTGAGCAGATGGGCGATCTCCTCGACGGTCAGGTTTACCGCGTCAACCACGTTGCCCAGCACATCCTCGGTTACCCGCCCGCGCTTGGTCAGGTCGCCCTGGGCAATATCCATGGCCACGTTGAGGAAGGCCCTGATATTTTCCTGCAAGAGCTGGCTCTGACGAAGCTGCTCGGCGTCGGCCTCGGCTTTGGCCTTGAGCTGCACAACGGTTTCGTTGAAGGTGCGGGCCAGGGAGCCAAGCTCGTCGGAGGATTGTATTGCCACCTGCACGCCCAGGTCGCCCTTGCGCAGCCGGTTGGAGGCTGCAAACAACTGTCCCACGGGTGTGGTAATCGAGCGGGCTACCGCCCCAATTAGACCGAAGGTGAGCGCCAGGGCCAGGGCAAGGAGCACGAAGGTAACGAGCTGGTCGCGTCGGAGGGTAAAAATCCGTTCTTCCAGCAGGTTGGCTAGCTTGGCCAGCGCAGCAAAAGAATATTCGGTGAGGCTATCTGTTGCGCTGTCAAAGGCGGTGGCATAATCCTGCGCAGAGAGGCTCAGACGGGGTGGTGCCACAATCTCGTTTATTGCCAGTGCGTAGGCTTCGCGGATCAGACCTTCAGCTCTGTTCAAAGTCTCGCTCAGTGCAGCCCCAACCTGGGGGTTTTTCTGTCTTGCAAACTCAAGGTACTGCTTCAGCTCGGTGCTGCGTCGGCGGATTCGGAAAACCAATGCGTTGATCTCAGCTCGCTCGTAGGCGTTAGCGGTACGCTTGTCGAGGATGCTCTGCCCTAAGCTGTTGAGCTGATCCAGAGCCTCCAGCAAAATAGGAATGATGTAGATAGTGGATTGCGTCAGGTAGTAGGTGTCAAATTCGGGGTCGAACGCCATTTGCGAGTTGTTGCTAACTTGAACGATGAGCTTTTGTATATCCAGCATCAAGGCGGCGTGCTCCTCGAAGCTGCTGATGGAGTCCATGCCAGAAGCCTGGGACTTCAGCCGACTCCAGCTTTGCCGCAGGGCTGTGATCTGCTCGCTGACACCCATCTTGCCTTTCAGTTTCTGGTCGAAGGTGCTGAGGGCCTCGAGGGCTGCATCTACCCCGGCAGCGGTCTGCTGCACCGCTTCGCGGCTGCCCTGGCCCATGCGCAAGCTATCCAGGTTGCGGCGGTGCTCATTGACCCCCACCAGGCCTTTGTAAAGCAGATTGATGTACTGCGTACCGTTGGCCTGGTTCCAAGTGAAGCTAAATCGGTACTGCTGGGTGTTGTAGAGCATGGCAATCAGCGCAAGAACCGGAACCAGGAAGGGGGTGCTGATCAGGAGCAGCTTCTGCCAGATTTTGAGCGAACCCAGCAGGCCGCCGGCTCGCAGCATCTGGGTCGGGGCGGCCGGGGTAGGCCGCCGGACCGGGCTGGGGGCGGATCTGGGGCTGCGCCGGGTCATGCTTCTGCCTCCTGGGCTTTATCGGCGGGAGTCTCGAGCAGGGAGCCCAGGAACATAGGCAAGCCCACCACTGCCACGGCCAGCAGCAGGAAGATGTTGAGTGATAGGAGGTTGCCGCTGGCCACCATGGAGTGAATCTCCTGGCCACCGGTTCCGATAAACCGAACCGCCAGCATGGCGGTGTAGTGCATGAAGGGGATCGCCGAGCCGGTGATGGTAGCGGTGACCAGATGGCGAAAGGGAACAAGCTTAAAAGCCGAGCTGGTAAGCGTCCAGATACCAAAGGTCCCCAACGCTACGGCCACCAACACCGAGAGTGCGACCAGCGGCAGATCGAACTCCATCCGGGCATCCAGGCGCATGGCGAACATGCCGGTATAGTGCATGGCCCCAATACCTGCGCCCAGGAAAAAGCCAGAGCCCAGTACCTGGATTAAGCTAACGCTGGGTTTGCTGACCAACTGGAAAGCGACGGCAGCGCCAAAAATTGCAAAAAAAACCGAAACCAGGGTGAGAAGAGGGTCGTAAGCCACCACCATGTTGAGCTGTAGGGCGGTCATGGCGGTAAAGTGCATGGCCCACACCCCCAGCCCGAAGGTGGTCGCGCCCAGCCACAGCCAGCCAGGGCTGGCGCTAGCATGCCGGAGGCGGTTGATAACGGCCAGCGCAGCATAAGACGCGAAGATGGCAACCAGAAACGAAATCCCCACCAGCAGGGGATCGTGGTTCATGGGAAGATGTGTTTGCTCCATTGGGGCTACTCCTTGTAGCGGTACGGGCTCCGATTATCCCGAAGAGGGTTGGCCTCAGGCTTGTGGTACGAGCCTGCCGTGTACGGTAGAGGTGGGTGCCAGGGAAGACATCTGTGTGCAGAGATGGGTGAAGAGGTTGCGAACCTCGAGGATCTGGATGGTCTGGCCGCCCTCCTCCATAACCGCACTGAACAGCGGGTTCTGGCTGGGGGCCATCCAGGCCCCGCTCAGGTTGCTGCGCAACCCAGTTACCTCATCGATCAAAAAGGCCAGCGGCTGCCCCTCGTGCTCGAGTAAAGCCGCGATGCCCGATCCAGCCGGGGCAACCTGAAGAATGTAGCTCAGGTCAAATACCGGCACGATTTGGCCCTGGTTGCTCAAGAGCCCCAGTAGGGGCTGGGGAGCCAGCGGGACCGGGGTAGGCTGGGTCACTTCCAGGACCTCTTTGAAAGCTCGAGGTTCAACCCCCAGAAAAACGCTACCCAAGCGCAGTACCCAAATTTTGCCAACCGTAGTATGGATCATCGACGAGCCCTCTTGCTGTGGTCAGGTGCGGTCCAACGGACTGGATCTAGAGCTCAAAGCAGTTCTTGCACAGCTTTGCGCAGGGCTTCGGGGGTGTAGGGTTTGGTCAGGTAGCCGTTGGCTCCTTGGCGTTTCCCCCACTCGATGTCGGTGGGTTCGCCCTTGGAGCTGATGACCAGTACCGGGATGTGTTTGGTGGCCTCGCTGCGGCGCAATGAGCGCAGTACCTCGTAGCCATTGCGGCCCGGCATCACCACGTCCAACAGCACCACGTCAGGCTTTTCTGCTTCAATTCGCTGCTCCACATTCTCGCTGCCCTGGTATAACACCACCTGATGGTACTGTGAGAGCGATTGTTCGATTAGCTTGAGGTCGGCCAGAGAGTCATCGACTGCGATCAGCTTTGCCATGTGTTCCTCCGTGTTTGCGGGTAGCGGCACGAATGACTGCAGAAAGGTATTTCTACCCGCAACGTAATCACAAGTTATGCCAGACGTTACGGTTTGCTTGTGATGAATGAACGACACACGGACCCCTAAGCGTTACATGTGAAC
>DAIUDO010000138.1:0-5909 GCA_036845585.1 Meiothermus sp. | reverse complement strand
GGGCAAAGCTGGCCTTGCCCATATGGCGGAAGGTCATCAGGCGACCCGCCAACCGCACCGGCTCATCGGGCCACTCCTCCTGAGGCCCGGCTCCCGCGTGGGCATGCAAAATCTGCTGCGCATCGTGGGTTTTGGGATAGCGGTAGGGGAAGCGCTCGAAGCCGGCCTCAACCAGGGCTTCGCGGTTGGCCAGGCGTTGTTGGGTCTGTTCGTTGTATCCAGGCATAAGCACATCCAGCGTATAGAGTCTAGGCGGTTGGGCCGAAGATTGTCGAGGGTTCACCCGCTCAGGGGACAAGGGAACCGATACCCTTTTGCCGGGGTCAGCCACCCTGGTCCTACGCATGGCCCGGCACCCGCCCTGCTCAACAGTCAGGAGGGTGCTGGCAGCCAGCGCAGTGCTTGTCGGTTTTTAGTGCTTGACCGTCTCGACCTTGAACTCTTTCTTGCCCTTGGGGGTCTCGAGCATCACCCTGGCACCAACCTTCTGGCCCAGCAGGGCTTTGCCTAAGGGGCTCTCGTCGGAGATTTTCATGGGGCGTTCCAGCACGCTGGCCTCGGCAGGGGCGACGACCTGAACTTCCATGTAGTCTCCTTCTTTGGATTTCAGGCTCACGATGGCCCCCAGGCTGACCACGTTGACCTTGTTACCCTCTTCTTCCATAATTTCTGCCCTCGAGAGGGTGTCGGTAAGGGAGTCAATGCGGGCTTCGATACGGGCTTTTTCGCGCTTGGCGTCTTCTAGTCCGGAGTCGTCGTAGTCGTCGGAGGACTCCATCAGTTCTTGCAAAATGCGTGTGGCATCCTGTAGCCTGGCGCGTTCTTGCTCGAGCTCGGCTACCAGACGTTCATATCCCGACTTGGTGAGTTTGACTTCGCGTGCCATCCGGCCTCCTGAAAGCTATTCCCCTGCGGCGCTCTGCCTTTAGCGATAAACGCTAACGATGCTGCGCCATTGCTCTGAGTTTTAGATGAGACATTGGACGGGGGTCAAGGAAGAGGCCCGGCGCTCCTCTGCCGAGCCTGATTTTGACCATTCACACCGGGCTGCCTTGCAAAGCATACCGCGCGATGCACTCCGGCCAACTGCTTAGGGTAGTATACCTCTTAAGAGAATTTCCCTCAAACGCCCTGGTCGGGCGGCCCCAGAGCAGGTTTCGGTGTCGCGGCAGAGGGCCACGTAACGAAAGTGGCGCTCATTATCGCCCACCCCAAAGCGGAAGAACTGCGCGGCTGTACGGGAAACATGACGCAAACAGGCCTCGCAGATGATGGGGGTGGTACTGCCGGTGCGCTCGAGGGGTTCCAAAACAAGGTGGAGCGGGCTTTCCTGGATGTGAACCCGCCCCTCCCGATCGCGGTAGTAGAGCACCTCCCCCGGAGGCAGCAGCTCCGGGGAAGTTCCGGGGAACAGCTCTAGGATCAGCTCCCGCTCTTCAAAGATTTTTTCCGCCATGTTGGGCTACAGCTTACCACGACCGTCGTACAGGGGTGCCCGGCAGCCTGGACAAGCATGTGAAAACTGTAGCGAGGACCTCTATCCATAATGGCTCAGACACCCTAATATTTCATGGGTATGAAGTTTGCATTGGACGAAATTTTAGACGAGCTCTGGCAGCTATCCACCCACCTGGTGTGGCAGATGCGGCTCGACCAACAAAAAGCCTTCCAGGGGCTGGGTATCTCGCCCATGCAAGGTTTCGCGCTGATGTGCGTATCCGAAGGCATCGACCAGCCCTCTGGGCTTGCTTTTGTGATGGATACCTCACCACCCGGAATTTCACAGCTACTCGCGGGCCTGGAGGACCGTGGTCTGGTGCGGCGCGAACTTGATGCCAGCAACAAACGCAAGGTGCGGATTCTGCTGACCGAGGAAGGCAAAAATTTCCTGGTGCAGATGCGCAAGAACTGGAGGGACGTTTCCCGTGAACGTTTCACACGGCTCACCCCCGAGGAGATCCGCATGCTGACCCAGAGCTACCGTAAGCTCACCGAGCCAGGGCCTACCGATAAAAACCTGCAACCGACCGAGCAGGAGGTAGAGCCATGAAAGACCCCAGGCCTATGGTGCTGGAAGCGCGTCCTAGACTGGCCGCCTTGCTCGCAGCAGCGATGGCCATTCTGGGCTCCGCATGGGCGCAAGGTTTCTTTGCGGCGCTGGACAGCCACCCTTCGCTTTTACAAGCGCGCCTGGCCCTGGAAGCCGCTCAGGCCCAGCTACGGGCAACCCAGAGTCCAGTCAGCCTTCAGGCCCAGGGAGGCTTTTCCTTTTTTGAGGTCACACCTCCCCCTGGGCCCCCGGTCTGTCCAAACCCCCTCAACCCACAGTGCTTAGAGCTTCCCGGCGATGGGCGCCAGATTACGCTGGGGCTAACCTTTACCCCCTTCGCCTTTGGCGATGTTTCGGATGCGGTCAACCAGGCGGCCATTGGGGTCGAGCAGGCCGCCCTGGGCCTACGTCAGACCCGCACCCAGCTCGAGGCCCAGGCGGTGGAGGCGGCCCTCCGGGTGCGCCTGGCCGAGTCAGGGCTGGAGGTGGCCCGAGTAGCCCAACGGTTGGCCCAGGTGAACCTCGAGGCCACCCGGCTGCGCGAGAGCCGGGGCGCTGCCAGCCCCAGCGAGGTGCGCCAGGCCGAGGCCAGCCTGCGCCAGGCAGCCATACAGCTGTCCGATGCCGAGCGCAACCTGGCGCTGGCAAGGCAGAGCCTGGCCGACCTGATCGGCCAGAGCAGCACCGCCGTGCCCCGACTGATTGTGCCTGCCCAGGGCACCCCACCGCAGGTGCGGCAGGCCGAACTGCAACTGGCCAACGCCCAGGTAGCTTTTGATCGAACCGTGCGCGGGGTCTTGCCGGTGGTGCAGGGCAGCTACACCCGCAACACCTCCAACAACGATTCCTGGACGGTTTCGCTCAACTCCCGCACCCTGCAACCCAGCCTGAGCTACACCAACCAGTCGCAGGGGCGCAGCGCACCCCAGGATCGCATCAATGGAACACTGACCATCGGCCTCTCAGCCAACATCGCCTTTGGCGTGTTGGATGCCCTCGAGGCCGCACAAAAGCAGGTCGACGCAGCCCGACAGGCCGTGGAGGCGGCCCGGCGCAGCAGCAAGCTGCAAGAGGACCTGCTGCGCGCCTCGCTGCAGGCCGCCGAGCAGAGCCTGGCCAACGCCCAGCAAGCCCGGGCCGATGCCGAGCAAACCCTTGCCGAGGCCCGCGAACGCGAACGCCTGGGCCTCGCGAGCCCACTGGCCACCCTGCAAGCGGAGTTGAGCCTGGCCCAGGCCCGCCTGAGCCTGGATCAGGCCGAGCTCAACCGCACCCAGCGGCTTCTGGACCTATATCGCTTCTATGCCCTACCCCTCAGTGAGGTGAACCCATGAGACTGGCCCTGCCGACCCTTCTGACCCTACTCCTGGCCCCGCTAACCCTGGCTCAAGGGCAGAACCTGACCCTGGAAGCCGCACTGGCCAAGGCCGCCGAGCAAGCCCCGGTTGTGGCGGCCAAGGCCGAGCTCGAGGATGCCAGCACCAACCTAGCGCGGGTGCTGGCCGACCCCTTGCTGACCCGCCCCAGCAAGGTGCAGGCCGAGCAGCGCGCTGCCCTGGCGAAGGTGAGCCTCGAGCGTGCGGTGGTGCAGGCCCAGAGCAACATTGTGGGAGCCTATACCCAGGTGCTCGAGGCCCAGGTGCAGGTTCGTCTGGCCCAGAAGGCCCTCGAGGTTGCCGCCCGCGGGCTGGAGATTGCCCAGATTCGCCAGCGCAACGGTTCGGGCACCGCTCTGGATGTCCGCAACGCTCAGAACCGCCTGGACGACGCCCGCAGCAACCTGACCCGCGCCGAGAACGGCCTGGCCCTGGCCCAGGCCTCACTGCGCAGTCTGGTCGGAGCCTTCGCGTCCCTGGCACCCCTGCCCACCCCCCCTGCCCTGCCCGAGGCCGGCACGGTGCGCGAGCTGCTGGGCAAGAACCCCGATGTCCTTCAGGCCCGTCAACGGGGCGAGCTGGCCAGCCTTCAGGTGGAGTTGCTCGACCCCAGCTATGCCGCCCGGGCCGACATCGACGCTGCCAGGTCGCGGGCCGACCAGGCCAACGCGGGGGCTCGAGAGATCGAACGGGGCCTGGGACTGCAGTACGACTCGCTGTACCAGAACCTACAGGCTGCTTTTCGCTCGCTGGCGGTTCAGCAGGCTGCCCTGGCCAATGCGCGTGAAGCCCTAGCCAACGATAAAAAGCGCCTGGACGCCGGCCTGATCAGCCAGGTGGCTTACCTGCAAACCGAGCTTTCCTTCATCCAGGCCGAGCTGGCCGCCCAGCAAGCCCAGGGCAACTACTGGCGGGCCTACTACAGTCTGCTGGCAGGAGGTCGTTGATGCAGGGTGCCTGGTTCCCCCAAAAAACCTGGGTCTGGCTGGGTCTGGTCGCACTGGTGCTGGCGGGGTGTGGCCCCCGCCGTCCTGCCCAGAGCGAGACCCCGCCTCCATCGGCGGCCGAGACCGCTGTAGCCCGCAGCATCAAGGTACGCGTGGTTCAGACCCAGAACGGCGCGCTGACCACCACCCGCACCACCGGCGCAACCCTCTCACCGGCCCGCGAGAGCCAGGTGGGGGCCACCGCTTCGGGCAAGGTGCTGGAGGTGCTGGTGCGCGAGGGCAGCCGGGTAGCCCAGGGACAGGTAGTCTTACGGCTCGACCCGGTGAACGCCCGCGCTGCCCTGAGCAACGCCCAGCTGGCCCTGCAACAGGCCCAGGTGAACCTCGAGCGGGCCCAGCGCTCCACCTCGGGGTCACTGGCGCCCCTGCAGGCCAGCCTCGAGTCGGCCCAGGCCAACCTCCAGGTGGCCGAGCGGCGCTACCGGGAAGGCAAGCAGTTGTTTGAGGCCGGCGCCATCGCACAGGTCGAGCTCACTAGCCTCGAGGCCGCCTACAACCAGGCCAGGGCCGCCGCCGACAACGCCCGCGAAAACCTGGCCCGTACCCAGCGAGCCAGCAGCGAAGACCTGGCCCTGCTGCGGCTGCAGGTACAGCAGGCCCAGAACCAGCTGGCCCAGGCCCAGCGGGCCGTGGCCGACACCGAGGTTCGGGCACCATTTGCCGGCGTGGTGGCCGAGGTTTTTGTAAACCCTGGTGAGTTTGTGGCTGCCGGTCAACGGGCCTTCCGGCTGGCCGACACCTCACGCCTGGAGGCCAACTTCCGCTTGCCTCCAGAAGACGCCGCCGCGCTGACGCCGGGCAGCCAGATTACCCTGCTGTATGGTGGGCAGAACTCCCCGGCCACCATCACCCGCAGCACCAAGATTCCCGGTACCGACCGCCTGGTCGAGCTGACAGCCCAGATCGAAGGCGCCCTGCCGCCCGGTGCAAGCGCTCAGGTTCGCTACACCCTGACCCTGGCCCGGGGCACCCTGATCACCTCGGGGGCTTTGCAAACCGAGGGCCGCACCACCTACGTGTATGTGGTGCGGGATGGCAAGGCCGTTCGCACACCGGTGCAGGTGCTGGCCGACACCGGTGCGCGCGCCGCCGTAGAGGGCCTGCCGGCTGGGGTTCAGGTGGTGTTTCCAGTACCGGCCAGCCTGAACGATGGCGATCTGCTCGAGGTGGTGCAGTGAACCGGATCAGGCAAACTTCCTGGCTCCGTGTTCCTGATGGGGAGGTGTTATGAGCGATCGGGAACGTCCAACCAACCCGCCCCCACCCAACTCCAAGCCGGAAAACCCCGCCATCAAGTTTTTCGTTGAGCGCTTCGTGTTCTCCACGGCGGCCTTTCTGGCCCTGGTACTGTTTGGCCTGATTGCCGGAAGCCGGGTGGGGGTCGATCTGCTGCCCCGCTTCGATATTCCGGTGGTCGCCGTGACCACGGCCTACCCGGGGGCTGGCCCCGAGGAGGTCGAGACCCAGATCAGCCGC
>DAIUDO010000137.1:0-5920 GCA_036845585.1 Meiothermus sp. | reverse complement strand
AAATGGCCGGTTCCCCAGATCCTGGTTTACTTGGTGCGCACCTGGCTGGCAATCAGGGCAATAAATTCCTGCACGACCAGGGCATCGAGCGTATCACCCGCTTGCCTGCGCAGCTCACGAATGGCATCTTGCCGGCTCCAAGCAGCCTTGTAGGGGCGCGAATGCAGCAGGGCATCGTACACATCTACAACCGCAAACAGGCGAGCCTCGAGGGGGATTTCTTCACCGGTCAAACCAAAGGGGTAACCGGAGCCATCCATCCGCTCGTGGTGGTAACGCACAATGTTGCGGGCTGTTTGGGAAAGAAAGCCCAAACTTTTTAGCATACCAAACCCAATGTCGCAGTGGCTTTGCATGATACGCCACTCGGCATCGGTGAGGGTTCCCGGCTTGAGCAGGATCGAGTCGGGGATGGCCAGCTTGCCCAGGTCGTGCAGGTAGGCCCCCATGCGCAGCCCCTCGAGGTCGGCAAAACCCAGACGCTGTCCCAGGGCCTCGGTCAGGGCGACCACCCGGTCGGTGTGGCCTTTGGTCTCGAGGTCGCGCAATTCCAGCCCTAGTCCCAGAGCACGCAGGGCATCCTCGCGGGTGCGGGTGATCTCCTCGAGGTACAGCACCCGCTCCCAGGCCCGTTCCAGCCGCCTCGCTACTGCTTCAATGAGGGCCACGTTCTCTTCCGAAATGGCTACCTTGTGGTCGAAGCTGGCCAGGGTCAGAGCGCCGTGGGTCCGTCCCTTGACCGAAAGCGGTGTGGTAATGCAGGTGCGCAAGGCCAGATCCTTGAGCCGGGGCCAGGCCCCTTCCCAGGTCTGATAGTCTTCGATTATCTGGGTCTGTCCGGTCGCAATAGCCCGGCCCATGAAGCCATTGCCGATGTAGACACTTAGCCTGTCCAGATGCGCCATGCGTTCAATAACCCCGGGCCGGCTATGCTGGATCTCGAGCCTCATCACCCCGCTCTGGGAGTCTTGCGGGTTTGGCTCAAAGTAATACACCCCGCCCCCATGCAGCCCGGTTAGGCCCAGCAGGGTCTCGATGGCCCGCTGGGCCATGGTCTGGGGGTCGTCGAGCAGCTCGAGGTCGGCGGACATCTGCACCAGCAAGCGGTAGTTGTCGGTCTGCTGGTAGGCGTGCTCGAGGGCCCGCAACCTCGAAAGCATCACCCCCGCTACTTTGGCCAGGGCCTCCAGCGCATAGCGATCCTGAGGGTTAATCTCACCTCCTACACCTGCGGTATCCACCGAGAGCACGCCAACCGTCTGCCCCTCTGGATCGCCCAGCGGTACCCCCAGATAAGCAGCCTTGACCCGATTGCCCGAGATAAAAATTGCGCTGGGTTCGGCCGAAACATCCTGTATGTAAACCGAGCTGCGCTGTTCCAGCACCCTCCAGGTGAGTCCGACGCCCCGCGGATACCGCGTACCGGCGGCTTTCTCGGCCGCATAGCCCGCAGCCGCCACCACCTCCAGTACATCTTCACGCGGCCTGTGCAGGGTAATCAAACTGGTTGAAGCCTTGGTCTGCTCGAGGGCCTCTTTCACAATGAGTTGCAGCAGCTCCTCGGTCGTGTGTGCCGCAGTCAGGCGCTGACTAATCTGGCTCAGGGACTGCAAGCGAGCAAGCTCGCGTTCCTGGGCAGCCTGGGCCTCGAGGCGTGCCATCACCTGCCCCACTCCCCGACCAAAGGACTCCAGCACTGCTGCGTCCTCTGGCTCGAATGCAGATGAAGCGTAGGCTACCACCACGCCGAAGCCCTCACCGTGGGGAGCCTGAATAGGTACAAAAACTGCGTGTTCGTCCGGATCATCGTTGGCAAGAACGATGTGCAGGCGCGGGTCTTTGAGGCTCACCATCTGTACCCGACGCTCCTGCAGGGCAGTCCAGGAGACCCCGCTTCCGCGGGGAATTCGACGGCCCACTGGCTCGTTCCAGTTGACGCCCGCTACGGCTCTGAGTTCATCGCCAAACCGCCGCAGGGCCACCGCGCGACCCTGGCCGACGATTTCCAGAATCAGATGCGGCAAGGCCTGCCAGAGCAAGGTCGCCTCACGAAAGGTCGAGAGGACCCCCAGGACCCTTGCCAGGCGCTCCTCGCGCTCGAGGCGGGCCTGGGTGTTTTCACGCTCCTTAAGGGCCATCAACACCACCCCCAGACTCTGGCCCAGCTCCCAGGCCAGAGGCATGGACTCCTGGGGGTAAGGCGTAGGCTCGAGGCGGTCCAGACAAAGCCAGGCCTCCACCCGGCCCAAAAGTGGAATGGGCAGGTTCAACGACCAGTAAATCTGCTGCAAACTGTTCTGATCCTGAGGCGAAAGTCCACTCAGCTCCGGCCGAACCCGGCTGATGATCGGCTGGGCCTTCAAGGCTTCCTCCAGACTGCCGCCATACCAGCGCAGTTCGTCCTCGAGGCTCAGCGGATACGTTGGCAAAGGTATATTGTGGCCCTGTATAGCCACAAATCGGTAGGCTTTGCCGTCGCGCAACAGGGCCGACCCTGCCTGGGCGCCCGGAATCAGCCGCAAAGCCCCCTCGAGGGCTGTGGTCAGGAGCGATTGCCGATCGGGACTGCTCACCAGCCCACGCAAAAGCGCCAGCAAGCCCTGGTAGGAAGCACTCATCTCCGTATAAAGCCTATGGCTTGTTGCACCCTTGGTAAGTGCATGAATCACAACCCAACAGGCTAATTGTTACAATTTGGATATGGTGTAATGTTCATCTGGCAGGAACGGAAAGTCCCATGAGCATAGGCTTTTTCGGGTGCCGGGCTAATAGATTTGTGACGACCTTTAGGGCCATATCCCGTTATCTGGCGTCAGCCGGTACTGCCATTCGGCCTCAAAACTGCGTCTCCTGGGGGAAACTCAGGCAGAGCGGATGAAGTTGTTGCAGGGTAAAGCGTGGAGTGGGTTCAGATTGTAAGCGCTCAAAAACATAGCGGGCGGCCTCTTCGGTGAGGGATTCGGGGAAACGTGTCCGCACCCAGGGACGGCCTATTTCACCCCATAGGTACTCGAGGTAGGCCTGGGCCAGCGCACGGGTGCGCCACCGCTCACATGTTGCCACTGAATTTCCAGCTTGCAGGCAGAGCGGTGTGGCAAATAAGCCTCCCTGGGCCAGCGCAGTCCCCAGGTTGTTTCCCGGGGTTCCCCAGGCGGCATAGGCGGCCAGCTCGCGGTAGAGGTCCAGTTCTACGAGGTACCGCACCAGTACAGCATCACCCCGATTGACCTGGGCGATATCAGCAACTGCTACCGGGGCCTCACGCAAACCGCGCATTACCGTCAGAACACCCCGTCGCGGGTCGCCCCCAGAGTACACCACCAAAACCAGATCGGGTCGGGTTTCCATCACGACCGCCCCTGCCGAAGCCAACAGCCGCGCAATGGACTCTTGCAGTGGGATGCCATCGTAGCGGATGACCTGCAAGGCCACCTGAGGATTGTCGTAAAGCACCCGCACCCGCACACCCGGGTTCAAAGCCCGCAGCAACAGGACCTGCCCGGCTTCGTCGGCTCCTGGGCGAGTGGGAATGGATAGTTTAGCAGCCTCAGCAATGGCAGGTGAGCCCGGGAGGGCGTCGTCCCAGGTAGCCTCCACATAATCAAAGCCCTCACCCAGCCCACCCAGCAGGGCCAGGTTCCGCTCCCGCTGGGTAGCATCGGGATGCCGGGGAATTACCCCATAGGCCAGCACCCGCACCATGCTCGAGGCCCGCCAGCCTAATAGCTGCTCCAGGCGGTGTCGGGCCTCTTCCAGGGCTAACTCAGAGGTACGGCTCTGCACCAGCCCGCCGTAGACCAGTGCATCCAGGCTGGCAATCAGAGTGCGGCCCTGCTGTTCTTGCAGCCAGCTCCATAGGGCTTGCGGACTTGCGCCGTCACGCCCCTGATAGAGCGCTCGAGGGGGGCAGACAACCAGGCCCCAGTTGCAGGGCGACCAGTTGGGCGGTCGGTCGTCAAGGGGTATGTAGAGGGTCTCCTGGGGAAAAGCCCAGGCAAGGGGCAATAGCATCAGCAAAAGTTGCAAAATCCAATACATCCGTTCGTTTTAGCTGATTATACCGGATTCAAAAAGATAATCTTCCCTATCCACAACTTCAGAGGCCGGGTTGTGCCGCGCGGCGCAACCAGAATCCTCGAGCCCACCCCTCCCTACCGGTGAAGGAAGCGACCCCCCATGCGCAAGCCATGGCCGGATGAGAAAGCCTTGAGGGTTGGCCGTGCAGGCCAGGTCGGTCTCATCATAGTCTTATCAGACACCCCCGCTATAATAAAAACAGGTCGATGGGTATGCCCCGACCGAATCCCCGAAATCACAACCTGTGGCTGCATCAAGCCCAACCCACAGCCCATAGGCATCTGAAAGTTCTGGGTGCGACCCAGCGATGTAGATTTTAGGTTAAGGTTGACCGGTATGGAATTTGAGCGCCAAGCCCAACTTGAAGCAGAGGCTCTGTCGCGCCGTGTGCTGGTTCATGACATTCTGCGCCGTCTGCGCGGAAAACCCAACGACCTGCTGCCCTACAGCGCGGTCTCGGAGTTACGGCCCAAAGGAGAGTCCTACCGGGGTCTGCAGACCATCGAGGTGGATAAGATTATCGGCTCGGTCGACCGTTATGGCGACTTTGATGCCGAATTCATGCCCAAAGAGCCGTACACGCTGGATCGCTGGGCCCGGCTGCGCCATGCCCAGCTCGAGGGTGCAGAGTTTCCCCCTATAGACGTCTACAAAGTCGGCGATGCTTACTTCGTCAAGGACGGCAACCACCGTACTGCGCTGGCTAAAGCCCTGGGCCAGCACTACATCGACGCCTATGTGATCGAGCTCGACGTACCGGTAGATCTCGACCCCAACGACACCCTCAAAGACCTGATCTTGAAGAGCGAGTATGCACGGTTTTTGGACGAGACCCGCCTGCGTGAACAGCGGCCAAACCACGAACCCATTCTGTTCAGCAAGCCCGGCCGCTACGACGTCTTACTCGATCACATCCGAACCCATCAGTACTTCATGGGGCTCAACCAGAAGCGCTCGATTCGCTGGGAAGAAGCCGTCTGTGACTGGTACGACCACCTCTACCTGCCCACCGTGCTGGAGATCCGCGAAAACGGGGTCATGCGAAGTTTTCCCGGCCGCACCGAGGCCGATCTGTACCTGTGGATCTCTGACCACCGTTACTTTCTGTCGCAAGCCATCGGACACGACGTGGGGCCCGAAGAAGCCACACTTTCAGCGCGTCGGCAAGTTCAGAGAGGCCCCTTTAGCCGGCTGGCGGAATGGCTGGCCACATGGCTATCCCGTCTGGTTCTCGCCCACAAACCTCCCGCAGCCAACAAGACCTAGGCCTGCAAACCTTCGCACTCGGTATCCTCGAGGTCGGATTTTTCTTCTCAGGGCCAAGTCCCCGCCTCTGCCCGGTCGGGAGGCACCAATGACTACCGAAGCAGCCTGCATCCGTGCGGCGTCTGGATCAAGGCCCAAAGCTCGGGCCGTGGAGAACGCTCGAGCCGGATGCTGAGCAGCTCGAGGTTGATGGCGCCCAGCATACTCCGCACCCGCTCCGGCTGGGGGTGAAAAACCACCAGCTCGGTCAGATAACAGCCCGCATCCGGCAGGGTGTCGGTGGGGTGTCGCTGGCCCCACTGAATCAGGTAGGGCACCGTCCCGCCCAGGTGCAGGCGCCCGTCCTCCGGGATGGCGATAAGCCACTCAAGGTCGCCCCTGCTGGCCTTGCTGACTGTGCCGAGCTCGAGGGATGCAACGCCCTCCAGATCGTCGGTACGGGCTACCCAGGTCAGCAGGCGGGGCGCTCCTGTGAAGCGGTCGAGCTCAAACCAACGGGGATGGGGCGGCGGGGAGGCGGCGGGGTCAATGGCGATGATCTCTAAGTAGGTGCCATGGCCCAGGTTCAGCAGACGGT
>DAIUDO010000136.1:1201-5942 GCA_036845585.1 Meiothermus sp. | reverse complement strand
ATTAGGGCGGCTCTTGGAGGAACCATGAAGCGACTGTTTGCTCTGCTGACTGTGGTGGTTGGTTTAGCCTTTGCCCAAGCCCCGGCCTACCCCGAGAACACCGTGGGGGTGGGCTTCGGCATTGGACGTGGGTTGATGGTACAGGGTAGCCTGGGCCTGCCCTTTAGCCCGCTGGGGATCGATACCGGGCTGGACCTCGAGGTCATCGTACCTAGCAGCTTCGACAGCGTGGAGGTCTGGGCGCTGGTCAAGGCCAATCTGCTGCCAGCCCTCACGGTAGCCGATCTCTCGCTCTCGGCAGGCTTGGGGATAGACTTGAGCTTCAACACTGTGGGTAGCGTTTTTGGCTTCCACCTGGGGCCGGTGGCCAGCCTCGAGATTCCCGGCGGGGCCATCTCGGGCTATGTGGGGCTGGGCCTCGAGGGGGGCTTCAACCTGGCCTATGGCCTGGGCGGGCGGCTGTACCTTGATCCAATTGCCCTCGAGGTGGGCATTTCTGACCGATACCCTTTCAAAATTGCCCTGCTCTACCTCTGGTAAGGAGTGCGGCTCGTGCCGAGAAGCCCCGGGGCTTGTCGGCGCCCTCTTGTAGAGGGTGTGGGTTGAGTCGCCCCTGGTGCCCGACACCCTAGCCCTGGACACAGCCACAGACCCCGCTCTTGAGCACAATACCAGCATGCGTTGGATGGCAGTTTTGGGCTTTCTGCTAGGCACCGTCTGGGGTCAGTCGGTTTTCGTGCTCACCCCGCAAGGCCGCCTGCAAGGGGGGGTCAACGAAAAGGCCCAAGTCGCCTACTTCCTGGGCATTCCCTATGCCAGCGCCGAGCGCTGGAAGGCCCCGCAGCCCATTAGGCGGCTCGAAGGCGTCTACAAGGCCACCCAACCCGGCCCGGCCTGCCCCCAGCGGGGGGTGTTCACCACCCGGCTGGGCGGCTACCTGCCCCCACAGGGCGAGGACTGCCTGAACCTGGCGGTCTGGACGCCGCTGGCCCCACCCCCGTCAGAGGGCTTCCCGGTGATGGTCTGGATTCACGGGGGTAGCTTCACCGGGGGCGGCTGGGCCGAGCCCCTTTACGATGGTACCGCCCTGGCCGCGCAGGGCCTGGTGGTGGTCGGCTTCAACTACCGGCTGGGGCCTTTGGGCTGGCTGGCCCTGCCGGCACTACAGGCCGAAGACCCCCAGGGCAGGGCCGGTAACTACGGCCTGCTGGATATGTTAGAGGCCCTGCGCTGGGTACAGCGCAACATCGCAGCGTTTGGCGGAAATCCAAACAACGTTACCCTGTTCGGCCAGTCGGCGGGGGGGATGGCGGTCTGTACCCTGCTGGCCACCCCGCAGGCCCGGGGGTTGTTCCACAAGGCCATCATCCAGTCTGGAGGGTGTACCTACGCGCGCACCCTGGAACAGGGCTTCCGGGCAGGTCGGCAGTGGGCAGCGCAGCAGGGCTGCGCAGCCGATGACCTGGTCTGTTTACGGCGGATTCCCGTAGAGCGCCTGTTTCCCCCCGAAGACCGCAGCATCGGGGCTTTGTTGCAGCGGGTCGAAGCCGGGGAGTTTTCCGAGGTGCCTTGGAAGCCCCACCTGGACGGGGTGCTGTTGAGCAAAGTACCGCTGCAGGCTCTGCTCGAGGGCGATGCGGGCGGAATACCCCTGATTGTAGGGGCTACCGCCCAGGAAACCTGGGGAGAGCGCTTTGCTGGCCCGTCTGGTTGGGCCGAGTTTACCCGACGGGTCGAGGAGAAGCTGTCCGGCAAGGGCCCAGAGGCTGCCGGGCTCTACCGGGTGCGGTATGCAAACCCCGCGGAGGCCTGGGCCTACTTCCAAACCGACCGCATACTGCTCTGCCCTACGCTGGCGGCGGGTGCAGCCCAGGCCGAGCATGCCCCTACCTATGCCTATCTGGTGGACTGGGTCTCGCCGGTGCTGGAGGTGCTGGGCAGCTTTCATGGCATCGAGCTGCCGTTGGTGTTTGGAACCGAGACCAGCTGGCCTGCGTTGGCCCTGTTCCTGACCGCCGGGGCCATGGAGAGCTCCAGGCCTCTGGCTCATCAGCTACAGTCGCAGTGGCGCAACTTTGCTGCTACCGGCGAGCCCTTTCGGCTGGGCTGGCCGGAGATGAAAAGCGGCTATGCTATGGGCTTCAGCGCGCAGCCCGGCCTGATTCGCGACCCCTACGCCGAGCGCTGCGGGTTGTTTCGCTAGCGGCTTTATACTTATGGTGTGCCGGTATTGCGGGTTTCCACTGCCGACCAGTACCTGATCGCCACCGGAGAGACCCGGCTGGCCGAGGTATGGGAAGCCCTGCCCAAGGGGCTCTTCCCCCCCTTTCCGCCGGTGGAGCTACCCGGTGGATTGGATGGCTGGCTCAAGCGGGGCGGTTTTGCGCAGACCTTTTTTGTGGGCAGCGAGGTGCTGGGGCTGAAGTTCAAATCACCCATAGGCCACACCATCCAGGCCGGGGGTCTTACCGTGAAAAACGTGCAGGGCTACGATCTGGTGCGCCCCTTTGTGGGCAGTTTTGGGGCCATGGGGGAGGCCCTCGAGGTCACCCTCCGGCTGCGTCCGGGTCGGGCTTCGATTTTTTTGCGTCGCAAGGGTGAGCTGTCCGAGCCTCCACTCAAGCCACGTTTTCTGTGGCAGGAACTCGCCGACACCCATGCCTTTCATTTTGGGCATCCCCTCGAGGTGCGGCGGTTTCGCGAAAGCTTTGGGGGAGAGGAAGTGACCGGCCTGCTGGACTACACCCCGCTCTTTCCCCAGGGCATGGGCATCGGGCCCGGCCCCCTGATAGACCTGCGCCATAGCTGGGCCAACGGCGGAGCCCACCCCGAGATGCCCGAGGTCTTTCGGCGTCTGGCCGAGGCCCTTTGAGCAAAGGCGGTGTGTGCCCTGTGAAACCCAAGTTCCGCGTACCCGACAACCTGAAGCCCTACCAGCGCAGAATCGGTGCCAACGGCGTAGGACTGCACCTCTACGACTCCGGAGCAGCCCACACCCAGGAGCCCCCGTTTTTGCTGGTGCACGGCCTGGGCGATGAGGCCGATAGCTGGCGCCGGGTGTTTCCCCTGCTCATGGGGCGCGCGCGGGTGGTGGCCCCCGACCTGCCGGGGTTTGGCCGCTCCGAACACCCCCGGCGGGCCTATACCCTCAACTTTTTTGCCGATACGCTGGCTTCCCTACTGGAGAACCTACACATCCCCCGAGCGGTGCTGGTGGGCAACTCGATGGGGGCTGCGGTAGCCCTGCGGGTGGCCCTGCGCCGCGCCGACCTGGTCGCGCGGTTGGTGCTGGTCGATGGCCCGCCGGTACGCAGCCGGCTGGGCCGGATTCAGATGATGTTTCTGATTCCAGGCCAGGGCGAGCGAATCTACAACAGCTTTCGCACCTCGCAGGACGCCGCCTACGAGAGCCTGCGCCCTTACTACGGCAACCTGGATGCCTTGCCGCCCGAAGACCGCCAGTTCCTGCGCGAGCGGGTCTGGGACCGGGTCTGGAGCGACGACCAGCGCCGGGCCTACTTCTCCACCTTCCGCTGGATGGCCCTCGAGGGGCTCCTGGGCAATCCAAGCCCCGCCATGCTGGGCCAGATCAAAGTGCCCACGACCATCGTCTGGGGCGAACAGGATCTGCCGATTCCCCTGGAGGCGGGAAAGCGGCTGGCCGCCTGGATCCCCGGTGCGCAACTCCACATCATCCCCGGCTGTGGGCACCTGCCCCAGCAGGAGCAGCCCGAGGAACTGGTGCGGCTAATCCTTCAATAAAGCGATGAATAGCCGGTGGCCGCTCTAGTGCTTGCCCTTGCACTGCGGACAAATCCCCTGATACTCGACCTGTACATGGTCAATCTCGAACTCGGGGTACTGGGCCTTGACCCCGCTCAACAGGTCGGGCAGGGGATGCACGATGTCGAAGAACTCGTTACACTGGCGGCAGATCATGTGTAGATGCCCATCCAGGTTGGCCTCGTAGCGCAGGGCCTCGCCGGGGCGGGAGAGGGGAACCAGATAGCCCTCCTCGGTCAGGGCATCCAGGGTACGGTAGACGGTGCCCAGGCTGATGCTGGGCACGGATTTACGAACTTCGCTGTAAACCCAAGCGGCGTCGGGGTGGTAGCCCTTGGCACGGCGAACCACCTCGAGTACGGCTCTGCGCTGCTTGGTCAGACGCTTCATCTTCATTCTCAGCCATCCATTATATCCAGCCAGGAGGGGTAAAGCTATAATCCTGAGTCCGTAAATCAAGATTCAGTTTACCGCCCGCTGACGGCCCGAAAGTGATTTAGCGCAGCAAGTCCCATCTTAGATTCAAAAAGATAGCCTCTGAGGCTTTTTAGCACGGATCTTTTTGAAGTCCCCACAATACGTCCCAGCGAGATGCTTACAGAAAGTGGGTGTGGGGCGCTGCAAAGCCCACGTCTTGCAAGCGTGGGATGCGGAGCCCCCGCGTGCGCCCGGTTTTGCGCACAAAGCATGGTAGGCAGCAGGTTTGTGGCAGAGTTGTCGTGCTGAGGCCACTCGGCAACGACGCTTGAAAGAGGTATGGGCTTCCACCGCCGAGCGCGGTGGGTAAAACTTCTAGCGCTTTTGGGGCGCAGTAGGGCGCGATAACCAAGCGTCACACCAATTGCTCCGAACCGTCTCGGTAGGGCATACCGAGACGCAAAACGCTTGTGGAGGGCTGGTTAGACCGCACCAGCAGTCGCGGCACGGCTTCGTGAAGCAAGAATCCCACGCGCTTTAG
>DAIUDO010000136.1:0-1101 GCA_036845585.1 Meiothermus sp. | reverse complement strand
TGTACGGCTCCCAGCAGCTCCCGCCCGCCTTCGGCCAGCAGATCCTGGGCCAGGTCGTGGCCAAGCTCGACTGCTTCCTCGGCGTCGCCTTCAATCTCGGCGCGGATCAGCTCGCGGCCATCGGGGGAGCTGACCAGGCCCTGCAAGACCAGGGTGTCGTCGCCTTCCAGGGTTGCCAGGGCGGCTGCGGGGCACTCATCGCCTGCACCCAGGCTGCGCAGAAAGGCTCTTTCTGCCGCTACTCGAGCAAAGGAAGCCCGGTGGTTGAGGCTGTAGGCCAGCTCCTCGGCCCAGTCGTCGCCTAGCCGCACCTCGAGACCTAGAGCACCCTGGCCGGGGGCTGGCAGCATAATCTCGGGGTCGATGAGCTGGTCGATGCGGTTGCGTAAATCGAGCCGTAGCAGGCTGGCTGCACCAATAATCACTGCATCGTACTCGCCGGTTCCCAGGGCGGTCAGGCGGTCGTCCACATCGCCCTCGAGGTTGCGCAGGCTCAGGTCGGGACGGTAGGCCAGGAGCTGGGCTTTGCGCCGCAGGCTGTTGACCCCCACCACCGCACCCTGGGGCAGATCCTCGAGGCGCTTACTGCTCAGACCCACCAGGGCTTCGCGGGGCTCTACACGTTTGGTGACGGCCACCAGATGCAGACCAGGTACCTCCTGCGTGGACAGATGCTTGAGCGAGTACACGGCAATATCAACTTCGCGTTTGCTGAGGGCCTGTCGTAGGGCTTCGGCGGCCCCGGCCTCGGAAGCATTCTTGGACTGCACGGTGCGTATCTTGAACTCGGTCTCGGGCCAGTTTTCCTTCAGGCGTTCCATTACCCAGCGGGTCTGGGCTTGCGCCAGCAAACTCGCCCTGGCACCAATTACGATGACGCGCATAACGAACCATATATTAGCCGGAAATTGCCCTGGGGGGAATGCGGAAAGCCGAGCGGTTCGCAAGGCGGCGGTGCTTGCCGAACAGAGCATGGTTTACCCAGGTCTGTACCGATTCCATGGCCTTGATGCCCGTAGAAAACCGGTCAGGTGTGCGCGCTGTTTTCTCAGGGAACACCGCAGTCCTCTGGGCAAGGCGGCCGGCTCGGTTGCAGTCTTG
>DAIUDO010000135.1:0-5950 GCA_036845585.1 Meiothermus sp. | reverse complement strand
TGCGGGTCGGCTCTTATATTCACGTAGCAGGAACCACCGCGACCGACGCGGAGGGACACATTGTGGGACTGAACGACCCCTACACCCAGACCGTACAGATTTTGCGCAACATCGATGCAGCGCTGAAAAAAGCCGGGGCTGGCCTCGAGCAGGTGGTTCGCACCCGCATCTATATAGTCAACATCGAGCGCGACTGGAGGGAAGTGGGCCGAGCGCACGGAGAGTTTTTTACCCACATTCGGCCGGCCTCTACGATGCTCGAGGTGAGCCGCCTGGTCGAACCCGAGATGCTGGTGGAGATCGAGGCGGACGCAGTCGTATCCTGACCTTGTAAAGTGTAGTCTATGCAGCTCATTTCCATCAACCTGGGCAAACCCCAGCCCCTGCAGATTGGCAATCGCGCCACCACCACCGGCATCTACAAAGCAAGGGTTGAGACCGCCCAGGTTACGGCTTTAGGGCTGCTGGGCGACCACATAGACGACCGGGAGCACCACGGCGGCCCCGACCAGGCAGTGTATGTGTACAGTGCCGAAGACTACGACTGGTGGGTTGAACAGTTAGGCGAGCCGCTGCAACCCGGCACTTTTGGTGAAAACCTGACCTTCTCGAGCTTCGGCCCAGAACCTGTACGCATCGGCGACCGTTTTCGGGTTGGTCCGGTGCTGCTTGAAGTATCCGCCCCCCGTATTCCCTGCGCCACGCTAGCCTCTCGCATGAACGACCCCCAGTTCGTCAAGAAGTTCCGCCAGGCCCAGCGTCCGGGGTTTTATGCCAGGGTGCTCGAGGCCGGTTTGATTCAACAGCATCAAGCCATCCAGAAAATTGCAGCCCCTGCCCACAACCCCACGCTGGTGGAAGTATTCAACCTCTGGTACGACAAAACCACCGATGCAGCCATTCTTCGCAGAATTCTTACCACCCCCCTGGCCGAGCGAGCCAGGGCCGTTTATGCAGAGCGGCTGCAATCGCTGGAATTGCTTTGACCTTCTGCTCGGGCTATTGAGAAGGTTCTGCACCAACACCCCGACTAGCAATTATTTTAAATTCAAGCAACTTAATCCAGTGCTAATCCCGCACTTATGTGGCTTCTGGCCGTAACAATCCATTACTTACAGATTCTTGTAATCAACAATAAAAACCGGTTCAGCCAGTATCAAACCGTCACCTCACGTAACGGATTGAAGTTACGCAGGTAACGATTTAATTTTTTGTTAACAAAGGGATATAGTTGGAATGTCAATCACGCAGGTGTGCGGGGAGGTAGTTCGCACCCGAATCTAAACTTACCGGTCTGGTAAACCTGAAGCTTCTTTGACGACAAGCCAGGAGGTTCCATGCTAAACAGGGCTTTGTGGGTAGGCTTGCTGGGCAGTCTGGTGCTAGTTGGCTGTGGCAATCAGCCCTCAAACACTTTTCAGCTTAAAAGCAGCCTTTTTGAGGTGACCGAAGAAGGCAGCATCCAGCTCTCAGCCGAGGTAAACGGCCAGGTTGGCAAGGTGGAGTTTTTTGAGGGCAGCCGCAAGATCGGTGAAGATCTGGTCGCGCCTTTTTTTCAGGAGGTCAATCTCAACGTAGACCAGAACGGCGAACTGGTGTTCACTGCCCGCGCTACCATGAGCGACGGCAGCGTTCAAAGCAGCAGCACCAAGGTGCGGGTGAATATCTCGCATATCAAAGGCAGGGTCTACCAGACGGCCCGCTCTGGGGGCAATACCCTGGCAGGCGCAACCATCCTGTTGAATTTCGGCCAGGTCAAAGCCCGGGCTACCAGCGGAGTGGATGGCTCATTCAAAATTCCAGTCAAGGGCAAGCCCTTGGGCTTCGATATTATGGTGATTCCACCCCCCGGCAGCATGGGCCTGCGGGCCCTCAGCTACGACAGTGTGCCGCTCTCGGCCTATGTGTCGAACCTGGGTGCCTCCCGTGAGCTTAACATTTACCTGCCCGGTGGCCCACAAGCCCTCAACCCCGTGGCCTCTCCACGTTTTGGCTGCATTACCGGACGGCTGGTAGATACCGACGGAACCACCCCTGTGGTCGGTACGCCCCTGCCAGGCAGCGGTGCCCCCAACCGAACCTCGCCCAGCGCTTGCAACGGTACGCGCCCTTCGGGCCTCAGTCTAGCCGCTACGCCCCTGCGCCCCGGTGAGACTGGGCTGCTCACCTACCGGGGTATCCAGGGCGTCATTAGTGGGGCTGGTGGGAATTTCTTGATGCCGGTCATCAGCAGCTTCAACTCCTTTGCTACCGAAGGTTTCGTCTGGGCCGGCAACTATAACGGCATCAGCCCGGACGGTAACGAGATCTACTGGAGCAAGTTCGCCTATCTGCCGCAGGTCAAAACCTTCATCAACAGCGGCCAGATCACCAACCTTGCCGACCCCATCCGATTGCAGAACTTCGACCCTGCCAGCAATCCCAACATAGCCGCGATTCCCTTTAGTCACGATACCTCAGCCCTCGCCTCGGGCGGCTTCGACTTCAGCGCTACCGGCAATGCCCTGTCGCTCACCAGAGTGTCCTTTGAGCCTTCGGTTACCGGGGGAAGCATCACCCTGGGTACCTACCTCGACTTCAGCGCTGGGCCGCGCAACCTACGGGTCTACAAGATTCCGGCGGGCAAACAAGGGCAGACCCTCGCCACCGAAAGCCAGGCCCTCAAATTCGATGACGACGGCAACCTGGCCGCATTTTCGGTGGTGTACCGCTGGTTCAATGGCACCAACCTGAACGCCAGCAAGGCCGACTTCATGGCCGTGCCGGTGTTGCAAACCCCGGCCAATGGCGCTACCAACGTCAGTCGCAATCCTCGCCTGTCGTGGAAAGCGGTCGATCGTCCGGCGGTTTATACAGTGACACTTTACGATGGCGATACCAGCGCCCCAATCCTGACCACCTACACCCCCGAGACCTTTCTGAACATCTATCAGATCAAACTCGAGCCGAACAAGGTCTATTTCTGGGATGTGGCCGCAGACGAAAACGCACAGATGATTGACTTCATCTCGGTAGACCCCGATGCGCAGCTGGCCGCTCGATACATTGATCTGAACACGCTCAACGCTTTCCGCAAGACCTCTCACCAGAGCAACAGGGTCAACGACTGGCGGGGCCGAATGGCGGAAGCTTTTCTGAACTCTGTGGGGTACGTGCCCCAGACCGGCTGGTCGCCCGGCTCGACCTGGTTAGTACAGTCGCTCGAGAAGGGCTACCGCTTCTCCGGCAGCGAGGTCTTTGCCTTCCAGACAGGCAACTAAGAGGGTGATGAGGATGAAAAAGATGGTTTTGTTGAGCATGGCCGCAATCCTTCTCGCCGCCTGTGGCACCTCCCGCCAAGCCCAGCCACCCCAAGGGCAGCCCGACCTGACCGCTATTGGCGGTAGTCTGGCTGTAGCCGGGGAAATTCTGGTCAAGTACCGCGGGGGCGTTTCGATGAGTTCGGTGTCGGCCCTGTCGGGTAGTCAGGTCAAGGCTAGCACCAGCAGCGACGACTGGGGTACCCTGGCCCTGGTCAGTGTCCCCAAAGGCCAGGAGCAACGGTTTATAGATCAATATGCCACTCAGGCTGGCGTAGAGTACGCCGAACCTAACTTCTGGATTCCCAACGAGCGCCAGAATGTGCGGGTCAGCCGGGCATCCGGCCCCTCAGCCCAACTCAGCCCTTCCGACCCCTATCTGACCCAGGTTCCGCCCGGTGATGCTTTTGCCACAGCAGGAGCCCACAACCCCAGCGGCCTGCGGGTCAGTGGGGTGGTGCAGGCCAGCATCCGCGTGGGCACCACCGACCTTCCAGTAGCAGCCCAGGTCTCCTCTACTGGGGCCAGTATCAGCGTGGTGGTAGCCCTTAGTCCCGACCTGAACCTTCTGGGGCAGGGTACTCTGCAAACCGGCGGCAACTACGCCGGCCCCTTCACCCTCAAGCCCACCGCCCTGGGCAGCAGCCCCTGCGATGCCACCTGCTCGAGCGGTACCTGGACCGCCACCCTCACTGGCATCAGCCAGAACACCAGCCTGGTAGATGCCAGCGGCACCCAGACCCGCACCTTCAACTTTGTCGGTACCGTGACCACCGGGCCCGCAGTAGGCACCCCCCTGGCCACCACCCTGGCTGGGCCGCTTCCTCTCACCATCGTGCTGCGAGGGGTCTTTACCTATAACAATGTGCCGTGGCTGTGGGGCATTCACCGCATCGGAGCCCCAGCGGCCTGGGCCGACGGCGCAACCGGGCGGGGCGTGCTGGTGGGGGTCATTGACGATGGCGCCGATCTCACCCACCCCGACCTGGCCCCCAACCTGTGGCGCAACCCCAACCCCAGCAGCCGGGTCTGTCCAGGTCTGCACGGCTACGACTTTGCCAACGAGGACTCCGACCCCACCGACACCAACGGCCACGGTACCCACACCGCCGGCACTGTAGCGGCGGCAGCCAACAACAGCGGCGTGGTGGGGGTGGCCCCCGAGGCCAAACTTCTGATCGTGAAGGGGCTCACCTACTTTGGTGGAACGGTCTACATGCTGACCCGGGCCCTCAAATATGTGGCCGACTGCGGGGCCAAGGTCTCCAACAACTCCTGGGGCGGCTCGCAAAAGAGCAAAGCCTTTGAGGATGTGCTCCGGTACGGAACCGCCAAGGGGCACGTCTACGTGTTCGCGGCTGGCAACTCCTTTGACGCCGGCAACCCCCCCTCCGACCCGGTGCGCAACAGCACCAGCATCGCGGGCGTGATTGGGGTGGGGGCCATGAGCGCCAACAACCTGCGCACGGCCTTCTCGAGCAGCGGCCCCTACGTAACCGTCATTGCCCCCGGCAACGCAATTCTTTCCACCATACCCCAAGAACAGGGCAACCCCGGCGACCCCTACGGCTTCTTGCAAGGCACCTCGATGGCCGCACCCCACGTGACCGGCGTGGTGGCCCTGATGTTCAGCGCCAAACCCAACCTGACCCCCTTGCAGGTGCGGGTAGCCCTCGAGCAGACCGCCAACGCCACCCTCACCGCTCAGTCGGCAAAGCCAGACTACTCGGCAGCGATTCCGGGACAGTTTGGCTATGGTCTGGTGGATGCAAGGGCAGCAGTAGACTACGTGAAGACAAATTACTAGCCTATCGCGATTTTCACAATGACGCCGCCCTCCGGCGGAGTCATTCAAGCGGTCTGGATTGTCTTTTTCAAGGTGAACCTGACCGCTTGTTCGTGAAAACCGCTCTAAATCCCAGGCTTAATCTCGCCCCAGAGGCCCCTCAGTCTCTGGGGTTATGCTTGTCCTATGCAGTTGTTGCTTGTTTTGTTGATCAGCGGTCTGGCCCTGGCCCAGCCGGCACCCATTCCACCCCCCCGCCAGCCCGAGGAACCCAAAGGAGCAGGTGTCACCATCGAAATACAAGTCCAGATTCAGAACAAGCCTGCCGAGGGCCTGATCTCGACCCTGGGTCGCCGCAGTTCCGATGGCCGCCCGATGCCAACCAGCATCCGGCCCGCTATGCGCGTCAGCGATGCCAGGGGGGTGGTGCTGTGGACGGGCCTGCCGGAGGGGATGTGGATTGTCCACCTGCGCGACCCCAGAACCGGGTTTGCCCTCTCGCTGCCGGTGGGACGCGAATACCTCAACCAGCCGATTCAGATTGGGCCCTACACCATCCAGCTTTTTATGGCCTTGCCCTGAGGTAGGCTTCCAGTCGCTCCAAAGCTTCGGGCATGTTTTGGCGGCCAAAGCCCATCCGCACGAAGCCCGGTCGGTCGTAGACCTCGCCCGGAACCATGAGGATACTCTCCCGATCTACCAGATCCTGCACAAAAGCCGCCGAGGAGATTGAAGGCTGCAGTTTCGGAAAGCAGATGGGCCCAGCCACAGGCCTGACCCAGGTCATGGCTTGTGACCAGCGCTGGAAAAAACCGTCCAGAAGCTCCAGGTTGCGGTGAACGATGCCCAGGTTTCGCTCGAGCAG
>DAIUDO010000134.1:0-5963 GCA_036845585.1 Meiothermus sp. | reverse complement strand
CGTGTGCCCGTTCTATCTTGACCTTTATTCCCTACCTGGAGTTACCCCCAGGTATGAGGTCTATTCAGTCACCCTAGACTTCAGTCCATAGACCCTCCATCGCTTTCGCAATAGATCGCCGTCTAGGATGCCTCTCCTTATCTCCCCTACTACCCCTTTTTCATGATCCTCGCACCTCCATCTTCATGGGGCGCAACGAAGAGAGTACCGAATACTTCAAATTCTGTCAACACCCTCGAGGTCACCACTTTGGTTGGCACAAAAACGTGCTGTATGCGTCAGGGCCGAAAATACCGCTTTGATACCAGATTCGGTTGTTTCGCCGACCGATATGGAGGGGCATACACTAGGATTTAAAAAGATTGCCTCTTGAATCCGGTATGAGATGTTTGTGGGATGCAGCATAAGACCTGCCCCTGGGCCATCACGTGAATCACAGCAGCAAGGGTGACAGCTGCAAATATCGGTGTTGGAAGGCCGAACTTGCTCTGAAACCAGCCTCACTCCGAGGGCACTTTTAGCGGTACTTACTGGCCCAACACTGCTTTGAGCTGCGGCATTTGTTTGAGCACCAGGTAGCGAACTATCCCGGTTCCTCCAGTGCCGCGCAGGATGAGCACCAGCGACGACGTATCGCTAATACGGTTTACCATGAGGGTTTTGCCAGGGTACTCGAGGCTGAAGCTTTGAATGGAAGAAAAATGGTATTTTTCGCCCATGACGCCGGAGATGGACAGCATGGTGCGCAGGTAGGTTGCTAGCAGGTCGGGCTCGTCAATGGTTTGGCCTACCCAAGCCAGCAGCTTGCCCATATGGTTTATCACCAAAACACTCTCAATCTCGGGTTTGTCCAGGAAGGGCCGCAGCTCCTCCAACAGGGGCTGCGGGCGGCTTGAGGTAGTGGCCGTCATTGGAGGTGTGGAGGGCATGGGTTCGGCAGCTGGCTGAGGAGCCGGCAGGGGTTCGCTCTGGTTAGGCGCTGCTGCGATCGGAGGTAGAACAGGGACAGTGGGTGCAGATGGGCTTGCTGAGGCTAAATGCGCAGGCGATGCGGGCATGGGTGCGGGTGCCGGGGTGGGCTCGCTGACTGTAGGGGCTGCTTTTGGGACTGCATTGAGTGCACGTTCGATTTTAGGGAAGAGGTCGTCGGGGGTAAAAGGCTTGGAAACCACGTCAAAAGCCCCAGCTTGCTGAGCCTGAGCGATGACCCCTTCGTTGATGATGCCTGAAATTAGGATGACGGGCACGCCCTGGGTGGCCCTGTTTAACTTGAGCATCTGGCACAGCTCAAAGCCGCTCATGCCCGGCATGACCACATCGGCGATGATCAGATGGGGGGTATTTTGCTTGACGGCCTCGAGGCCTTGTTCGGCAGTCTCGCTGGTCGTGACAACCAGACCGCGGGTAGATAACAAACGCTCCAACACCTTGCGTACGCTGGTGCTGTCGTCAACAACTAGAACCTTGGCTCCTTGCATAACTGCTTCAATAGTAGGGCTACAACCAGCTTCGACCAGTGATGTGTAACCATTACGAACCAGGGGTCCAGTGTCAATGGCACCCCTCACAACGACGTCGGAGAGTCAGCCTTAACCTCAATCAACGGCAGGCTGAGCGTGGCCCAATTCGTTTTGGATGGTTTGCCACAAGTATGTTGGTAGGCTGCTTGGCGCAACTTCTGGATAAGGGCAATGCCCCGACAGCAAGCGAGCCTGGCGCAGTTTTGGGCTCTGAGGGCGTTGGGCGGTATTTCGGGATCGCTCTAGTTGATGCGGTGTTGCCGGTGGTCCATCTCTACAGCCAGCGAGAGCAGAAGCTGGTCGGTGCTTTTACGGATCGTGACGGGTTCCAGGAAGAAATCGGCCTCGGTTAGGGGCTCAAAGTGAAAATGACCTTTTTGCTGGTTTTCTGCCTGCAGCAGTAGGTGCAAAACAGCATCCTCGCCGCTTTTTCCGTCGTACTCGGCGTGGATTAACTGACCTTTGCTGAAGAGCCAACTGGCGCTGCTTCCTTCAACTTCGACCCGCAAACGTCCCGTTTTGGCCGATTTGGCCAGCCACTGGGCCAGCTCAAACAGGCTCATATCGCCTAGCTGCCCCTGAATGCCGTGTTGGGCAACAGGGTTGGCTGGTTCGGAGATGTAGGTCTTGCGGGTGAGCTCGAGGATCAGCTTGTACGCGCTGCGCACCACTTCGGCCACGGGGGTCTCGAGGGGTAGGATCAAATCCAGGTCGCTGGCGGGGGTGGTGGCGTTGTCGTCTAGCAGCACGAAAGGTACCAGGGCGAGCTGGGGATCGGAGCGCACCATGTCAAAAAACTCCTTGCCGCTAAGGTCGCTGAGGGAGGCGGTGCTCACAATCACATCGGGGCGGCTGCGCTCCAACAGGGTCATGGCATAGAGGGCGCTGTCCTCGACCTGGACTTCAAATCCCGATAAGGAGAAGCTATCTTTGAGCGCGATGCCTCGCTTGGGTTGACCGGTCAGGATCAATGCCTTCATCGAAGAATCTCCTCAGCCCAGTAGCATTGCCGATAAAGTTCGTCAGCGCCCATGTGAGGGTTTGTTTTGCTTGGTGGAGCTGGGCCTTTCAATAACTGCTGCAAGCTAGACTCCCTGCAAAAACGTATTCAATTCTACCTCGTCGGCAGGCTTGGTCAGGTAGGCATTTGCACCAAGCTCGACGGCCAGGTCGCGGTGCTTGGCGGAGGCCCGCGTGGTCAAAACGGCCACCGGCAAGTGGGCGAGATGTGGACGGCGGCGTACTTCCTCCAGCAGCTCGAAGCCCGACATGCGGGGCATCTCGAGGTCGGTGACCACAGCCTGGAAGGCTTGCTGCTCGAGCAGCTCGAGGGCCTCCTGACCATCTGAGGCCGTGACCACCTGGTGTCCGGCTTTGCGCAGCATCTGGGCGACCACCTTGCGCACCGAGAGCGAGTCGTCTACCAGCAACACTGGAAAGCGCCGGGTGTTGCTGGTCTCGATACGGGTCTCGATGGGCACCGAGGTATTCAACGAGAGCAGACCGCTGGGGCTCAAGACTAGGATAACCTCACCGGTGGCCGAGACGGTGGCACCCATCAGGTGGGGTAGCTCGGAAAGGGGTGCGGCGAGGGGCTTGACCAGCGCTTGCTGTAGACCAATAAAGCGCTCAGCGGCCAGGGCGATCCAATCCCCGCCGCGCCCTTCGACCACCGCTAGGGCGTACTCGTCCTGGGGTACCGGGGGTAGTCCCAGCAGCGCACTAAGCGGCTTAATGGGCAAAAGGTTGCCTTCGTGAGCGATCTCCTGGCTCTCGACGGGTGCGCTGAGAAGGGTGATCAGGCTTTCGCGGGGAAGGGCCATGGTCTGGCCACCCACCTGGAGCAGCAGGAGGTCCGAGACCACCAGGTTCTGAGGGATGCGCAGGCGGAAGGTGGTACCCAGGCCAGGGCGGGTCTCTACGGTCAGGTCACCGCGCAAACGGCGGATGATGTTGGCAACGGCGTCCATGCCGACCCCGCGACCGGCCACGTCGGAAACCACCGAGGCCGTCGAGAGCCCCGAGAGGAAGATGAGCTGAACCGCCTCTTCCGGGCGCAGGGCATCGACCTGGGCCTGGGTTCGCAGGCCTTTTTCCACAGCTTTTTGCTTGACGGCCTCCAGGTTGATGCCCTGGCCATCGTCGCTGATTTCCAACACCAGGGTGTTGCGCTGTTGTTGGGTGCGGATGGTCAGGGTGCCCTGGGCCTCCTTGCCCTTGGCCAGGCGCTCTTCTGGGCTTTCCAGACCATGGATGACGGCGTTGTTGACCAGGTGTACCAAGGCCTCGGACAGGCCGTCGAGCAGTACCGAGTCAATCTCGACCTGCTCACCCTGGAACTTTACCTGGACGGGTTTGCCCCCCGCAATTTGCTGTACCTGGCGGGTCAGGCGCTGGTAAAGGCGGCCAATCGGGATCAGCCGGGCTCGGCCTACTTCGTTGCGCAAGTCCTGGGATAGCTTGCCAAACAGCTCGGTTTCCTGGCGGAAAGCTTTGAGCTGCTCATTCAAAGTGTTGCGCACTTCGGCCAGGTCGCTGGTCATCTCCTGGATGGAGCGGGCCAGGATGTTGAGGTCGTCGTAGCGGTCGAACTCGAGCTCGGTGAACAATTCCTGTACGGTTTTTCCCATGCCACTCTGGGTCTGGGCAGCCGGTGCTGGGTGGGGGGTTTCCTGCGCGAGGGAGAGGCGGGGGTTGAGGTAGCGGGCTTCGAAATCGGCGGTGGTGCGCAGAAGGCGTTGGCGGGCGCTTTCCAAAAGGTGATCCATCTCCTCGAAGCGCTGGGCCAGGAGTTCTAGGCGGGAGCGGGTCACCAGGGTTTCGCCGGCGATGTTGAGCAGGGCATCGAGGCGCTCGAGGCTGACCCGCACCGAGGCGGTATTGCTTGGGCGGGACCGCTCCGATGGGTTGACCGGTGTGGGGCTGGGCGCGGTGGGGGCCGGAGGCGCAAGGGGCTGGGTGGGGGCCTCTTGCCCCAGCAAGAGCGCCAAACGCTGTTGTAGCTGATAAAGTTGGCTGGGCAGGCTTTGGGTTGCTTCAGGGTCTTTACCTTCGGCCACCGCGATCATTTTCCCCAGCACCTGCGAACCCTCGAGCACCAGCTGGGCAGTCTCCTGATCCCAGGTTTTGTGGCCCTCACGTACCTCTACCAGAAGGTCTTCGAGCTGGTGGGCAAAAGCGCCCACTGGCTTGCAGCCCACCGAGTAGGCGGCCCCCTTGACGGTGTGCATGGCCCGGAACAAGGCCCGCAGGTGTTCGCCGGTTTCGCCGCCGGCCTCGAGGCTGACCAGCGCATTACCGACATGGTCGAGGTTTTCCAGAGTCTCGGGTGCGAAAAATTCCCAGAACTCGGCGTTTTGCTGGTAGAACCTTTGCAGCTCTTCGACCACACCCATCTGGGGGTTGGTCGGTGGTGAGGCTTCTTCACTGGGTTCGGGGACCCGCGGGGCAAAGGCCTCGGGGTTGTCTGCGGTGAGCTCCGCGATAAGGTTCGCAGCCCCCAGGCGGCCCAGCTCGAGGCCCACCTGGCCCTCCTTGCCGTGGATGGCGATGTTTTCCAGGGCGGTTATCAGCACCGCCGTCACCTGGCTCATGAACTCAGCTACTTTGGCCTGCTGTACCTCGGTGTAGTAGGGCGCGCCTTCCAAAATCCGCTCGGCCAGGGCCCCCAGGTTGGAGGTTTGCGGAAATCCGTACAAACCAGCCGAACCCTTAAGGCGATGGGCCATCACTACCAGGGGTTCGTGCCGTCCAATGGCCAGGAACTCGGGGGTCTGCTCGAAGACCACCACGGTTTCCCAGGCCTCGTCGAGGAAGCTTTGCAGCAGATCGGGTATGGTCGTGGCGGACATACGGGCTCCTAATCGGGGAGGCGGAAGCGGCCCAGGTTACGCGAAAGCTGCTCGGCCAGAAGGCGCATGGCCTCGGCAGACTGGCGTCCTTCCCGGCTTTCGTTTCCGGTTTGTTGCGCGGTTTGGGCAATTTTCTGCACTGCTTGGTCCACCCGTTCCACCACCGCTGCCTGGCTCTGTGCGAGGCCAGAGATTTCCTGGGCCAGGCTGGCCGATTGAGCGGCGAGCTGGGCGATTTCCTCCAGGCGGTTCCCTGCGGTGGTGGCCACGCCGTAGCCGGTCTCTACCTCGCGCACACCTTCCTGCACCAGCCCCACCACGCGGGCGATATCGCTTTGCACCTGTTGTACCAGGCTGCTAACCCGGTTGGTTTCGCGGGCCGACTCCTCGGCCAGCTTGCGGATTTGGTCAGCCACGATGGCGAAGCGGCGGCCAGCAGCGCCGGCACCGGCCGCCTCGAAGGAGGCGTTGAGGGCCAGCAGGTTGGTCTGCGAGGCGAAATCCTCGAGCACTTTGGTGATCGACTCAATCTCGGCGGAACGCTGGGCCAGCGCGGTGATGTTCTCGGCGATGACCTGCATTTCCATGCGGA